>JBARZR010000172.1:0-14916 GCA_049650205.1 Pacificimonas sp. | reverse complement strand
GCGATGGACGGCGCGCGGGCACGCGGTGCCGCCATCATGCATCTGGAAGTAAGGGAATCCAATCTGGCGGCGCTAAAACTGTACCACCGCCATCAGTTTGCGGAAATTGGGCGTAGAAAAGCCTATTATCGCGGTATCGATGGCCGGGTGCACGATGCCATTACGATGCAGCGGCAAATAACGGCCTGACGCCTGCCCCGATATTATTTGCGTTTTTCAGACGCCGTCCCCATATGCGCCGCAACCGGTCATTCTGGCTGGACCCGATTCAAGTATAGGAGTGCATCCCATGGACGAAACAAACGAAATGCATGAAGACATGCTGGCCCTGACAGCTGAAATCGTCTCTGCCCATGTCGGCAACAATACCGTCGCCGTCAGCGATCTTTCCACGGTTATCGAGCAGGTTTACAACACGCTCTCCAGCTTGGGTCCCGACGCCGAAGAAGAAATGACGCAGGAACCCGCTGTTTCGGTGCGCGCGTCGATCAAGCCCGATTACATTGTCTGTCTGGAAGACGGCAAGAAACTGAAAATGCTGAAGCGTCACCTGATGACCAGCTATGGCATGACGCCGGACGACTATCGGCGCAAATGGGGCCTGCCATCCGACTATCCGATGGTTGCCCCCAATTACGCCAAGCAGCGCCGTGAACTTGCCAAGAAGATTGGTCTCGGCACGAAACGCACGCGCAGCGGTCGCGGAAAGAAGTAAGCCGCAACATCATTGGGTTTGCGTGCCCTTGCAGGCAGGCGACTCCGCAGATTAGAAGGAACGCCAATCCAACCGGAGGGCGTTCCTTCTTTCGTTTATGACCCAGACCAAGATCGACCTTGAGGCGCTGTGCGCCGAGCGCGGCCTGCGCATCACCGAGCAGAGGCGGGTGATCGCGCGCGTCCTGTCGAAGGCGGACGACCATCCCGATGTCGAGGAACTGTATCGCCGCGCGTCGGCCATCGACAAGGGCATCTCCATCGCCACCGTCTATCGCACCGTACGCCTGTTCGAGGATGCGGGTATCCTGGAGCGCCATGATTTCCGCGACGCATCGGGCGCACAACGCGCGCGTTACGAGCCCACACCCGAAGAACATCACGATCATCTGATCGATCTGGAAACCGGCGATGTCGTCGAGTTTCACGATGAGGAACTGGAAGAGCTGCAACGCCGTATCGCCGAACGGCTGGGCTTCGATCTGGTCGATCACCGGATGGAACTGTACGGGCGCAAGCGCAAGGCGTCGTCCTGAAGAGCGGGACCGCAAACGCAGCGGAATTCGACAGCGAGGCGCATTACCGCATTCCCTGGGAACGGATCGTGCCGCTGGCCCTGCTGGCGATGCTGCTGGTCCCGCCCAACTGGGTCATCCGCAAACTGTTTCCAGATCGCCAGCCCTGGCTGCCGAAGCCCTTCCATCGGCTGATGTGCTGGGCTTGCGGCGTGACCGTGAAGGCGCATGGCCGCCGCGCGACCGGCACGGTTCTGTACGTCGCCAATCATGTCAGCTGGGTCGATATCATGGCGCTTGGCAGCCTGCTGCGCGCGCGATTCGTGGCGAAAAGCGAATTGGGCGAAGGCGGCGCGCTGGGGTTCTTCTGCGACCAGCAGCGCACGATCTATATCGACCGGGGCAAGGCGCGCGACGCGGGGGCGCAAGCCAATATCCTCGTCGACGCCCTTCGTGCGGGGGACAGCTTGATCCTGTTCCCCGAAGGGACGACCAGCGATGGCCGCCGCCCGCTGCCCTTCAAATCATCGCTGCTGAACGGTCTGACCGACGGCACCCTGGAGCGTGTCAGGGTGCAGCCGGTCAGCGTCGCCTTCACGCGCGTCAGGTCCATGCCCGCCTTCCGCGGGCGGTTCCCGCAACTGGCCTGGGTCGGCGACTATGACATTGGCGAAAGCGTGATGCAGATCCTGCGCCTGCGCAGCGTCAGGATGGACATCGTTTTCCACGAACCGCTCGCCCCGGAAGATTTCGGGAACCGCAAGACCCTGACGGCGGAGCTGCAGCGCATCGTCGATGGGGGTTACAGGCAGGCGATGCATGACTATGTTCGGCCGGCATGACGACTCGTAACCAGATAGCGGCCCCAACCGCCCGCCCGTGACCGCACCCGGATGACCAGCGCAAAACCGAAATCCTATTTCGTCAAAAGCTACGGCTGCCAGATGAACGTCTATGACGCGGAGCGCATGGGCGATCTTCTGGAGAAGGACGGCCTTCGCGCCGCCAAAACGCAGGGCGATGCCGATCTCGTCGTGCTGAACACCTGCCATATCCGCGAAAAGGCGTCGGAAAAGGTCTACTCCGAAATCGGACGCATCGAAAAAGCGGGCCGGAAACGCGAAGGCGGCAAGGCGATGATCGCCGTCGCGGGCTGCGTCGCGCAGGCGGAGGGCGCGGAGATCGCCGCGCGCGCGCCGGGCGTGGACCTGATCGTCGGCCCACAGGCCTATCACCGCCTGCCGGAAATGGTCGGCGACGCGCGCAGGGGCAATCGCCCGGTCGATACCGACCTGCCGACACTGGCGAAATTCAAGGCGCTGGGAACCGCGCGGAAGGCCGCGCCCTCCAGCTTTCTGACGATCCAGGAAGGCTGCGACAAGTTCTGCACCTATTGCGTGGTCCCCTATACGCGCGGGGCGGAGGTTTCGCGACCCGCCGATGTGCTGCTTGAGGAGGCGCGCAAGCTGGCGGATGGCGGCGCGCGGGAAATCATCCTTCTTGGCCAGAATGTGAACGCCTATCGCGATTCGGCGGGCGTCGGGTTCGCCGATCTGATCGCGCGCGTCGCCGAAATACCCGGTGTCGCGCGCATCCGCTATATGACCAGCCATCCCGCCGATATGTCGGACGAGCTGATCGCGGCGCATGGCGAGATCGCCGCGCTGATGCCCTATCTGCATCTGCCCGTGCAGTCCGGGAACGACCGCGTCCTGAAGGCGATGAACCGCAGCCATACGGCGGAAAGCTATCTGGACAGCATCGCCGCGCTGCGCCGGGTCCGGCCCGACATGGCGATTTCCGGCGATTTCATCGTCGGCTTTCCGGGCGAAACCGAAGCGGAGTTCGAGGACACGCTGGAGATCGTCCGGCGCACGAATTACGCGCAGGCCTACAGCTTCAAATACAGCCCCCGCCCCGGCACGCCCGCCGCGACCATGGAGGGACAGGTCGAAGAGGCCGTGATGGTGGATCGGCTGGCGCGATTGCAGGCGCTGCTGAATGAGCAGCAGCTGGCGTTCAACGCGGCGAGCGTTGGCATGGGAACGGATGTGTTGCTGGAGCGCCCCGGCAAGCATGAGGGGCAGCTGATCGGCAAGACGCCCTGGCTGCAGAGTGTACATCTGCAGGCGGACGGCGCAAAGATCGGCGACATCGTTCCGGTCAGGGTCGAGAGTGCGGGGCCAAACAGCCTGGCGGGACATCGCATGGAAAGGAAAGCCGCCTAGTGCCCGGAAAACGCAAGGCGTCCGATCCCGACATTCCCGCAGCGAACGAGCCGGCACGGCTGGAGATGACGTTCGACCGACCGGAACTGCTGGGGCCGCTATTCGGACAATATGACCAGAATCTGATCGCCATGGAAAACCGGCTGGGCGTCTATATCGCCGCACGCGGCGACCGTGTGACGATCGAGGGCGACGCGGATTCCGCCGCCCGTGCGCGCGACGTACTGAACGAGTTGCACCAGAAACTGATGCAGGGCGGCAGCGTCGATGTGCACGATGTCGAAGCGGCCATCGCCATGGCGGACGCGCCGCTGCTGGAAGGCCTGGAAAAGCCCGCCAAGCGCGAGAAGCGCCCGCATGTCGTCATCCGCACGCGCAAGAAAACTATCGTCCCGCGCACGCCGACGCAGCTGCATTACATGCAGGCGCTGGCGGCCGAGGACATCATCTTCGCGCTGGGTCCGGCGGGCACGGGCAAGACCTATGTCGCCGTCGCGCAGGCCGTATCGCAGTTGATCACCGGCAGCGTCGACCGGCTGATCCTGTCACGCCCCGCTGTCGAAGCGGGCGAGCGGCTTGGTTTTCTGCCCGGCGACATGAAGGACAAGGTCGATCCCTATCTGCGCCCGCTCTATGACGCGCTTTACGACATGCTGCCCGCCGATCAGGTGGAGCGGCGCATCGCGTCGGGGGAAATCGAGATCGCGCCGCTCGCCTTCATGCGTGGGCGGACGCTCGCCAATGCGTTCATCATCCTCGACGAGGCGCAGAATACCACACCGCAGCAGATGAAGATGTTCCTGACCCGCTTCGGCGAGGACAGCCGCATGGTTGTCTGCGGCGATCCGAAACAGGTCGACCTGCCCGATCCGGGGCGGTCGGGTCTGGCCGACGCCGTCTCCCGGCTGGAGGGCATAGAGGGCACGGCCACGATCCGTTTCGGCGTCGGCGATGTCGTGCGCGCGCCGATCGTTGCCCGTATCGTCGCGGCCTATGAGGGCAATAATGCTTAACGTCGAAACCGAGATTGCCGCTGGCGACTGGCCGGATGACGACTGGCCCGCCCGCGCGCGGGCGGCCGCCGAAGCCTCGACGCGCGCGACCGCCCATGCGCATCTTGTGACAGGCCGCATGACGTGCGAGCTGGCCGTTCGGCTGTCGGACGATACCGAGGTCAAAACCCTGAACGGCCAGTATCGCGGCAAGGACAAACCGACGAACGTGCTCAGCTTTCCGCTGGTGCAGGCCGACCTTCTGCCAGCCATGACCAACAGCGACGACGGCGAGGTTCTCCTCGGCGACATCGTCCTGGCCGCCGAAACCTGCGCGCGGGAAGCGGCGGAGAAGGGCATATCCCTGACCGATCACGCGACGCACCTGATCGTTCACGGCACGCTGCATGTGCTTGGCTATGACCATGAGGCCGAGGCCGAGGCGGAGGAAATGGAACGGGTGGAAACATCCGTGCTGGCCGGGCTCGGCATCGCCGACCCCTATACGGAGCGGCACGGGACATGACCGCGCCCGACACCCCCACCACGCGGCCCGCCATGCGGTTTCTGAAGACCATGTTGTTCGGGCGCGGCGACGCTTCCCTGCGCGAATCCATCGAGGAGGCGCTGGAGGAGCATGGCGACGACGATGACGACACGCTGTCCGTCTCTGGCGACCTGAGCCGCGAGGAACGCGCGATGCTGCGCAATCTTCTCGATTTCGGTGAGCGGCGCGCGGGCGACATCATGGTCCCGCGCGGTGATATCATCGGCTTCGACGCGTCGGGCAGCTTCGCCGACATGGTGCGGGCCTTTTCCGAAGCTGGACACAGCCGCCTGCCCATCTATTCCGGCGACTTCGACCGCATCCTCGGCATGGTCCACGTCAAGGACGCCTACAATGTCATCGCCAGCCATTTCGAGACCGATGCCGGTCGGCAGACGGAGGTGGAAATCGGTGCCATCATGCGGCCGGTGCTTTTCGTCCCCTTCGCCATGCGCGTCCTCGACCTCTTGGCGCGGATGCGGGCGGGCCGGACGCATATGGCGATCGTCGTCGATGAATATGGCGGCACGGATGGCCTCGTCACGGTCGAGGACATCGTCGAGGAAATCGTCGGCGATATCGAGGACGAGCATGACGAGCCCGAAGACGAACAGATGCGCGCGCTTCCGGGCGGCGCTTACGAGGCCGATGCCCGCATCGACATTCACGATTTCGAGGAACGGCTGAGCACGGATCTACTGGACGCGGTGGACGGCGACATCGACACGCTGGGCGGCCTGATCTTCATGATCGCGGGGCGTGTGCCGGATGTCGGCGAAACCATAGAACATCCGGCGGGCTGGCGTTTCGACATCCTGGCCGCCGACGAACGGCGTGTGGAGCGTGTACGGGCGCGGCCTGTCGCCTGAGATTTTCACATCCTGGGGAGGATCATCATGAAACGGCTCTTCATATCCCTGCTGACGCTGTCCGTCGCGCTTGCGGGCTGTCGAAATCAGGTCGCCGAGAATGCGGAGGTGCAGCCACCGCAAAGCGCCCCGGAACTTTCGGCGCAGGAACAGGCGAAGTTCCGCGAAATGGCGAAGCAGGTGCTGTTCTGGTCGGACGAGGAACGCTCCCGTCATTTCCGCGCGATGGAGGACGTGTTTCCGGGAACGACCGCGAAAGCCACGAACCCACGCGCGCTGGAGCAGGGCGCGCCGCTCACAGGCCTGGACGCGCAGATCGACACGTTCATGGCCGAAACCGGCGTCGCGGGCCTGATGATGCTGAAGGATGGCAAGATCGTGCTGGAACGCTATGGCCTCGGTCTTGGCGCGGAGGACCGCTGGACCAGCTTCTCGGTCGCCAAGAGCTTCACCTCCACACTGGTCGGGGCGGCGGTGAAGGACGGACTGATCGCATCGCTGGACGATCCCGTTACGAAATATATCCCCGACCTTGCGGGCGGTGCCTATGACGACGTGAATGTCCGCCAGCTGCTGACGATGACGTCGGGCGTCCGCTGGAATGAGGATTACACCGACCCCGAAAGCGATGTCGTGCAGATGAGCGCGCAGGAAAGCGTGCGCGGCGAAAACCCGCTGGTTAGTTACATGAAGGCCCTGCCGCGCGAAGCCGCGCCGGGTGAGAAATGGGTTTACAAGACCGGCGAAACCAATCTGATCGGGCTGCTGGTCGCCAATGCCACGGGTCGCCAGATGTCGGATTACGCCGAGGAAAAGATCACTGGTCCCGCCGGGTTCGCGGGCGACATGTTCTGGATGACGGACCTGTCGGGCGACAATCTTGGCGGGTGCTGCCTGTCGCTGCGGCTGGCCGATTACGCCCGCATGGGGCAATGGGTGATGAGCGGCGCGCAACCGAGCGTTCCCGAAGACTGGACCGCCGAAGCGACCGCCACCGCCGCGAATGTCGGCAGACCCGGCTACGGCTATGGCTATCAATGGTGGACTTATCCCGAAGAAGCCTATGGCGCGCAGGGCATATTCGGACAGGCCATCACCATCGTTCCGGAAAGGAATATCGTCATCGCCATGGTGTCGAACTGGGAAACCGCGACGGGCCTCAGGAACCGCCAGATCGACATGTTCGGCAAGATGATCGCCGCCGTCGAATAGCATCGTTCGCGGTCTGGAAGGGTTGCCCGAAACTGTTATAAGCGGCCCATGCACCGCCTGATCGTTTTCCTGGCCGGGATCATCGGCGGCTTCGCCTTCGCGCCCTGGAATATCGCGCCGCTCATGCTCGTGTCGCTGGCGGCGATGCTCTGGTTTCTGGAGCGGCAGACCAGCCGCAAGGCCGCCTTCGCGCTTGGCTGGTGGTGGGGCATGGGCAATTTCCTGATCGGGCAATACTGGATCGCCGAGGCGTTCAATTTCCAGGCGAAGATGCCCGCCGCGCTTGGCTGGCTGGCGGTCCTTGTCCTCAGCGCGATCATGGCCAGCTATGTCGGCGTCAGCGCCGCGGTCGCCAGCCGGTTCAGGACCGGGCCGCTGCCCCGCACGCTGGCGTTCGCGGGCATGTGGATGCTGACCGAATGGCTGCGCGGTTATCTCCTCAGTGGCTTTGGCTGGAATCCGCTGGGCGTCGTCTCGCTCCCGCTGGGAGAGCTGGCGCAGCTGGCCGCGATCATCGGCACATTGGGGCTTAGCGGGCTGATCGCGCTCGCCTGCTGTGGCCTGGCGCATCTGGCGCGGCGACGCTGGCGGCTGGGCGGCGCCCTCGTTCTGCCCCTCATTCTTGGTATCACCCTACCCTATGCGTTCACGAAACCTGCTGTCCTGACCGATACCCGGCTCGATATCGTGCAGGCCAATATCGGTCAGGACGAGAAATACGGCCCCGGCGCAATCGCGGGCGCGATCCGCCGGTTCGCCGCACTTTCGCCCCCGCCGGACGACGACACACCGCGCCTGCTGATCTGGCCCGAAGCCGCCATTCCCGACGTCATCGACGAGCTGCCCGGCCTGCGCACCGAACTCACCCGCCAGCTGCTCGGCTCCGATGACCTGTTCCTGCTGGGCGGGCTGAAGGCCATCCGGGATCCCGTGTCGGGCCGCACCACCGCGGCGCATAACAGCCTGTTTGTTCTGGGACCGGAGGGCGGCATCCGCGACCGTTACGACAAGACCATCCTCGTCCCCTATGGCGAATATCTACCCGCGCGGCCCCTTCTGGAGGCCATTGGGCTGGCGCGGCTGGCCCCCGGCGCCATTGATTTCATTCCGGGCACCGGCCCGCGCACGCTGACCCTGCCTGGATTTCCGGATACGGGCGCGCTGATCTGCTACGAAGTCGTCTATCCCGAGGCCGCATCTTCAAGCCCGCGTCCGGCCTGGCTCCTGAACCTGTCGAACGACGCCTGGTTCACCGACGAGGGCGCGGAGATGCATCTGGCACAGGCCAGGATGCGCAGCATCGAGCAGGGTCTGCCCATGGCGCGTTCCACACCTACGGGTATCAGCGCCGTCATCGACCCCTGGGGCCGTGTCCGTGCCGCGCTTGGGCGGCATATGGCAGGCCGCATCATCACGCCGCTTCCCGCGCCGCGCCCGCCGACACTGTTCTCGCGCACGGGAACACCCCTGCCGATCGGACTGGCTCTGGGTCTGATTGGCGCGGCGTTCCTTATTTCCGTACGCCGCGTTAACCATCTGTAAGGTCGTTATATCCGATATGGCCGCAATCACAGGTTGGAATGGATATAGTCTTGGCTGAACCCGATCCCGTCGATGCACATGTGGGCCGCCGCCTGGGTGAGGCGCGCACGGCCGCGAAGATGTCGCGCGCGGCCCTGTCCCGCGATGTCGGCGTCAGTGCCGAACAGCTCAGGAAATATGAACTCGCCATCGACCGTGTGAGCGCGGGTCGGCTGCTCGCCCTGGCGACCGCCCTGAAACGGCCCGTCGACTGGTTCTATGACGGGGCGCTTGCGGACACGAAGGTTGCAGAAGACGCTGAACCCTATGATGCGAGTGCGGGCGATCCGCACATGATGACCCGGCGGCTGCTGTCGGCCTTCCGCACTCTATCGGCCGACACGCAGAACGAGGTGTTGAGCCAGATCGAGACCCGCTCCGCAGGGGACTGACACCCGCCCCGAACAACATATAAAGATATCCTTATATGCTTGCGCAGGCGCGGCGGGCCGCCTAGATCGCCCTCATGGCTAGACAAGATTATCTCTTCACGTCCGAGTCCGTCTCGGAAGGGCATCCCGACAAGGTCTCCGACCAGATTTCCGACGCCGTCGTCGATCTGATGATCGGCAAGGAGGCGGAGGCACGCGTGGCCTGCGAGACGATGTGCACGACCAATCGCGTCGTTCTGGCCGGTGAAATCCGCTGCGCGCCCATGTATGACGCGGAACAGGGCTGGGCCGATGGCGCGCTGGACGAGATCGACCGGACCGTGCGCGAAACCGTCAAGCAGATCGGCTATGAACAGGGCGGTTTCCATTGGGAAAACCTGTCCTTCGAAAACCATCTGCACGGTCAGTCCAGCGAAATCGCCATGGGCGTCGATGCCGGCAGCGAAGGCTCCAACAAGGACGAGGGCGCCGGCGACCAGGGCATCATGTTCGGCTATGCCTGCGACGAGACGGACTCGCTCATGCCCGCGACGCTGGACTATTCGCACCGGATCCTTAAGCGGCTGGCCGACGACCGCAAATCGGGCGCGGCATCGTTTCTGGAACCCGATTCCAAAAGCCAGGTCACGCTTGAATATGTCAATCGCAAGCCCGTGCGCGCGACGGCTCTGGTCGTCTCGACGCAGCATGCGAAGGGCTATCATGAGGGTGCGAAGAAGGACGAGCTCAACAGCTACGTACGCGGCGTCTTCAACGACATATTGCCGGACGGCTTCGTCGATGACCGCACCGCGATGCATATCAACCCGACGGGCGCGTTCGAGATCGGTGGCCCGGACGGCGACGCCGGGCTGACCGGGCGCAAGATCATCGTCGACACCTATGGCGGCGCGGCCCCGCATGGCGGCGGCGCGTTCAGCGGCAAGGATCCCACCAAGGTAGACCGCTCCGCGGCCTACATCACGCGCTACCTTGCCAAGAACATCGTCGCGGCGGGCATGGCGAAGCGCTGCACCATCCAGCTCAGCTATGCCATCGGCGTGTCGGAGCCACTGTCGCTCTATGTTGACCTGCACGACAGCGGCGAGGTCGACGAGGCAAAACTGGAAACGGTTCTGCCCGAACTCGTTCGCCTCACCCCGCGCGGTATCCGCGAGCATCTGGGCCTTAACAGGGCGATCTATACGCCCAGCGCGGCCTATGGCCATTTCGGGCGCGAAGCCGAGGGCGACCTCTTCCCATGGGAACGGACCAATCTGGTGGAGGCGCTAAAAGGCGCGTTCTAGGCGGTCGAAGCCGCGCTTGTGAGCGGCGTCCACAGGCTGTAATCATTCGCCCGCTTAGTCAACAGGGACAGGGCGATAATGAAGAGCATCTATGTGGCGGCAATGGCCGCGATGGTGACTGTCGCCCTGCCATCGGCGGCGCAGAACGCCCCACCGGAAATCAAAATGCCGCGAAGCGCATGGACGCATGAAGCGAGCGGCCTCGTGTTTCCGCAAAAGCTGGCGGGGCTCAAGCGTCTGAACGCTTATGATTACAGTAACGGCCAGGCCAATATCGGCATCCGCTATGACGGCGATGCCGGTGATTTCGTCACTTTCTATGTTTACCGTGTGCAGGCAGGATCGCTGCCCCTGTGGTTCCACGCCGCCGAATCCAGCGCGGTCGATGCCAAGGAAGGCCTGGTACAGCCGGTGGTTGCCGCAACCCCCTTCCCGCCCACGGATCGAACGCCATCGGGCGGACTTTATTCCATCCACCGTGTGCTGACGAACGACAGCAACAGCGGCATCATGATGATCCGGTCAGGCATGTGGCTGGTCAAACTGCGCTATACATCCGCGAGCAAGACGCCAGAACAGCTGAGCGCGGCGATGTATGGCCTGATGTCCGAGATCGACGCGAGTAGTCCGGATGGCGATAATGCCGGGGTTTTCGCAACGCCCGCGCCTGTCGCGACCTGCCAGAATGATTTCGGGGATGGCGAGCCTGCGCTTCCGCTGCCGCCGAACATGGCATTGGCCATGATGGACGCAATGATGAGCGGTATTGGAATCGAAGACGCGCTAGATAAAAAGGATACAGCAGAAGAGAGTGTAGTGGTCCGCACATTATCCGACGCCACGCGTTCAGAGGGCGACTGGTGCCGCCTCGCCAACCTCAGAAACGGCTATCAGATTTACCTGAACGGCGACCGAACCGATAACTATCTGTTGAGGCTGGACGATGCGGGCCGCGCAATGACGGTCGGGCCGAGTGCGGGCGGTCTGAATATCCTGCTGCCCGAAGACAAGGAAGCGGGCCAGACATCATCGCCGCGCTATACCGTGCGGATGACCATGAGCGAGCGCGTGGTCGGCTTCGACGATTACGACCGTGCGCCGGGGCCGGATCAGGCCATCGAGATCGTCAACACCACATCTCCGCTTTACGAAAAGGGCTTTTCGGCCATTGGCGACACGAATGTGCAGATTTTCAGCGATCGTTTTCCCGAAGATTCGGATGGCGGCGATGCTGAGACTGGCGAGGAGACCACGTCACCACTTGATACCGCCCCCGCCACCCCACTTTGACAGACCCGCTTTGACAGGAGCGTGCGGACCATTAAGCCGCCGCGCATGACCGCGCACAAACCCGGCGATCCGACGACGTTGAACCGTCTCTATGGCCGTACCAAGGGCCACCGGTTGCGGCCGGGGCAGCAGGCATTGCTGGACGAGCTGTATCCGGCGCTGGCCGTGCCTGAGGACGGCCCGGTGACGGGCCGGGCGCTGTTCGGCGACGACCGGCCCCTGCATTTCGAAATCGGCTTTGGCTCGGGCGAACATCTGGCGGCGCGGGCGGACCTGCTGCCCGATCACGGTTTCATCGGTGCGGAGCCGTTCGAGAACGGCATGGTCGGCGCGCTGCAGCATATCAAGGACCAGCGGCTGCCCAATATCCGCCTGTGGATGAACGACGCGCTGCAGGTGCTGAACCGCATACCCGACGGCGAACTCAGTTTTATCTACCTGCTGCACCCCGATCCGTGGCGGAAGGCGCGGCATTCAAAACGCCGCATGGTCAATGCGGGACCGCTCGACCTGTTCGCGCGAAAGCTGAAACCGGGCGGGATTTTCCGGCTGGCGACCGACCATGACATCTATTGCCGCTGGGCGCTGATGCAGATGGCGAAACGGGACGATTTCGACTGGATGGCCGATGGGCCGGACGCGTTTCGGAAACGCCCCTCCGGCTGGCCGGATTCGCGCTATGCCGCAAAGGCCCTGCGCGAGGGGCGGGAATTGTGGTTTTTCCAGTATCGGCGGGTGTGAAGGACACTTGTCTACAAATGCCCGTCATCCCGGCCTTAAGCCGGGATCTCCGTCCATGTTCACGGCGAAATTGGCGGGAGATCCCGGCCCAGGGCCGGGATGACGGTGTAGCTGTGGGCGTAAATTACTCTGCGCCGCGACAATCTCCCGCGCCGTCGCCAGATCGACTCGCAGCACGTCGCATCCCGCCGGAAACACCTGTGTCAGGCGCGTCGGCACCGCCGCACCCAGCAGCACGAACACACCCCGGTCGCTGGCCCTGCGGATTAAGCGTCCGAACGCCTGCGCCAGCTTGCCGCCCGTAATCAGGTCGTCATAGCTCTTGCCGCCGAACGCCGCGCGGCGGGCCGCATGGAGCACGGTAGGCCGCGCCCAGGGGACGCCCTCCATGACGACCAGCCTGAGCGATTCCCCCGGCACATCGACGCCGTCCCTCAATGCATCCGTGCCCAGCAGGCTGGCGCGCGGGTCGGCGCGGAACATGTCGACCAGCGTGCCCGCGTCGATGGGATCGACATGCTGGGCGTAGAGCGGCAGTTTCTCCGCCGCCAGCGGCCTTGAAATGCGCGCATGCACGGCCTTCAACCGGGAAATCGCCGTGAACAGCCCCAGCGTCCCGCCGCCCGCCGCCTCGATCAGCGACCGGTACGCGCCTGACAGGGAGGCGATGTTGCCGCGCTGCACATCCGTGACGATCAGCACCTTCGCATTGGCGGCATAATCGAACGGGCTTTCGGCCTGAAAGCGCCGCGCGGGCAGAATCAGGTGGTTCGCCCCCGTGCGCATCTCCGACACCTGCCAGTCGGCATCGGGCGGGGCGTTCTCATCCGTAATCCGCCCGCGCAAGGTAGCCGACGTCACGACAACACCATGCGCCCGCTCCAGCACCGCGCCCGCCAGCGGCTTGGTCGGGTCCAGCCAGTGGCGGCGCAGACCCATATCGAACTCACGCCCCTCGAACCGGTCGAGCGCCAGCCAGTCGACGAAATTCGCATCCGGCGGCCCACCGACACGCGCCAGAAGGCCGATCCAGCCGTTCAGCGTCTGCATCCGCCAGTCCATGCCGGATAGCGCACCATCGACCCGCGCACGGCCCGCCGCATCCAGCCAGTCCGGCGCTTCCTCCAGCAGACGGACCAGCCGCCCCGACAGCGCGCGCAGCGGCGCGGCCATCTGCTCGAAAGCCTGTCCCGCCACACCCGCCGCCTCGACGAGCGCGGGCGGCAGATCGGCGACTTCTGTCTCGAGGCCATAGCCCGCCTCGTTCGCCTTGGCGCGCGCCAAAACGGTCGCGCGCACCTCGGCCAGCAGTTTCTCGACCGGGCCGTAAGGATCGCCCTCGACCACACGCTTCAGCCAGCCATCGGCGGGCAGAACGCGGGCACGCTCGACCGCATCCTCCAGCAGCGCCGCACCTTCCTCCTCAAAGGCCACCAGGTCGCCCAGCCGCGCGGTCAGCCCCCGCCGTCTGCCCTTCATCTTCTTTTCCGGGCCGATGATCCAGCGGCGCATCTCGATGGTCTCCGCCCCGGTCAGGTGCAGCGCGAAGGTCGAATCCGCCGCATCGAACAGGTGATGACCCTCGTCAAAGACAATGCGCGACAGCGCGCGCCCTTCCGACTTGCCGCGCGCGGCGTTGACCATGACGAGCGCGTGGTTGGCGATGACCAGGTCCGCCTCCGCACTGGCCCGCGCAGCCCGCTCTATGAAGCAGCGACGGTAATGCGGACAGGCGGCGTAGACGCACTCACCGCGCTGGTCGGTCAGCGCGCCGGTCGCCTTGCGCCCGAACAACCCCGCCAACCAGCCGGGCAGGTCGCCGCCCACCATGTCGCCGCCCGCCGTATAGCGCGCCCAGCGTTCCACCAGCCGCGCGTAAACGGCGGCGCGGCCCGAGAAGCTGCCCTGCACCGCGTCCTCCAGATTGAGGAGGCAGAGGTAATTCTCCCGGCCTTTTCTTACCACCGCCTTGCGCTTTCGCACCTCCGCATCGGGATAAAGCTTGACCGTTTCCGCATCCAGCTGCCGCTGCAGCGCCTTGGTATAGGTGGACAGCCAGACCGTGCCGTTCGCCTTTTCCGCCCATTCCGACGCCGGGGCCAGATACCCAAGCGTCTTGCCGATACCCGTCCCCGCCTCGGCCAGCACCATGTTCGGCGCGCCCTCCACCTCGCGCGGATCGAACGCTTGCGTCACGGCGCGGGCGTAATCCCGTTGCCCCACGCGCGTTTCCGCCCCCGGCCCGGTCAGATGCTTCAGCTTCGCGGCCACGCTATCGCGATTGAGCGTGATGGTCTTCGGCGGATCGGGCGCGGGGGCATCCTCCCATTTCGGCAGGCTGGTGAAGATCGACCGCTCAGGCTTCGGCGGTTCGCCTATCGCGCGCAGCACATGCGGTGCCCAAAGCCAGTTCACCCGCGACAGCGCCTGCGCCGTCGCCCACGCTCCGGCCCGCGCGGGCCAGTCGTCACTGGCCATGATGCCCAGCATCGCCGCAGCCATCATCCGCAGCGCCTCCGCTTCCGTCGCGCCGCCCTCCGGTCGCGCCA
>JBARZR010000171.1:0-20403 GCA_049650205.1 Pacificimonas sp. | reverse complement strand
CTGCGGGGACGGGCGCGTCGGCGGCCAGAGCGGCATGGGCGGCGGCGGTCAGGTCCGCGAGGCCGCGCCTGCGCACGGCGACGGTGGGAATGACGGGAACGCCAAGCTCCGCCGCCAGCATGTCATGGTCGATCTCGAGGCCGTCGCGGGCGGCGAGGTCCATCATGTTGAGTGCGACCACCAGCGGGCGGCCGAGCGCGATCAGTTCGAGGACGAAGCGTAGCTGACTGGAGAGGTTGGTCGCGTCGACGACGGCGATGATCGCGCCGGGAAGGCTCTCGAAATTTTCGTTACCCAGAAGGACGTCGCGCGTGACCTCCTCGTCCGGGGAGCGGGGATCGAGGCTGTAGGAACCCGGCAGATCGACAAGCTCGGCGCGCGACCCGTCGGGCAGGGTGAGCGCGCCCGCCTTCCGTTCGACCGTGACGCCGGGATAGTTGGCGACCTTCTGCTTCGCGCCGGTGAGGGCGTTGAACAGGCTGGTCTTGCCCGCATTGGGATTGCCGACCAGCGCCACCACGGGCGCGGTCATCACATCGCTCATTCCGCCGCCTCTCGCCGCGCGTTTGCCGGGGAAGAATTGACTGCGACGCAAGCCGGATCCACTTCGACCGAGGCGGCTTGGGCGCGGCGCATGGCGACGACCGCGTTGCCAACGCGCACAGCGAGCGGGTCCGCGCCGAATGCGGCCTGATGCAGGAGTTCAACCTCGACACCCTCATCCAGACCATGTTCGCGCAGACGGCGCTCGTCCAGCTCATCTGTGTGAAAGGACTGGATATAGGCGATAGTGCCGGAAGTTAGCTGGTCGATTCGCATGGAAAGGATGTCACTCGCTGGGGAAGTTAATGCGAGTGATTATCAGCTATGGACGGACATGGCTAGGGAGCGCCATCAGACACCCGGATAACGCAGGCGGCCGAGGAAGCGCGTCAAGCTGGGGCGGTTCTGCCTCGCCTTTGAAAAGCGCGCCTTGGTTTTCTCGAACTGCATGACATTGTCGATGCGGCGCGAGAGGAAACTGCGCGTGTCGGCGAAATTCTCGCTCTCGTCCTGCAGCCAGTAGAGCAGCGTCGCGGAGTAGACGCCGGACAGGATCGCGCGCTTCGTGTAATGATTATAGTCGGTCGCCGTGTCGCCCGCCGCGCGCCACATGGCGTCGACCGTCGCCCACAGGGTGCGGACGGAGGTAAGGGCATGTTGCGGTCTTGCCAGCACCTTGGATGCGGCCCGCACGGCCTCCTTGTCGGGATCGGCCTGCTCCAGCCGGACCTCGACGGCGCGGCGGATGCGGTCGCGGATCTTCATATCGGCGACGCCCTCCGCCTCAAGTGCCGCCACCATGTCGGCATCCGCAAGCGCGAGCCAGGCCGTCACCATGTCGATTTCGCCTGCGGGGAAAACCAGCCGAACACGCTCCCTGGGCACATCCAGCCGATCGGCAGCCGTCTCCGCCGCCGTCCATCCCCAGCCGTCAAAGGCCACATCGGGCAGCATGTCACGCACCAGGACGGGACGCAGCTCGTCGAGGGTCATGTCGGCGGGCTTCAATTTGGTCGTGTCGTTCATATCGCACACTCTGCTAGGGGTGTGTCCTTTCGGCAAGCCCGCGCGGCAATTTGCGCGGACGCGGTGCGGGAACATCTTGCCGCGCCCCGTCGTCCTTGCTAAGAACATCTTACTTGGCTGGCGAACTCCCGTTCGGCGGCCCTATATCATTTTGTGCAAACCACATCGATTCGGAGTGACGAACCCACATGCAGATCATCGTTCGCGATAACAATGTCGACCAGGCCCTACGCGCACTCAAGAAGAAGCTGCAGCGCGAAGGCGTCTACCGCGAAATGAAGCTGCGCCGTCATTATGAGAAACCCTCGGAAAAGCGCGCGCGCGAAGCCGCCGCCGCCGTTCGCCGCGCCCGCAAGCTGGAGCGCAAGCGTGAGGAGCGTGACGGCATCCGCTAGGACGCCGCTCCCTTTTCCCTATCTCCAAAATCGTTCGGAAAGCCCCGCTGTCATGGCCAAGCGTTCGACCATCAACGATCCCATGCACAAGGAACAGATGCGGCAGCGCGGCATCGGTTTCTGGCTTGGTCTGCTGGCGCTCGCGGTCATTGCGATGGGCCTGTTCTCCTGCATAGGGACGAAGGAATTGCGCCGTACAGCGACCGAATCGGGACTTGAATATCAGGTACTCCGCGAAGGCGATGGTGCCTCGCCAACCGCCGACGATGTTGTCCTCGTTCACTATGAGGGCAGCCTGAGCGACGGCACGGTCTTCGATTCGAGCTATGCCCGCGGCCAGCCCGCGCCCTTTGGTGTCGGTCAGGTGATCCCGGGCTTCGCCGAGGGTCTGCAGTTGATGCAGGTTGGCGCGAAGTACCGCTTTTTCATTCCGTCCGCGCTCGGCTATGGCGAGACCGGGGCCGGGGCGGCGATCCCGCCCAATTCCGACCTGATGTTCGAGGTCGAGCTGATCGACATCGCACCGAAGGGGATGGCCGGACCGCCCGCACCCGCCGAGGATGAAGCCGCCAACTAGCCTTGTCGGCGGCGCGTTGCAGGGATAGCGCCTCACTATATGACGCGCGACATTACCCCTTCTCTGATGACAAACGGCCTGTCGCTGTCCCGCGGTGGGCCGTTTCTGTTTCAAAAACTGGACCTGTCCCTGAGGGCGGGGCATGTGCTGCTTTTGGAAGGTCCGAATGGCAGTGGCAAGTCCAGCCTGCTGAGGGTTCTTGCAGGATTACTACCTGCCGATGCGGGCGCACTCGACATCGATGGGGAAATCGGCTGGCTCGGCCATGAAAACGCGCTGTCGCCGGATCGCATATTGCGGTCGGAGCTGCAATTCTGGCTCGGTACGGTCCCCCCATCGGACGTGGATGACTTCGGCATGTCGCGCCTGCTGGACACGCCGCTCCACATGTTGTCGCAGGGCCAGCGGCGCCGCGCGGCATTGTGGCGGCTGGCGGCAGGTGGTGCGCATATCTGGCTGATGGATGAGCCGGCGGCGGGTCTGGATGCCGATAACCGCACAATTTTGACCGACGCCCTCCTTGCGCACCGTGCCCGTGGCGGTATCGCCGTCATCGCCACGCATGGCGATATCATTGTCGACGATGCGAGTGTATTGCGACTCGGCGATGCGCTGCCGACCGTCGCATGACCATGTCGCGCTTGATCCGCCGCCATGTCCGGATTGGCGATGCCCTGATTCCGGTCGCGTTTTTTCTGATCGTCGTCAGCCTGTCGGCGTTCGCGGCGGGGCCTGACCGGGATCTACTGGCGCGGATCGGGCCGGGCAGTCTGTGGGTCGCCGCATTGCTTGCCAGTCTGCTGCCTGTCGGCACGCTGATTGCCGAGGATGTGCGCGGCGGCGCGCTTGACCAGCTGCGCGTGGCCGGACTGTCGCTCGAGGCGATCATGGCGGCGCGGATCGTGTCGCACTGGCTGGGCTTCGCGCCTGCGCTGCTGCTTGCGGCGCTGCTGGCGGGACCTTTGACGGGGGGAGAAATCGGACGCGGGCTTCTGTCGCTTGCGATCGGAACAGGACCACTGGCAGCGATGGGGGTGGTCGCGGCAGCGCTGGTCTCGGGCGCGAGGAGCGGCGGCGCGGTCGCCGGGATCGTCATATTGCCACTGATGCTGCCCGTGCTGATCTTTGGAGTGGAGGATGCGCTGCGGCTGACTGCGGCGGCGGGTCTGTTCCTGACCGCATTGTCGCCCTTCGCTGCCGCGGCGGCCTTGCGGGTCGGTCAGGGCTGACTGCGGGCCGTCGTGTCAGCTGATTGCCAGCAGCCTTTCGACCTCGTCCACAAGTCGTTCCGTGCGGACGGGCTTGTTGCAGACGGGAATTTCTCCGAACCGGGCTTTCAATATATCCTCTTCGCCATGCCCTGTGTGAAACAGGAAGGGCACACCGCGCAGCTTCAGCCGCTCCGCGATGGGATAGACCTCCTCGCCGCGCAGATTGATGTCGAGAATGGCGACGTCGAAATGCTCGTCCTCATTTTCCGCCAAGGGGACGCCATCCGATAAACGCATGATCGGTCCGCGCACGGTCGCGCCGCGATCTTCTAGCGCAGCCTCGATATCCATGGCGATCAGAAGTTCATCCTCGACAAGCAGGACGGTCAGGCCGGACAGCGTCAATCGTCGTGCTCCCGAAGTCATATTGCCGGTTTTCCCGTTAGACCTGCATGATTCGTAATGTAGATCAACCTTGTTTGGGGGCCAAAGGTTTCATTCCGGCAAAGAATTTGTCCGCTGGACCGCTGGAACGGTTCAGGTTAGCGGGCAGTCATGTTGAAACGCCTATATCACTGGACGCTCGCCAAGGCGGCGCATCCGCTGGCAGAACGCTGGCTAGCACTGGTCGCGTTCATGGAATCGAGCTTCTTTCCCATTCCGCCCGACATAATGCTGTTGCCGATGGCGCTCGCACGGCCGTTGAAGGCGTTCCGTTACGCGGCGATCACGACGCTGGCGTCCGTCATTGGCGCGGGTGTCGGCTGGATCATCGGCGCGAGCTTTTTCGGGACCATCGGCATCTGGCTGCTGGGTGTCTACGGTGTGGAGGATCAGTTTGCCGAGATCGCCGCGCAGTTCAATGATCGTGGCGTCTGGATCGTGCTCGCGGCGGGATTCACGCCTATTCCATTCAAGGTCATCACCATCGCGAGCGGTGCGACGGGTCTGTCGATCTATGTGTTGCTGGCGGCAAGCGTGGTCGCGCGCGGCGCGCGCTTCTTCCTGCTGGCTGCCCTGCTGCGCTGGTTCGGGGAACCTGTGAAAGCGCTGATCGAAAAACATTTCGGGCTGATTACCTTCGCTGTCGCCATCTTGTTCGTCGGCGGTTTCGTCGCCGTGAAATATCTGATCTAGCTGGCGCAGGTCGCGCGGGGGAACCGCTTGTGCCTGCCGCTCATTGGTTTGCCGAACGAACTTCAGCAAAGGAAAGCGATATGCTCGGTAAAATCATTGGCGCGACTGCGGGTCGCAAGGCGGCGAACATGGTGGGCAGCAAGGTTGGCGGCCCAATCGGCGCCGCGATCGGCTATGGCCTCGTGTCGCGGCGATTCCGGAAAGCGGCGTTTGGCGGTCTGGCCGTCATTGGGGGGCTTGCCCTCTATCGTCGACTGCGCGGCGAGCGCGACGCGGCAACGACGCCATTTGTGGACGAGGCCAGGGGCAATGGCATGGCTGCGGCGGAATTGCCCGCGACGGATGTGGCGGAGGCGAACGGCGATCCGCTGCCGGCCTACGCGGCGCGCTAACCCCGATTAAACCTCGTCGGTCCGGAAAAAGCGACTAACCACATCCCTCGCCACACGTACGGGACGATGGGAATCGGAGTCGACGGAACACCAGATGCTGTCGATTTCGGCAAGCACCTCCGCGCCGCGTTTGATTGTTGTTCGGTAGAAGGCGCGGACGCCTTTCACACGCTCCAACGCCACACTGGCGACAAGATTGTCCTCAAGAAACGCAGCCTGTCTGTAGGTGATCTCATGCTTCAGGGCGATCCATAGATAGCTGGCCTGCGCCTCGGCAGGAGCGAACCGCTCCCAGTGTTTGACAACCGCTTCCTGCACCCAGGACAGGTAAACGGCATTGTTTACATGGCCCATATGGTCAATATGGTCCCTGCTGATCGCCAGAGGATGATCGATACGGGCAGTCGTCATATGAGTCACAATAGCATAATTAGCAGTAATGCCAATAAAAATTCGTAAACGGAGCAAAAGCCGCCGTCCCGCGGAGGAAGTACGCGCCGACGCCATAAAGGCGGCGCGCAAGCTGCTTATAGCGAAGGGACCGCAGGCCGTCACCCTGAAGGCGGTGGCGAAAGCCCTGGGCATGACCCATGGTAACATCACGCATCATTTTGGATCCGCAGGCGGGCTGCACAGCGCGCTGATCGGTGAAATGACGCGCGAATTGACGGGTATCGTTGAACATCTGGCAGGGGAATTACGCAACAAGCGCGCTACCCCCAGACAGATCGTTGACACCGTCTTCGATGCGTTCGGAAAGGGAGGGGCGACCCGTCTGGTCGCCTGGGTGGAGCTGTCCGGCAAGCCCGCCGATCTCGTACCGTTTCACGCCGCGGTCGTGGAACTCGTCAACGCGCTGACTGGGGAAGTTCCAGGTAAACGCAGGGAGGACTCCGCGCGCGTCATTCTTTCCGTCATGCTCCCGGCGCTCGGCTATGATCTGGTGGCGGATCAGCTGAAAAGTGAACTCGGCATCGACAAGGACGATGTGCGAACGGATGTCGCGAACATACTTGCGAAGCTGCTCAGGCTGGACGCGGAACGCTCGGCGGTTCGGGCCAACGGCAAAACCGCTGACGGTGCTAGTGAACCTCGCCCACCACATCGACAAGCTGGAGCATGAGGACGGCGCGTTCCACCTGCCGCCAGCGAGCGAAGCTATGATTATCGCCCGCGTTGCGATGTGCATCTGCGATGGTCGCGGCCTCGACGACAGCCTCGTCGCCAAACCGGTCGACCAGCAATGCCGCCTCGTCGAAAGAGAAGCGGTCGTTTACAGACTGGATATGCATGGCGTGGATATCGTCCCCAAAATGAATGTCCCGCACAGCTACGCAAGGGCCATGCCACGCGCGTCTGCAGGGGGCAGTTACGGGGAAAATCTGCAAAAGTTTCATAAAGACGTGTATGCGATGTATTTTTCCGGGACAGGTGATGCAGTGCTGCCACAGTTTATTTCGGGAGTGATGTCGGCATGACGGCCTCGGGAATCATATTGGCAGTGATGATAACTATCGGAGCGGTAACGGGAATCATCATTGGCCAGCCGTCCGCGGGTCTGCTTGCGGGGCTCGCAGCCGGTGTCGCTATCGCGATTCTGATAAATTTTCGGCGCCGGTGATCTAAGGGATCACCGGCGCCGAACTTGGTATTTCAATCCGGCAGGCGGCAATGTCTAAAGGCCGCTGACATCCATCGGCGTACCATTGGTCGCGGCATCGATATTCGCGGCGCGGATATCGTCTGGCGCTGCGATAAGGCCGCGGCCTGTCAGATAGCCCTCGGGTCCGATGGCGGCGTTGCCGGTATATTCCATCAGGAATGTCTTCAGCGCCGGCTTCGCGCGCATATGCTCGCCCTTCGCGTAGATGTAGAGCGGACGCGCGGCGATATAGCTGCCGCCGGCGATCTGCTCATAGGTCGGTTGCGCGCCGTTCAGGTCGAGCGCGGCGATCTTGTCAAGATTCTCATCGAGATAACTATAGCCGAAGATGCCGATGGCGACCGGATTGGAAACCAGTTTCTGGACGATCAGATTGTCGTTCTCACCGGCTTCGACGAAGACGCCGTCTTCACGCAGGCGCGTACAGCGCTGTTCGAACAAAGCCTCGTCCTGGTCTTCCAGCGCGGCGACTTCGGGCACGGCCTCGCACCCTGACTGCATGACAAGCTCGTTGAAGGCGTCCCGTGTTCCGGAGGTCGGTGGCGGGCCCAAAACCTCGATCCGGCGGTCAGGCAGTCCAGTGCGGACCTCGCTCCAGTTGCTCAGGCGGTTCTCCGTGCCATCGGGGGCACTGGCGGCGAGCGCGCGGTAAATGTCTTCGGCGGTCAGCGGAAAGAGTTGCGCATCGCGGCTCTGCGCGAACGCGATGCCGTCGATACCGACTTGGATCTCGATAATGTTTTCAACGCCGTTGTCGCGGCACATTTCGACTTCGCTCATCTTGATGCGACGGGACGCATTGGCGATGTCGGGATATTCCTGGCCGACGCCAGCGCAGAACAGCTTGAGACCACCGCCCGTGCCTGTGGATTCGACAATGGGCGTCGCGGCACCAGGATAGGTGTTCTTGAAGTTTTCCGCGACCGCGGTCGTGAAGGGATAGACGGTCGAGGAACCGACGATCTTCAAAGCCTGTCCCGCAACGGCGGAGTCGGCGTTCGCATTCGCTCCAGAACTGCCGCCGGAACCGCCATCGCAGGCGGCGATCAGCAGCAGAACGGCAAGGGCCGAGCCCGTTTTGAGGATGGCGGAGCGAGCGGGAAATGTCATTTGATATCCTTATGGGATCTGTCGCGGATGGATTGTACGTCTGTGTGCGACGTTTCGGTGACAATCATATTACACTCGCAAGATGCGCGGCGACCGCTTCCCGCTTTGGCCAGCTTGACTTGCCCAGGCAGCGGGCGGAATGCCCGCGCTGTCATGCGCGCATCGCCCCTTCTTCTCGCCGCCATAGGTATCGCGTTTCTCAGTGCCATGGATGCGGCCGTAAAGATCGTCGCGTTGCAGGAAAATGTGCTGACCGCGACCTGGCTGCGCTATGTCTTTGGTGGCCTGCTGACCATTCCGCTAGTGATTCTGATGCGCCGTCCGCTTCCCGGCAAGGAGGGTCTGAAGGCCCATGCGCTGCGCGGCCTGCTGCTTACCTTCACCAGCCTGTCGTTCTTCTATTCCATCAGCATCCTGTCACTTGCCGAGACGATCACGCTCGCTTTCATCGCGCCACTCATCGTCCCGCCCATGGCTGCCTTGGTTCTGAAGGAACCGATGCGCGGCAATGTGGTAATCGCGGCGATTGCCGGATTTGTCGGCGTTCTAGTCACCGTACAGGGCGGCGATGCGGAGGTTGCGGAGAATGGCGATCGCCTGCTTGCCGTGCTGTCCGTACTGGCATCGGCTGTCCTTTACGCATCGCAAACCCTGATCCTGCGCGCGCGGGCGCAGCGGGATGACGCGCTGGCCATCGCGGCGCTCGCGACGGTCGTTCCGCTGGTGCTGCTGACACCTGCCGCGCTGGCATTGCAGCCCTTACCGGCTGTGACATCGCTCTGGCCGGCCTTCTTATCGGGACTGCTCGGTGCGGGTGGCGTGCTGGTCATGGTCTGGACCTATGCGAAAGCGGAAGCGCAGATCCTGATCGTGGTTGAATATACCGGCCTGTTCTGGGCGGCGCTGCTGGGTTGGATATTGTTTCAGGAGCAGCCGCGCTGGCAGATTTTTGCAGGCGCGATCATCATCGCGGGTGCCTGCATGTGTGTCGCCATGACGGAAAGCCGGGCAAGGCGCGCATTGCGAAAACAGGCCGGCCAGAAACAAAGCGCCTTCTGATGGAGAGGACCGCGTCTCAGCGCACCGATTTCCGGCTGCTGTTCCTTGTGCTGTTCACTGTGGCAGCCGGCAATACGGCCCTGCAATCCGTGCTGCCCGCCATCGGACGCGAGCTGCGGATACCCGACGTCGCCATTGCGGCCATCTTCAGTCTGTCGGCGCTGTTCTGGACATTGTCGGCACCCTTTTGGGCGGACCAGTCCGACCGGCGCGGGCGCAAGACGCTCGTAGCGCTGGGCATGTTCGGCTATTTCATTTCGACCTTGCTGTGCGCCGCCGTGATTTTCGCGGGTTTGTCCGGCTGGATCGGAGCGGTTGCGATCGTCATCCTGTTCGCCAGTTTCCGTGCGCTATTCGGTATTTTTGGAAGTGCGTCAAATCCCGCCGCGCAGGCTTATGTCGCGGTCAGGACATCGCCCGCACAACGCACGGCGGCGATTTCCGTGCTGGCGTCCGCATTCGGCCTGGGGACCATCGTCGGGCCGGCCCTGGCGCCGTTCTTCATATTTCCCGTCGTCACCCTGTCCGGGCCGCTCTTCGCCTTTGCGCTGATCGCGCTGGCCGTGCTGTTCCTGGTGTTGAATTACCTGCCGAAGGATGACGCGGCGGAAATCGCGGCGAACCTGAAACGCGGATCGCGCAGACTGAAATGGAGCGACCCGCGTATCCGCCCCTTTGTCATATACGGGCTGATCGTCGGCAACGCGCAGGCGGCCATGGGCCAGACGCTGGGCTTCTTCATCATCGATACCAGTGGGCGCGATCCAGCGGCGGCCCAGGTTCTGATCGGCGTGGCGATGATGGCTGGTGCGGGTGCGACACTGCTGGCGCAATGGGGCCTGATCGGCATGTTCCGCATGGGACCGAAGGAGCTCACCCGCTGGGGCGCGGGACTGGCGCTTGCCGGGACCATCGGCATGGCGATGTCATCAAGCATTTACGGGATCACGATGAGCTTCGCGCTCGCCATGCTGGGCTATGGCTTCGCGCGTCCCGGCTTCAGCGCGGGTGCGTCACTTGCCGTCGGCCAGGAGGATCAGGGTGCGGCGGCGGGCACGGTGACGGCGGTCAACGGTGCCAGCTTCATCCTCGCGCCCACAATCGGTGTCGCGCTATATCAGCTCGGACCGTCGCTACCCTATATCTTATCGGCGGGGCTGCTCGCGTTTCTGCTGTTCTACAGCATCCGTTCTCCGCTGCTGAGCGCCGAACTGACCCGTGATGAGCATAGCGATTACGACCCCCTCCCATAGCGCTCCTGCCGCAGCGATGCTGCACGCGCGAAGACGCTATGGTATTTTTACTCATTTTCTGTTACAATAAAATAACGTTGGCGGACATTATCATTCGCCCGCAATCGCTTATGACCTTATCGACCGCAGCCTGCGCGGACGATTCGGTTTATGTGACAACAGGCGCAGGCATTTCGCATCCGGGCTATTATCCGCCGGTTTCCCCTTGCGGGTGGAAACCGGAAGCATCGGACGCGCATCAGGAGCAGATATGGCAGCCAAGAAAACGAGTCTCAGTTTTTCAGCGGGCGATTTCGTCGTCTACCCGAAGCACGGCGTGGGCCGGGTCATGGAGATTCAGAAAACCGAAATCGCGGGCGAAGCGCTGGAGCTTTATGTCCTGCGGTTCGAAAAAGAGAAAATGACCCTTCGCGTCCCCACCATGAAGGCGGAAACCGTCGGTATGCGCAAGCTGTCGAGCCAAGCGACGCTCGCCGATGCGATGTCGACCCTGAAGGGCAAACCCAAGGTGAAGCGCACGATGTGGTCGCGCCGCGCGCAGGAATATGAAGCCAAGATCAATTCGGGCGACCTCGTTTCCATTGCCGAGGTTGTACGCGACCTGCACCGCGGCGACGACCAGCCGGAACAGTCCTATTCCGAACGGCAGATTTTCGAGGCCGCCATTGGTCGCCTGGCCCGCGAACTCGCCGCGCTTGAAGGCACGGATGAGGAAAAGGCGCAGGACAAGATCGTCAGCGTCCTCGTGAAAAAGGCCGCCGCTGCCGCCAAGGTGGCGGCAAAGGCCGCTGCCGAGGAGGAAGCCGCGGAAGCCAAGGCGGCCTGAAGGGCAAGCGGAGATGAGATGAAAGGCGTCGATCCACGAAGGTGGATCGGCGTCTTTTCCTTTTGGTAATTCAACCCGGCCCTATTCGAACTCGGCCAGTATCTGACGTACAGGGCGTTCGTCCGACCACAACAGCATAGGTGCCTCACTGACATGCACCATCCGATCGCTGTCCACGACCGGTTCCCCGTCTTTCAGGGCAAGGCCTGCAGCTTCGACGAGTTCGACCGATGCCGACCCATTCGCCGCGGCGGCGGCGGTGGAGACAAGGACCCCTGCTGCCAGCATGGATAGTGTCAGAAAATGTGCAGCCATGACGCTATGGCTAACGCCGCGTTAACCACGACGTCAAGCCCTGGCAGCGATACCTGCATGAATTATATGCATTTTCTTTAATGACGCAACTTTGCTTGCGGCCTGTCATGGCTTTTGCTAATGGCCGCGCCCTACCAGGCAGCGCTATCCATGCCCTGCCGCCCCTATCCAGTGCGGCCGTGGCGGAATTGGTAGACGCGCAACGTTGAGGTCGTTGTGGGCGCAAGCCCGTGGAAGTTCGAGTCTTCTCGGCCGCACCAGCTGGTTCATGACTTTGATAAGTGGACTGGTTGAGAGATAGGAGGACGAAGATCGTCCTCACATTGTCGATCTTCGCTGGCAAGGCGGCAGGCGGCGTCATAAATGGGCCGCATGGCCGACAGCAGTTCGACGCAGAAGCATCGCATCAGAATGCGGGAACGTATGCTCGCAGGCGGCGGGGAGGGGTTTCACGACTATGAGCTGCTGGAATATATGCTCGCCCTCGGCCTGCCACGTCGGGATACGCGGGCGCTTGCGAAACGCCTGATCGACCGGTTCCAGAATTTCGGCGCAGTGGTTTCCGCCGACCCCGAAGACCTGAAGCAGGTCGAGGGTGTCGGCGATGGTCTCGTCGCCATGTTGAAATTCGTGCAGGCCTCGTCAATACGCCTTTTGAAAGGGGAAATCGCGAGACGTCCCGTTCTCGCCAACTGGCAGGCCGTGCAGGATTATCTACACGCCGCCATGGCGCACAATCCACGCGAGGAATTCCGGGTGCTGGCCTTGGACGGCAAGAATGTCCTGATACGCGACCAGAAAATGTCGGAAGGAACGGTCAACCAGACATCGGTGCATGTGCGGGAGGTCATCAAGATGGCGCTGGACCTCGGCGCGACGGCCATCATCCTGGTTCACAATCATCCGTCAGGCGATTCAAAGCCGAGCCGGGACGATATCGCCCTGACCGCGCAGATTGCCGATATCTGCCGCGCGCTGGGCATTGGCCTTCACGACCACATCATCATTGCCAAGGGCGGATCCGCCAGCTTCAAGTCTCTGGGACTGCTATAGGAAAAGGGCGCGCACCGGAGGATCCGGTACGCGCCCTTTCTGCAACATGAAACGCGTTATTCGTTCGGTTCGGCGGCTTCCTTCATCGCGTCGATTTCGTCGTCGACAATGTCTTCATTCTGGTCAGCCGCTTCTTCCATCAGTTCAGCCTCGGCATCGACCTTCTCGGTGTTCTGTTCGGCTTCTTCCTCGGCGATCTCTTCCGCGGCTTCCATCCGTTCTTCCATGACGGCCTCGGGGCCGTCGTCGGCAGCTTCCGAAATTTCCTCCGCCTGCTCAGCGCCTTCTTCGGCCACTTCCATATCGGCATCGAAGGTCTCACGCGCCTGTTCGATTTCCTCCTTGGTCATCTCGGCCTGCATTTCGCCGGATTCTTCGGCCATCTCCGTACCGACCATCGCCGACGTGTCGGCAGCGGCATCCGCGTCATCGACGGCGGCCTCGACCGAAGCTTCGACAGGCGGTTCGCCCTCCGCATGGTGATTGGCCAGGGCGGGGGCGGCGATCATCAGCGCCGCTGCGGCGGTCATTGTCGTGAAGTTCATGTCAATTACTCCGTTACGTCCATAGAATCGAGCTGTCCTGTTCGAGCCTGAAACGACCCATCCCGAGGGACAGTTCCGTTGCCGTGCCTCCGCCAGGTTGCTAGGCGCACGCTTCATCCTACAGGAGCGTCCGATGATCCCGCGTTACAGCCGCAAAGCCATGACCGATATCTGGGAGCCCCAGACCCGTTTCCAGATCTGGTACGAGATTGAGGCGCACGCGATGGACGCGCTGGCCGAACTGGGCGTCGTGCCCGCCGATGCGGCGAAAGCGGTGTGGGAGCGCGGCGGCTTCGATATCGACCGCATCGATGAGATCGAGCGCGAAGTGAAGCACGACGTTATCGCGTTCCTGACATCGTTGCAGGAGCATGTGGGCGAGGAAGCGCGCTTCGTGCATCAGGGCATGACATCGTCGGACGTGCTCGACACCTGCCTGAGCGTGCAGCTGGTCCGCGCCGCCGACCTGATTGTCGAGGATCTGGAGGTCCTGCTGGCGGTGCTGAAACGCCGGGCGATGGAGCATAAGAATACCGTCACTATTGGCCGTAGCCATGGCATCCATGCGGAGCCGACCACCTTCGGTCTGAAGCTGGCGCAGGCCTATGCCGAGTTCGACCGCAACCTGACCCGCATGAAACTGGCGCGCGATGAAGTGGCGACCTGCGCGATTTCGGGTGCGATCGGGACGTTCGCCAATGTCGATCCGCGCGTTGAGGCGCATGTCGCGGCGAAGATGGGCCTGACGCCGGAACCGGTTTCGACACAGGTCATTCCACGCGACCGCCATGCCATGTATTTCGCAACGCTGGGCGTCATTGCATCGTCAGTGGAGCGCCTCGCCGTCGAGGTGCGCCATTTGCAGCGGACGGAAGTGCTGGAGGCGGAGGAGTATTTCTCGCCCGGCCAGAAGGGGTCGTCGGCCATGCCGCACAAGCGCAATCCTATCCTGACCGAGAATTTGACCGGCCTGGCCCGGCTGGTGCGCGGCTACGCGCTGCCCG
The DNA here is from genome assembly GCA_049650205.1 of Pacificimonas sp. Taxonomy (GTDB): domain Bacteria; phylum Pseudomonadota; class Alphaproteobacteria; order Sphingomonadales; family Sphingomonadaceae; genus Pacificimonas. The sequence continues at coordinate 6,294 of JBARZR010000171.1, read as the reverse complement.
CGATGGAGAATGTCGCGCTGTGGCATGAGCGGGATATTTCCCATTCCAGCGTGGAGCGTATGATTGGCCCGGATGCGACGGTGACGCTTGATTTCGCCCTCGTGCGTCTGACGGGCGTGATGGACAAGCTGCTGGTCTATCCCGAGCGGATGCAGAAGAATCTTGACCGCATGGGCGGCCTCATTCATTCGCAGCGTGTGCTGCTGGCGCTGACGCAGGCTGGCGTCAGCCGCGAGGATGCCTATCGGTTGGTGCAGCGCAACGCCATGAAGGTCTGGGAATCGGATGGTGCGCAGAGCCTGCTAGAGCTACTGAAGGCCGATCCCGACGTGACCGCTGCGCTTTCGGTAGAGGAAATCGAAAGCCGCTTCGATCTTGGCTATCACCTCAAACATGTGGACACGATCTTCGCGCGGGTGTTCGGCGACTGAAACCGCGCAGCGCAGGGCGACATAATATATTGAACCATATGACCCTCCTGACGTTCTCTATCCGGGACAATGGAAGGATCAGGATATGGTGGGATCGATTTCGCGCGACGGTATGAACCGGCGCGACATATTGAAGACCGGCGCGCTTGCGGGTGGGGCCGCGGCGGCCGTGACAACTGGTGCACGCGCCGGGAATCATGAGGATACCGGCGAATTGACGGCTGCGCGCATGCCGGTCGAGCTTACCGTGAACGGTCAGAAGCAGACGCTGGATATCGATCCGCGCGCGACGCTGCTCGACACCCTGCGTCATGATCTTGACCTTACGGGTTCCAAGAAGGGCTGCGACCATGGGCAGTGCGGTGCCTGCACGGTTCATGTCGATGGCGTCCGCGTGCTGTCTTGCCTGACACTCGCTGCATCGGCGATGGGCGCGGATATCGTGACCATCGAAGGCTTGTCTGGCGGCGACACCCTTCATCCCATGCAGGCGGCGTTCGTCGACAATGATGGTTTTCAGTGCGGTTATTGCACACCGGGACAGATCATGTCCGCCGTTGGGCTGGTAAAGGAGGGGCATACGGGATCGGACGCTGAGATCCGCGAATCTATGTCGGGTAACCTTTGCCGCTGCGCCGCCTATCCCAATATCGTCGCGGCCGTTAAGCAGGCCGCGCCCCAGATGACCAAAATGCTGGGAGATGGCTGATGCGCCCCTTTACCTATGAACGGCCTGCGAATGCACCGGCAGCCGTCCAGGCCGCTGGCGGCAATTCAAAATATCACGCGGGTGGGACGACGCTTCTCGACCTCATGAAACTGGACGTTTGGCGACCCGATCGTCTGATCGACATCAGTCGGATGGAAGGGCTGGACCGGATTGAGAAGTCTGGCGAGCGTCTGCGCATCGGCGCGCTCGTTCCAATGGCCACGCTTGCCGCCGATGAAGACATCAGGTCGAGCGCACCGGTTCTGACGGACTCTTTATGGCTCGCGGCGTCCGCCCAGATCCGTAATATGGCGCGGCTTGGCGGCAATGTCCTGCAGATGACGCGCTGCTCCTATTTCCGCGACACCAGTTATGTCGCCTGCAACAAGCGCAATCCGGGGTCCGGCTGCGCCGCCATGGATGGCGCCAATCGCCAGCATGCCGTGCTCGGCACATCGGACGAGTGTATCGCAACCTATGCGGGCGACTGGGCGCAGGCGCTGATCGCGCTGGATGCGACAGTGGACATACTGGGCAAGTCCGGGCCGCGCTCGATAGCCTTTTCCGCGCTGCATCGACCACCCGCATCCCGGCCCGATCGGGAAACGACGCTGGAGGATGGCGATCTCATCACCGCCTTCGTCATCCAAGACGCAAACTGGCCGCAGTCGAAATATCTGAAAATCCGCGACCGTGAATCCTATGCTTACGCTCTGGCGTCGGCAGCCGTGGCCTTGCGCATGGACGGTAACGATGTCGCCGATGTGCGCATCGGTCTGGGCGGCGTGGCCACCACGCCCTGGCGCGCACGGGAAGCCGAGGCCTTGTTGAACGGTGGTCCGCTAAACGAACAGACGGCTATGGCCGCCGCCAATGCCGCTTTTGGCGGAGCGAAGACGCGCGAACATAACGCTTACAAGGTCGATCTGGGCAAACGCACGATGGTGCGTGCGCTGCTGGACGTGGCCGGAATGGAGGCCTGATCATGGCAGAGGTAACGAACACCGCAGCGCCAACCATGGACAATGCCGGCGCGCCAATCGCCCGTTATGAGGCGCGGCAAAAGGTAACAGGCGGCAAGATCTACGCAGACGATCTCGCCGTTCCGGGAAAACCTGCTTTTGGTTATCTGGTCACATCCCCGATCGCCAAAGGCAGCATTACGAAAATCGACGACACGGCAGCGAAGGCCGTGCCCGGCGTTCTGATGGCAATGACACACCTGAATCGGCCCGACTTGCAGCCCATAAAGACCTTCTCTCAAGGCGGCATTGCCCTGACAAGTCAGCCACCGCTCGGCGGCCCCGATGTCGCCCATGACGGGCAGATCGTTGCGCTGATCGTTGCGGAAACATTTGAGGCCGCGCGCGAAGCGGCGCACAGGATGGACATCTCCTATACCGAAAGCCGCCCGGCGACGACGTTCGGTTCCCCCGGTGTGGTGCGCAAACCCACCAAAGAGATCACCGGCGGCGAGGGCGGACCAGAACTGGGCGACGTGGAGGCGGCGCTGGCCGGTTCCGCGCATGTCGTCGAGGCGGAATATTCGACGCCTGTTCAGCACCACAACACCATCGAAATGTTCACGACGACGGCGTTCTGGGAGGATGGTCGCCTGACCATGCATGAACCCAGCCAGTTCGTCTGGGGCGCGAAGGCCGGTCTTGCCGAACAACTGGGCATCGATCCTGATAATATCCGCTATTATTCGCCTTTTGTCGGCGGTGCGTTCGGTTCGAAGGCCGCGATCGGCCACAAGACGCCACTTGTGGCGCTGGCGGCGAAGGAACTGGGCCGCCCGGTGAAGCTCGTCCCCACACGGGATCAATGCTTCACCATATCGGGCCATCGCCAGGAAACCCGCAACAAGGTGCGGCTGGGCTGCGATACCTCGGGCAAGCTGACGGGTTATTCACACGAACTCGACGAGTTCACGTCGCTGCTCGACCCCTATCATAATGGCGGCCTGGAAAATTCGGCCGCCATGTATGACTTCAAGGCGGTGAAGGGCACCTCCTTTTTGTCGAGGGGCGACCGCAATGTTCCCGTCTTCATGCGTTCGCCGCCGGAAGTGCCGGTGATCTACGCGCTGGAAAGCGCGATGAACGAACTGGCGGAAAAGGCCGGGATCGACCCGGTCGAATTCCGCAAGATGAACGATACGCGGGTCAATCCCGTTAACGGTGCACCTTATACCAGCCGCTCGCTCAATGAATGTTTCGACGAGGCGGCGGCGAGTTTCGGCTGGGCGAAGCGGACGCCTGCCCCCCGTTCCATGCGCGACGGCGACTGGCTGATTGGCTGGGGCTGCGCGATGGCGACCTATCCAACGTCGATGACCCCGGCGACGGCGCGAGTGACGCTGAACGAGAATGGTACAGCCAAGGTCGAGGTCGCCGCCCACGATGTCGGTACCGGAGCCTATACCGTAATCGGGCAGACCGCTGCTGAGCGTCTGGGGATCGATCCGAAGCGCATCGTCGTAAAATGCGGCGACAGCGATCTGCCGCCCGGACCGGTGTCCGGTGGTTCGGTGACGACGGCGAGCGTAACCTCCGCCGTCGCCTTCGCCTGCGACCAGATACTCGCGAAGCTGTCTGCCCGGGGGCCGATGTCGGGTGAGGACCGGTCCGCCGCCTTCGACCGCTACGGATCGTCCTCACTGGTCGAATATGCCGAATGGACCCCCCCCGGAATGGACCCGAAGAAAGCGAAAGCGCTTTATGAAGGCGGGGTACCCTTCGCAGGCGGTGCAGCCGAAGAGAAAACAATGTTCGCTTTCGGTGCGGAGATGGTCGAAGTCCGGATCAACGAGCGGACACGTGAAATCCGCGTACCCCGGATGACCGGTGCCTTTGCCGCGGGGCATATCATGAACCCCAGACCGGCGCGCAGCGCGTATTTGGGCGGCATGATCTGGGGCATGGCCTCCGCGCTGCTGGAGGCGACCGAGATGGACATGGCCCGCGGGCGCTACGTCAACGACAATATCGCCGAATATCTGGTCGCGACCAACGCCGATATTCCCGAAGTCGATATCATCATGGTTCCCGAAGTCGACAAGGATATCAACGTTCTTGGCGTGAAAGGCATAGGCGAACTCGCCAATGTCGGGACGGCGGCGGCAATTACCGACGCCGTCTATCACGCGACCGGAGTCCGGATCCGCGATCTGCCGGTCAGGATTGAACAGCTGCTTTGACCGGGGCTGTCAGTAAAAAAGAAAGCCCGCCAGTCAGGAAATGACTGGCGGGCTTCTTCGTGACGTTAGCTTGGGTCCTGGCCCTCAAGCACCTTCTTAAGCGTCGTACCGAGTTCGGACGGGGAATCGACGACCGTGATGCCCGCGCTCTGCATGGCTGCGATCTTCGACTCCGCGCCGCCCTTGCCGCCCGAGACGATGGCGCCGGCATGGCCCATGGTGCGACCCTTGGGGGCCGTGCGCCCTGCGATGAAGCCAACCATTGGTTTCTTGATAGGATGCGATTTCAGGAACTCGGCGGCCTCCTCCTCGGCGCTGCCGCCGATTTCGCCGATCATGATGATCGACTTGGTCTCGTCGTCGTTCAGGAACAGGTCGAGCACGTCGATAAAATTGGTGCCGTTGACGGGGTCGCCGCCAATACCGACCGCCGTGGTCTGACCAAGGCCCACATCCGTCGTCTGTTTCACGGCTTCGTAGGTGAGCGTGCCCGAGCGCGACAGAACGCCGACGCTGCCGTCCAGAAAGATGTTGCCCGGCATGATGCCGATCTTGCATTCGCCTGGGGTCAGCACGCCCGGGCAGTTCGGCCCAATCAGGCGCGATTTCGATCCGCAGAGCGCGCGTTTCACCTTCACCATGTCGAGGACGGGAATGCCCTCGGTGATGGCGATGATGAGGGGCACTTCGGCCTCGATGGCCTCCATGATGCTATCGGCGGCGAAGGGTGGTGGGACATAGACGACCGACGCATCGGCCTTCGTTTCGTCCATCGCTTCCTGCATGGTCGAGAAAACGGGAAGACCCAAATGCTCCTGCCCGCCCTTGCCGGGGACCACGCCGCCAACCATTTTCGTGCCATATTCGATGGCCGCCTCGGTATGGAAGGTCGCCGTGTTGCCGGTCAGGCCCTGACAGAGAACCTTGGTGTTCTTGTTGATGAGAATAGACATGGGTTCAGGCCGCCTTCTTGACTTCAGCTACGATCTTTTTCGCCGCGTCGCCGAGGTCGTCGGCGCTGACGATGGGGAGGCCGCTGTCGGCGAGGATCTTCTTGCCCTTGTCGACATTGGTGCCCTCCAGGCGGACCACCAGCGGCACGGAAAGGTTCACTTCCTTCGCCGCCGCGACGATGCCCTCCGCGATGATGTCACAGCGCATGATGCCGCCGAAGATGTTGACGAGGATGCCCTCGACCGCGTCGTCCGACAGGATGATCTTGAACGCCGCCGTCACCTTTTCCGTGGTGGCACCGCCGCCGACATCGAGGAAGTTGGCGGGCTCCGCACCGTTCAGCTTGATGATGTCCATGGTCGCCATGGCAAGCCCCGCGCCGTTCACCATGCAGCCGATATTGCCGTCGAGTTTGACATAGGCGAGGTCGTATTTCCCGGCCTCCAGCTCGGCGGCGTCCTCTTCGGTTTCGTCCTGCAGTTCCTGAATGCCCGGGTGGCGGTAGAGCGAATTGCCGTCGAAGCCCATCTTGGCGTCCAGCACCAGAAGTTCGCCCGAGCCGGTTTCCACCAGCGGATTGATTTCCAGCATGGCGGCGTCGGTGGCGAGGAAGGCGTCGTAGAGGATCCTGCCCAGCTTCGCGGCGCTCTTCGCCGTATCACCGGTCAGCTTCAGCGCGGACGCGAGGCTCCGGCCATGGTGCGGCTGATAGCCGGTCGCGGGATCGACCGTGATGGTCAGGATCTTCTCCGGCGTGTCCTCGGCAACCTGTTCGATGTCCATGCCGCCTTCGGTCGAGACGACGAAGGCGGGCATTCCCGATGCGCGGTCGACGAGGACCGAAAGATAATATTCATGCGCGATGTCCGCGCCGTCCTCGATGTAGAGGCGGTTGACCTGCTTGCCCGTGGGGCCAGTCTGATGCGTGACGAGGACGCGGCCGAGCATTTCGGCGGCATTTTCCTTCACGGCATCCACGGACTTCACGACGCGCACAC
>JBARZR010000170.1:0-9208 GCA_049650205.1 Pacificimonas sp. | reverse complement strand
GACATGGACCGGATCGCGCTCGGCAAGCCCTGGCTCGCTTTCGACCTGCCCGCAGGCGGCAAGCGCCTGCTGCAGCGCGCGGACGGCTATGTTTGCACCATCAAGCGCGGTGTCATGACGTTCGAAGATGGCGCGCCGACGGGCAAACGCCCCGGTGTGCTGCTGCGCGGGCCACAAGGCAGGGAAGACATGGCGCTGGGTATCGCGGCGGAGTAGCGAGTGCTTTTCATCGCCGCCGCGCTGCGGTAAAGCCCTCTGTATTAGTCGTCTAAGACAACTTTCCGCGAAGGGATTTCCAATGCGTCAGCTTCTTCTGATATCCGCACTCGCCGTCAGCCTGTCCGGCTGCGGCATCAATAGCGTGCCCACGGCGGAAGAAGAGGCCAAGGGCCGCTGGGCCGATGTCGAAAGCAGTTATCAGCGCCGTGCCGATCTGATCCCCAATCTTGTGGCCACCGCGAAGGGTTTCGCAGCGCAGGAGCGTGACGTCCTGGAATCCGTGACCCGCGCCCGCGCCTCGGCGACGCAGACGACCATCAGCGCGGATGATCTGACCGATCCCGCCAAGATGCAGCAGTTCCAGCAGGCACAGGGAGAGTTGTCAGGAGCGCTATCGCGGTTGCTCGTCACCGTGGAAAAATACCCCGAACTGCGGTCGAACGAGAACTTCCTGATGTTGCAGACACAGCTTGAGGGCACGGAAAACCGCATCGGCATCGCCAGGCGCGACTACAACGCCGCCGTGCAGGCCTACAACACCGAAGTCCGCACCTTCCCGAGCCTGATCGCCGCGCGCTACATCTATGGTGCTGAGCCGATGCAGACATTCGAAGCGACGACCGAAGGTGCCGAGGAAGCTCCGGTGGTCGAATTTTAGGCGCAGACATCATGTGGCTTCGGCTCATATGGCTGCCGCTTCTGATCCTCTCCGCGTCATCGGTATATGCGCAGACCTTCCCCGCGCTCACCGGGCGCGTGGTGGACACCGCGAATGTGCTGTCTCCTCAGGTGGAGATCGATCTGACGGCGCAGCTGGAGGCGCTGGAGGACCGTACGCGGCGGCAGGTCGTCGTCGCGACGATCCCGAGCCTGGAGGGCTATGACATCGCTGACTATGGCTATCGGCTGGGCCGCGCGTGGGGCATCGGCGATGCGGACCGCGATGACGGCGCGCTGCTGCTGGTCGCGCCGAATGACCGCAAGGTGCGGATAGAGGTCGGCTATGGGCTGGAAGGCGTTTTGCCCGACGGTTACGCCTTTTTGATTGTAAACCGCGAAATCCTGCCGCGCTTCCGCGACGGCGATCTGGAGGGCGGAGTGCGCGCGGGCGTCGACGCGATCGGCAACCAGCTCGCCCTTCCCGCCGAGGAGGCTGCCGCGAACCTGCGCGCTGCCGAAGACGCGCGCCAAAGCGAAGGCGATGGTGGCTTTCCCTGGGGCCTGATCTGGATCCTGCTGATTATCGGCTTCAATATCTGGAGCATGTCGCGGCGGCGCGATGGCAAGCGGCGGGGCGGCGGCGTGATCATCTGGGGCGGGCCATCCCTCGGGGGGGGATCGCGCAGCCGTGGCGGCGTTTCGGGCGGTGGTTTCTCTGGAGGTTTTTCGGGGGGTGGCGGCGGTTTTGGTGGCGGCGGCGCGAGCGGGGGTTGGTAGATGGCGTTATCCACCGAAGACCATAAGCGCGTCAGTGCCGCGATCGGCAAGGCGGAAGCCCTGACGGCAGGCGAGATTTTCTGCGTGTTTACGGAGGCGGCGGACGACCATGCCGTCGTGCCGCTGGGCTATGCCGCCCTGATGGCGCTTGTCCTGCCGCCTGTCCTTATCTGGTTTGGCCTGCTCGATCCCGCCTGGTTGACGGCGATCTGGGCGGGTGGCTGGTCGTCGGGAGAAGCGCCGGGTGTGCGGGAAACGGTGACACTATATGTGGCCTCGTCGGCGATCCTGTTCGCGCTCACCTGGCTGTTCGTCCGCATCGAGGCGGTCCGTTACCGCCTCGCACCCGCGTCCCTGCGCCAGATCGCGGTTCACCGCGCGGCGATGGAAAGCTTTCTCTCGCACGGAATCCACCTGACGGACGGGCGCACGGGCGTCCTTATTTTCCTGTCCCGCCGCGATCGCCATGCCGAGATCGTCGCTGACGAGGGCATTTACGAAAAGGTCGATGAGGATGTCTGGGCGGACGCGACCGCCGCCATGCTCGCATGTGCGCGTCAGGGAGACATTGGAAGCGGCTTCGTCGTCGCCGTCGAACACGCGGGAGAGGTTCTCGCCGCGCACTTCCCGCCCGCACCCCACAATCCCAATGAGTTGCCAGATAGGTTGATAGAGGTTTAAGACGCGTTCACCATCAGGGGAAAAGGGAGAATGGGACCATGTTAGCAGACTTCAAGTCCTTCATTATGAAGGGGAATGTCCTAGATCTGGCCGTTGCGGTCATCATCGCCGGCGCGTTCGCGCTGATTACGGCGTCACTGACCGACGACATCATCATACCGCTGGTCGGGGCCATCTTCGGCGGCGTCGATTTTTCCAGTTACTTCGTCATGCTGGGCCCTGTTCCCGAAGGCTATGCCGGATCGATGACCAATTATGCTGAACTGAAAGAGGCGGGTGTACCGCTACTGGGATATGGCCAGTTCATCACCGTCATCATCAATTTCGTCATCTTGGCCTTCATCATCTTCATTCTGGTGCGCCAGGTGAAAAAGCTGGAGAAGAAGGAGGAAGATAAGCCTGCGGAACCCAGTGAAGAGGTTCTGCTGCTGCGTGAAATCCGTGACAGTCTGAAACGATAACCAGGCGCGTCTCGCGTCTCAGGGTTGACTTAGCCCTGCGGTGCGAGACGTTCCACAAGCCGATCGAGCTGATCAAGGTCACCATAGCGCAGGACCAGCTGGCCGCCCTCTCCATCGAACGTTAGCCTAGCAGGTAGGCCTGTCGCCTCGCGGATGCGCGTTTCCAGTGCGAGCAGGTCGGCGTCCCGTTCAGCCCGTTTCCGCGCCTTCGGCGATGCCGCCTTGCCGCCGGTTGCCTTCGACAGCCGCTCCGCATCGCGGGTCGATAACCCGCCCTCGACGATCTGCTGTGCCAGTGCCCCCGGGTCGATGGTTCCAATAAGCGTGCGCGCCTGCCCCATGGCGAGGCGGCCATCGTCGACCATCGCGCGCACGGATTGTGGCAGGTCCAACAAACGCACGAGATTGGCAATATGACTGCGGGATTTTCCAACCAGACTGGCGACATCATTCTGGGTGTGGCCGTATTCGCCCATGAGATGCCGATAACCCCGCGCTTCCTCTATCGGGGACAGATCCTGTCGCTGGATATTTTCGACGATTGCGATCTCATAGGCTTCGCTGTCCTGCAGATCGCGGATCACCACAGGGACTTCGTGTAGTTGCGCCGCCTGCGCCGCTCGCCAGCGCCGTTCCCCGGCGACGATTTCAAAACTGCCGCCGTCGCGGGGGCGCACCAATATAGGCTGGAGAAGACCCTGCCGCTTCACGGAGTCGATCAGCTCGGCCTGCGCTTCCGGGTCAAATATCTTGCGCGGCTGATCCGGGTTCGGTTTGATGCGGGAAATGGCGACCAGTTGGCCGCGGAAGCCGCCTGACGCGGGCGCACTGTTTTCCCTTTCACCGCTCCCCTCGCTCGCGTTGATTTCCTCCAGCAATGCGGACAGGCCACGACCAAGTCCGGGGCGGCGCCGTCCGGGAACGGAATCGCTCACGCTGCGCTCGCCAGTGACGGAGTTGGCTGCGTTCGGCCCAGCACTTCGCGGGCAAGGGCGATATAGGCCTCCGATCCAGCACAGCGGTGATCGTAAACCAGAGCCGGCACGCCATGGCTTGGCGCTTCCGACAGGCGCACATTGCGCGGTATGCTTGTCGTGAACACGGCATCGCCCAGGCAGGCACGCGCATCTTGGGCAACCTGTTCCGACAGGCGATTGCGCCGGTCATACATCGTCAGGACAACACCAAGGATACGCAGGCGGCTGTTGAAGCCGGACCGCACGCGTTCGACCGTTTTCAGCAGCTGACTGAGCCCTTCGAGTGCGTAAAATTCGCATTGCAATGGCACGATCAGCGCATCGGCCGCAACCAACGCGTTGAGTGTCAGAAGACCGAGTGAAGGAGGACAGTCGATCAGGACGAAATCATAGGTCGTGGCGGCGACGGCAAGCGCCCGTTCCAGCCGGTGCATCCGCGCATCGACATCCACCAGCTCGATCTCCGCACCCGACAGGTCGACGGTAGCCGGAACGATATCCAGGCCGGAAATCCGCGTAGGTTGCGCGGCATCGGTCAGTCCCGCCTGTCCGATCAGCAGATCGTAGCTATTGCAGGTACGATTGTTCTGCGCGATGCCAAGCCCGGTCGAACTGTTTCCCTGAGGATCGAGGTCCACGATCAGAACGCGTTTGCCGCTCGCGGCAAGGCCAGTGGCGACATTCACGGTTGTCGTGGTCTTGCCGACTCCGCCCTTCTGGTTCGCCACCGCCAATATGGTCATCTATGCGTTTCCCGCCCCTCTATCCGCCGAACCCGTCGGGCGGCCACGATGCGCGCGTCCGCATCGGTCCTGCTGACGAATAACTCATGTTCAAAGGTGAAATCGGCCTGCGCCGCTGTCACCTCCGCCGCTACGCCCCTGCCTTTCGGAAGTAGCCAGCATGTATGTTGTGCCGCAAACCCCATGCCCCAGTCAAACAGCTTTGGTAGCGCCGCACAGGCTCTGGCAGAAATGATATCGGCCTTCGGCGCGGTCATGGATTCCGCACGCTCGCAATGCACGGTAACGCGGTGCGCCAGATCCAGTTCGTCGGCAACATGCTGTAGGAACAGACATTTCTTCGCACGGGATTCGATCAGATGAACGTGGCAATCAAGCGCGATGGCGACAACCAGGCCGGGAAATCCGGCACCAGAACCGAAATCCACCCAGTTATTGACGCGCAAATCGGACGGAAGAAAATCGACGAGTTGAAGGCTGTCTTCGATATGGCGGTCGCGCGCGTCGTCCAGCGTCGAGGGCGCGACCAGATTCATCCGGCCCTGCCACTCTCGCAAGAGTTCCAGATATCTTGAGAAGCGGATCTCTGTTTCACGTGAAACATCTTCGCGGATGTGCGCCATCAGGCGGCGCGTTTCAAATGTGCGAGCAATATCGTCAGCGCAGCTGGCGTGATGCCGGGGATGCGGGCCGCCTCGCCCAGACTACGGGGACGGGCGGCCTGCAGGCGTTCGATCATTTCATTCGACAGTCCCGGCAGCGCCGCGAAGTCGATCTCACCCGGTAAATGCCGTTTCTCCTCCGCCCGAAAGGCTTCGGCGGCACGTTGTTGTCGTTGAAGATATCGATCATAGTCCGCATCCACTGTCAGCGCCTCGGCAAGCGCCGCACCAACGTCACCCAGCGCAGGCGCGAAACGGATCGTGTCTGCCCAGGTGACGTTGGGAAAGCGCAACCATTCGAACAGCGAGCGCTTCACACCGTCCTGCCGCACGGAAATACTGGCGCTGGCAAGTGCGGAGGGCAACAATATGGTGTGCTTCAAAATGGAGAGCGCATTGTCATATGCCGCCTGATCCAATGCGAACCAGTCCTTAAGCTCTGACCCGACCAGCGACGCCTCCGCCGCCATTGCGGTCAACCGCCGATGGGCATTGTCGGTGCGCAGGGACAGGCGATATTCCGCGCGTGACGTGAACATGCGGTAAGGTTCGCTGACCCCCTGCAAAATCAGGTCATCGACCATCACGCCAATGTAGCTGTTGGTCCGGTCCAGGCCGACGGGCGCGCGGTCCTGTAATGCGAGCGCGGCCGACGAACCTGCGACCAGCCCCTGCCCGGCCGCTTCCTCGTAGCCCGTGGTGCCATTGATCTGCCCGGCCAAATACAAGCCCGGGATGTCCTTTCGCTGAAGGTCGCGCCCAAGGCCGCGCGGGTCCAGATAATCATATTCGACCGCATAGCCGGGCCGCACGATCCTGGCCTGTTCGAGAGCCGGTATGGACCGCACGAAATGTGTCTGGACATCGAGCGGCAAAGCTGTCGAAATTCCATTTGGATAGACGAGATGATCCGAGAGGGATTCTGGCTCGAGGAAAATCTGATGGCCGTCACGATCGCCGAAACGCTGCACCTTGTCCTCGATGGACGGACAGTAGCGCGGTCCCGTCCCCTCGATCGCACCGCTATAGGTCGCGCTTTCGTGCAGATTGTCGGAGATGATACCATGCGTGCCGGATGTGGTCCGCGTGATTCCACAACTGACTTGCTGTGCCCGCACGCCTGTCGTCAGCGCCGAAAAGAAGGATGGCTCCGCGTCCGGCCGCTGCCATTGCACCCGGGTCCAGTCGATGCTGCGCCCGTCAAGCCTCGGCGGTGTGCCGGTCTTCAGACGGCGAACCGGAAGGCCAAGATCGCGAAGCTGCTTGCCCATGCGCGTTGCGGCCCGTCCTTCGGCGCGCCCCCCTGCGGTTTTGGTCCCGCCAATATGCATGACTCCACCAAGAAACGTTCCCGTCGACAGGATGACCGCCCTTGCCTCCAACCGGTCGCCACTTGCGAGACCAAGTCCGGTAACGCGCCCGCTCGACATAAAGAGCTCCGTCGCCTCGTCAGCAATTAACGAAATGTTTGACGTAAACAGCCATTTTCGAACGGCCGCGCTATAGAGCCGCCTGTCGATTTGGGCGCGAGGACCGCGCACCGCCGGGCCTTTGCGGCGATTAAGGAGACGATATCCGATTGAAGCGGTATCGGCAAAGCGCGGCATGACCCCACCAAGCGCATCGATCTCGCGGACAATATGCCCCTTCCCCAGACCACCAATCGCCGGATTACAGGATAGCTTTCCGAGGTCGTCACGGTCCAGTGTCAACAGCGCCACCCGTGCACCAACCGTGCTGGCAGCGGCCGCAGCTTCGACACCGGCATGGCCGGCGCCAACGACGATGACATCAAAACTGTCTGACATATTCGTTCCTGAACCTTTTTGGTTTACGCGCATGTTTCACGTGAAACATTCCGACCCGCGCATCGCCAAGTTTATTTACCGACACAGAACCGTCCGAATATCGCGCCGAGAATATCGTCGGTCGTGTCGTGCCCGGTCATCGCGCCCAGCGCTTCGCCCGCCCGCCGCAACTGTTCAGCCCGCAATACCGGATCATCTTCACGTTCCGCAAGCGCGAGCGCCGTACTGACCCGCGTCAATTCCTTGGTTTGCCGCGCCGAGGTGGTGACGAGGGCGGTCCTTGGCATACCCTGGTCGATATGATTTCTGAGCGCGCGGATCAGCTGGTCCATGCCTTTGCCTGTCCTGACCGAAATATCGAGGGCGTCCCTGCTGTCACCTTTACGCAGGTCAGCTTTCGATCGTATAAGAAGGTCCGTACTTTCTCGCGGCGCGCTTTCTCCGTCCGCCAGCAGACGTATCACTACAGACGCCGAGGCGGCCCGCTCACGCGCGCGCCGCACTCCTTCCGCCTCGACCGCGTCAGGCGTCTCGCGCAGGCCTGCCGTGTCGATCAGCGTGACCCGGTATCCGCCAAGATCGAGTGGAACTTCGATAACATCGCGCGTCGTTCCGGCAATATTCGACACGATGGCCGCGTCGCTGGCGGAAAGTGCGTTGAGCAGGCTGGACTTCCCGACATTGGGAGAGCCGACGATGGCGATATCGATGCCGCGCCTGATCCGCCGCGCCTGAACATGGCCGGAGAGAACCGCGTCGATCTCTGCCCGCAGGGCCGCAATCCGCGTGTCCCCGTCGTCGGCGATGTCATCGGCAATGTCGTCCTCCGCATCGGCGAAATCGAGCGCCGCCTCTATATCTGCACGCAGCGACAGCAGCCTTGCCCGCCAGACCTCCGCCGTTCGCCGCAGGCGCCCCCCGGCCGCCATCATGGCCTGACTGCGCTGCGCCTCCGTTTCCGCGTCAATCAATGCAGCAAGGCCCTCGGCTTCGGTCAGGTCCATCTTGCCGTTCAGAAAGGCGCGCCGGGCAAATTCGCCTGGCCTGGCCATGCGCGTACACTTCTGCTGCCCGATGATCGCAAGCAGCCGGTCAACGAGCGCTATACTGCCCGTCACCTGAAGCTCGACAACGTCTTCGCCGGTGAAACTGGCGGGGCCAGCGAAATACAGCAACAGCGCGTCTTCGAGTTTTTCGCCGCTGTCCGGATCCGTCAGACGGCAGAGCACTGCCTGGCGTGGCACAAGCGTCCGCCCGCCGGACAGTTCTCCGGCGACGTATAGAGACGCTGGACCGCTCAGCCGGATGATCGCGACCGCGGCGGGAAGCTGGCCGGACGACAGTGCGTAAATCGTATCGGAGGTCACAGGGTGCCTGTCCCTCGCGCGCTATTTGCTGTCACCGCCCGCGCCGCCGCCCATGGCGGTGAACATCATCTTTTGCAGATCGGCCAGACTGGACCCACCGAGCGCGGTCATGCCGCCCATCCAGTTCTGCATGGCCGCCTCTATGTCCGACTGGCTGACGCCCTCCGCCGCGAAACGCGTCATGCGCTCGACATAGGCGTCGTGAACCGGTGTCAGGTCCGGCAGCCCGAAAAAGCTTCGGGCTTCGGCGGGTGTGCAGTCGATCTCTACATTGACCTTCATTTCGTTTCAGGCTCCTCTTGCGGTCCGGGGCGGATTTCCGCTTTACCGGCTTTGTGAGCGGAAAGCGAATGGGGCTGGCGATGGCGGTTGAGATAAGGACGGTGGACGATGCGGACCTTCCCGCCATTCTGGGTATCGTCAACGACGCCATTCTGAACTCGACGGCATGGTATGATGAGCGGCCCCGCAACCTGGGTGACCAGCGCGACTGGCTGGCCGCGAAGCGGGCGGGAGGCTGGCCCGTGTTCGTAGCGGAGGATGCGGGTGGGGTCATCGGCTTTTCGACGTTCGATGTGTTTCGAGGACGCCCCGCTTATACCCGCACCGCCGAACATAGTGTCTATGTGGGCAAGGCGGCGCGCGGACGCGGTGCGGGACGGTTGCTACTTGAGGCGCTGGTCGCCGAGGCGGCCGTGCGCGATCTGCATGTGCTGGTAGGCGGCGTCGACAGCGAAAACACCGGCAGCCTGGCCTTTCACGAGGCGATGGGCTTCGTCGAGGTCGGCCGCCTGCCCCAGGTTGGGTTCAAGTTCGGGCGCTGGCTAACGCTTGTATTCATGCACAAAATTAT
>JBARZR010000169.1:0-6024 GCA_049650205.1 Pacificimonas sp. | reverse complement strand
GCCGTGTCATTGGCGAAATTGTTCACCTGGACGGCGGCGGCGATGCGGTTGAACTGACCCATGATGTTTTCTCCTGATTGACGCCGACATGTCATCGACAGCTCAGGGACGCGCATCTTGGGCTAGGCAGTCAGGGACGGCCCCCGAAGAGGGGCCGCCGCGAAGCGGGGCGTGGGGGAGCCGATTTTCTCGCTGGCGCTGCGCGATGTCGACAGGGCGGAAACCGCACGCGCCTCGCCAGCGTGAAAATTGGGGGCACCGCGCATCCTTGACGGCCGTGGGTGCCCAATATGCCATGCTCAAAAGGTCGTGAGAGAGAGTTTTCCTGAACGTGAAAATGCTGGGTGGGTTTGCGCCAACCTTCCATCGATCTCCCGGCGGATCCCTTCGCTCGCACCTAGACAGGCCGGATCTTCGTCCGTGAGCTCTCGCCTCGCCTGCCCTCCTACGCTATTCCAAACGAAGTCAACCAGGGACCGACCACCATCTGCAACCTCTACCGCATGCGCTCCAACGCCGACGAGATTGCCAGCCTGTTCGGCGCGGTCAACGAAGCCGGTAACATTCCGTCTTCAGATGGCATCTATCCCGATCAGGACGCGCCCATTGTCCGGCAGGGCGACGCGGCGCGGCGCATTGAAACGCACAGCTGGTGGTTTCCGCCGCCGGGCAAGGTCAAGCGCCCGGTCACCAATGTCCGGAACCTCGATAGCCCGTTCTGGCGCGCATCGCTCGTCAATCCGGAACGGCGATGCCTCGTCCCCGTCACGTCATTTTGCGAGTGGGAAGGCGCGCCCGGGTCGAAACATAAGGTCTGGTTCGATTTCCCTGACCATCCGCTCTTTGCATTCGCCGGTATCTGGCGTCCGGTGGATGGCGAGCGGTCCCGGTTCGCGTTCTTAACATGCGAGCCGAATGAGCTGGTCGCGCCTGTTCATCCGAAAGCTATGCCGGTTCTCCTGACCGCGAAAGACGCTGACACTTGGCTGACGGCGGACTGGGACGATGCGCGACAACTCGCCCGGCCTTTCCCCGCCACGGATATGAGACTGTCGCGCGAGGACGGCGACCTGCTGCTATAGACTCGCTTGCATGATGTTCCGTTTATGTTCCAATAGGCGGCCATGGGATACCGGCCTGCACGACATCTAGCACCCTGGACACGGAACATAGGCAGTCTGGCGGAGATCGCCGCCGAGGTCCGCTATGCATGCGTACGCTGCCAGGGCGTTTACAATGTCGACCTTGCCAGTCTTCTCAAACTGAAGGGACCGAAGTTCGAGCTCATCGACCGCCAGCCACCCTGCAAATTGAGCCGCTGCGGGGGACATGGCTTCTTCGTCGCTGCGGTCGACAGGAACAGTTTCTTCATCACGCTGCTGCATGAACCGCCGCCAGGTCTCTGGCCGCCCGGACTCCGCCCGCGAGACTTCGAACCGCCGCGCGATCCGCCTCCCCGCCCCGCTGCCGGGCGAGCGCACGGATGGCATGAACGCAGCGGCGACCGGGCATTACGGCTCGTAAAATAGCGATCGGCATTTTCGAACAGCACTTCTTCGAGAAGAACATATGTGGTACATAATATATCGGGAAGGGGCACGACTCTCTGTTAGGAAACAGGACCGATGCCCAGAAAGAAGACAGGCGCCTTTGCCGCGCTGAAGAAACTCGAAGCCGACCGGCTGGCGCTCGCCGAGCGCGAAGCGAGCGCCCGGATAGACGCCGCGACGGAACTTGGCGAGGCGGTTCTCGCCGCCAAGATACCAGATCTCGACCTCGCCGCCTTCCGTGCCCTGATGCGGACCATAGCCAGGACCGGAATTGCCGCCGCCAGTCGGCAGCTGGGCGAACGGTCAGAGGCGGGGCGGAAGCCAGATACCAGGAACGCACCCTCGACGGGAGAGGCAGCATGACCGCGCTTGCGGACCTGTCCGCTCCGACCATCCGCCGTATCATAGAGGATCCGTCGGCGAGCGACTGGCTGAGGCGAACGGCGCGCGAAGCGCTCCGGCGCGACCCCGTCGATGCGGCGAATGACATGCACATCCTGGCAAAGGCACTCGAACACCGCGCCGATCATGTTCTGGCGCGGCATCCAGCACTTACGGCGCGCATGAAGCAAAAGGATCGGCGCGTTCATGGGGATCGGTAAAGGAGCTGCCGGACCTGCAATCGGCCACTTCAGAGCTTGCCCATATACAAATTCACAAAGAAAGGAGGGGCCGGTTTCCCGGCCCCTTTCCTGTTCAGCTGAGTTTCTCGATTGCGGATACATGCAGGATATCGAACCCGACGCGCGTTCCTTCGACCCGTACCCGTTCGCCGATGAAGGCCTCCGTCTTCGGGTCGGGGTCGATCCGCCAGCGGCCACCCTCGTCGCGTCTCAGGACGAGCATCCGGCCGTCACGCACAAGGCTTCCGGTTTCGATATGATGGGATCCGATAGACATGAGGTCCGGCATAGTGAAGCGTCAACAAATGCGCCATATCATTTGGCAGAGACGGGGGATGATTGAATGATTCGTGCCATGATCTGCGCGGTGCTGCTGCTGACAGGCCTGTCGATTTCCGCCCCCGCACACGCGCATGGCGGCGGCACCAATGCCGATGGCTGTCATAATAACCGCAAGACCGGCGATTATCATTGCCACGGAGCGAAGGCATCCGCCCCGCGCAGCCGGACGCAGCGCCAGAGCTTCGTGGGCGGCGCGAGCTTCCGCAACTGTTCGGAAGCCCGTGCTGCGGGCGCTGCGCCCGTCCGGCGCGGCGACCCCGGCTACGCATCGCATCTCGACCGCGACAATGACGGCATCGGCTGCGAATGATCGCTCTCGCTTTCCTGGCTAGTGTCGCGGTCGTTCCGGCGGGGCAGACGTTCACCTGCACGCCGACGAGAGTGTGGGATGCCGACGGTCCCATCTGGTGCGCCGAAGGTCCGCGCGTGCGGCTCGATGGCATCGCCGCGCGGGAGATGGACGGTGACTGTCTGCCCGGCCACCCCTGCCCCGCCATGGAACCGTTGGCGGCGCGAGCACGACTTGTCGGCATATTGGCCCCCGCGCGAACGCAGCAGCTGAAGTCGCGCCATATCGCACTCGAAGGGGCACCATCGCTCACGTGCAAATCAAGCGGTAGCGCAAAAGGAAACCGCACGGGGGCGATATGCAATACCACAGCCAATGATGACATCGGTTGCGCCCTCATTCGTGCAGGTGCCGCGCTCGAATGGCCGCGCTACAGCGGTGGCCGCTACGCGGACTGCCGCCCGCCGCGAAAGTACCAGAGCGATGCTTGGTAATTGGGAACTGTTCGCGGTCGCCAGGAGGCTGATCGATGAGCACGGTCCCGAAGCCGCCGATGCGGCACTACGGCGGGCAGATGACATGGCGCAACGCGGCGATCTCGATGGCGAAGCCGTCTGGCTTGCGATTGGCCGGAAGATCGAGTTGATGTTCGCAAATCCGTCGGGGCTGCCAAACTGATGGCTGCCGATAACCGCAAGGCTGAAACCTCGTTCCTTGGAACAGCGAACAAAGAAAAAGCCCCGGCGGGAAACCCGCCGGGGCCGAGGCTTAGTCGATGGGGTCGGCATCCGCGTTGGGATTGCTCTCGACCCGCGTGTTGAAGTCGACGCTGTCCGCGATGATCTCGGTCGACCAGCGTTCGATACCGTCCTTGTCCGTGTACTTGCTGTACTGGATACGCCCGTTGACGGTGACGATCATGCCCTTCTTCGCATATTTAGCGCAGGTCTTGCCGAGGCCGTTGAAGACCGTGACGCGGTGCCAGGACGTATCCATCGCGGTGTAGCCCTTGTCGTTCTTGTAGGTCTTGCCGTCCTTGTAGCTCGGACGGTCGGTGGCGACGCTGAGCGTGGTGATCGTGGTCTCGCCCTTTGTTTCGCGGACCTCCGGATCCTGGCCGAGACGGCCGACGATGATTGCGATGTTGGTGCTCATGATGTTTCTCCTGAGGGGGTCGCCGGGACCATCCCGTCGACTGACCCCGAAGAGAGCTTCAGCCGGGACGGGCGCACCGAAAGCGAAGCTGAAGGGGAACCGCAAACCGAGGGTAATGGCGCGCAAGCGCCACCCCGCTGGTTTGCGGTTGCGGCCGGTTCGGAGGAAGTTCAGGGGTCAGACAGTCGACTTGGCAAATGGTCCACCACCGGCGATCCCGGAGAGACATGGAGATGGGCACCTATCATTATGTGATGTCGCACGGCGAACGGGGTAACGGATGTCGCGTATGAAAGGGCTCACAAGTTTCGCCGCCTTCGTGGCCATCGACTTTGAACAGAGCATGGCGGTCAAAAGCACGCAAAGGCGCGACGCCTTGAGCCTGCCAGCGTCATTCATGCAGACAGGATCATAGCCAATTGCGAAATGGACCAGCTGATCGCCGAAACGGGTTCAATGAAAGCACGAAAGACAGGACGATCACGCCGCTGAGGCGAGATCGCGCAAGGCCCCGGACATCCTTTCGGAGGTCGAGAAAATCCCCACCTGATCATCCGACACGACGACACAGCCGCCGCCGAACGCGCCAGGCCTGAGTTTGGTGGAACTGCACGCATATTCGAAGCCCACAGGGTGCGCCGATCTGGCCGCGCGGGACAGGAGGTTGCCGATCGCTTCGGGATCGACGAAGTCGCCGCTGAAAAAGATCTCCGTCATCTCATCTTCGCCCGTACCGAGTCGTTCGATCGCGCAGCCGATCTCAGGCATTTCAGGATCCGGAAACAGGTCGAGGAAACTGCCAAAGGGATCGTTGATCTTCGCCGGAAAAGCCTCGGCAAAATTTTCGCCGAGGCCAGCATAATCCCGCAAGCGATCTTGTCCGCTCGGACTATCGTAGAGCGCTTCAATGGCGTCGGAGCAAGCCTCGAGAAGCCCCGCGTCAGCTGCGGAACAGCGAATTGTGAACGCCGCGGACACATGATCGTTTGCCATGATGATGGCTCCTTCTTCGATTAGTGGATGCGGGCGGCTACCGAGCTGCCCCGTTTCGCCAGCCGCAGCTTCTGTTCGAACTCACTTTCTATGAAAGCCGCTCTCCTACCCCCGGAAAGACGGCGGATGCGGATACGGTTTTCGAAATGCGCCTGCGCCCAGCGCTGTCGTTCTTCGGATCTGCCCTGATTGAGACTTTCCGAGGCCATCATGTAGAAACGGAACAGAAAGCCGTACTGGATGCGTTCGGGCATCGCGATTAGCGCTTAGAGCGACGCACCGTCGTCCGAGAAATGCCGCAGGACATGGATCTCGCAGCCCCCGCCATGTTCTGAAATGGCGGTCGCCGCGCGTCGCAAGCTTCAGGGAATAGGCACCGTAACAGACGCCGGCACCAAAAGCCGTGCCGAAACCGCGCTGTTCACGGCTCGCGCAGGGCTCGGATATGATTTCGTAGCCATCAAAGGCCGTGGCCCGGTCGGCGGTTTTCAGGATTCGGGTCGGGGTCATGATGACGGTCCTTTTCGTTCGCTGCGAGAGATCATGGTGAGAACCAGCGCGTGCGCGGCGCGATCAAAGCTGAAACGCGCGCATCAGCGCGCGTCCGTCCGCCAGACCCTGGGCGATACCCATTCCAATGGCGCGAAATTCGAGGCGGGCCTTTCCGGACCAGGTGCTAGGCCCGGTCCGGCATTTCCGCATCACGCCTCTGACCGCTCGAAAATTCGATGTTCCGCAATGCATGTCTCTCGCGAAGCGTTCGCCGCGCTCGAAGCCATCGCGGAACGACGCGGTGTTGAAGATATAGCGGGGCGGGTCCGGTTGTTTGCAGTTCGCAGGAAGGCCGCCCGGATGTAGCGGCGCTCCGGCAAGTTCTTCGGCAAAGCTCTCATCGAGAAGATGCGGGGCGGATCCTGTTTTCATTTCGTCGAAAGCATGTGTCCGGGCCGTGAACCAGCGCTCGCATTTACCGTGATCGCCGCGCTCACTGACGATCCTGCGGCAGGCGAAACCGACTTGACCTTCGGAAACCCACCATGCCCACGACCCGAAGGCCGACAGGATCTCCCAT
>JBARZR010000168.1:0-2255 GCA_049650205.1 Pacificimonas sp. | reverse complement strand
GGGTGAATGTGGGCGCGATTCTGGCCCCGCACTCGCCGGGCAGTTCACCAGACTTCCGCATTCGGATCGGCAGTGTCAGCTTTCCGGCCTGGCTAACCCGCGGCTTCGTGGATTTCGCTATCGCCATGGTATGGGACCAGTCCGGACCGCCACCTACGACCGCCAGCCTCCTGCGGCAGATGTCGCTTCACGACAGCGCCGCGCTGTTGCGCGTGGACGTTCCGGTCAATCTTCTTGGTGCCATCCGGGGCCTTGCGGATGGCGGCAGCGCGGACACGGCAAAGGCCGCGCGCGCGACCTGGGCGAAGCTGATTCGCGTCGAATATGCTCCCTGGAGGCCTACGCCGCTCGAAACCCTTTACGCTCGTGCTTTCGAAGACGCGGCGGTATCCACGGCGCAGGCAAAGGGAAAGGCGCTGGGCACCGTCATTTCCATCTGGAACATCTCGGCTATTCGCTGGGTCGATAAAAGCGTCGTCGCCATGCCGCAGGAACGGATGCATCGTATCCCGGCAAGGCTGGCGGACCGGCGCGATCTGGCCCTGCATTTCGCCATCTCCGCCGCACTCGCGGCCAATGGCGAGGCCGGTCTGACCAGCGCAATCGGCGAATGGAAGGAGCTGGACGACAGTCTGCCCGGCGGTAGCGGTTTTTCCTTCGTCGACCTCGCTGCCGACCGCGCGGGTACAAGGCTTGGCGAGGCGCTGGCCGATCCGGCGCGTACGCGGGGCGTACAAGCGCGGCTGGCCAAGGTGAAACCCGGCGACCTGTTGCCGCTGGAGGCCCTGGGACTGGAGGAGGGACTGAGCGAGGCGGAATTCGAGGCGCGTTTCGGTCGCCTCGACAGTGACCAGTATCAGGCCGCCGTCGCCCGCATCGACGCCGCCCTCGACCGGCTGCCGCTCTACGCGCCCTGAAGCGCGAGCAGCGCGAAGGTCGCCAGCCAGTGCTCGCCCGCGTAATCGCCCGCGATATGCGGCAGTCCGGCGGCCAGATGACGCGCGTGCTGCGTTTCCGATAACCCGCGCACGGGATGACCTTCGGGTAGCGCCACGCCGATTTCACGCCAGCACCAGGCACGGCTGAGATTGAGGCCGTCCAGATGCGCGATCTTGCCGTCCGTCCGATCCGACACCGTCGCGGGCGTAAGCAGCGTTGCAGGCCGATCCGCCGCGATGTCCGGCAGAAAGGCATCGAACCAGTCGGCGAACTCCGCGTCCGGCAGCACCCGGCTCATCAGCAGGGCCTCGGTCAGCGTGCCGGAGAGGAAATCGTCGCCGCCCGGCTCCCACGCCAGCGCCGCGCGGTCGGTGCCGAACCAATGCGTTGTCCGGTCCGCGATCAGCCTGACTAGATCGGCATCGTGTTCGCGTGCCCAGTCGTGCGCCAGCACGCAGGCGAAGGCGGTATTGAAATGCGTGCCGGTGCGGATCGGATAGGTGAGGCGCGGCAGGAAGGCCTTGAACAGCGCCGCGAAATCATGCGCCAGCGGGGCGAGCCGCTCCCGATACGGCGCGGGGCACGTACCGTGCAGCGCCAGCAGCCATGCCCAGCCATAGGGCCGCTCGAACCCGGCGGCACCGGGCCGCTCCAGATAGGCGCGTTCGGCAGCGATATTGTCTTCCGTCAACATCTCATCCGCCAGCCGCTGCACATCGCTGGCGAATGTCGCGTCGGGATAAAGCGCCGCCAGCCGCATCAACTGCCACCAGCCATGCACGCAGCTGTGCCAGTCGAAGCTGCCGTAGAAGAGCGGGTGCAGGTCGCGCGGACGCAGCGCGTCCTCCGGCCCGTTCAGGACATGGTCCAGCTTGTGTGGAAATTCCCGCGTGACATGACCAAGGGTGAGCGCGGCGAAGCGCGCGGCGAGGTCGGGGGTGAGGGTGGTCATGCCCTCCCTCCCAACCCCGTCATACCGGCGCAGGCCGGTATCCAGTCCTGCATTTTGAACATCGCATATCTTTCCACATAGGAACTGGATACCGGCCTGCGCCGGTATGACGAACAAGGGGGAGACGCGCCCCTCAAAACGCCAGCCACCACATCAGCACGATGTTCACCGCTAGAAGCGGCACCGCTGTCCCGACCTGCGCCTTGATGACGCCGTTCTGGTCCTTCAATTCCAAGAGCGCGGCGGGCACGATGTTGAAGTTCGCCGCCATCGGCGTACAGAGCGTGCCGCAAAATCCCGATAGCATGCCGATGGCGCAGATGACCGCCGCGTCGCCCTGATATTCGAGGATGAGCAGCGGCAG
>JBARZR010000167.1:0-6744 GCA_049650205.1 Pacificimonas sp. | reverse complement strand
GCATGGCGGCGCGTGGTGTGGGCGCGGGCGCGGCGTCGGGACTGCAACGGCTGGAGAGCGGCCAGACCGTCGTGGTCGCGGATGCGGGACCGCCGCCCGATGCGGACCTGAATCCCGCCGCCCATGCCGGGGCGCTCGCCTTTGAATATAGCGATGGCGAAGACCGCATCGTCACCAATGTCGGCGGCGGTACCGGAACCCGGCGCGGCGTCGACCGGCGGCTGGACCTGCCCGTCCGTATGACGGCGGCGCACTCCACCCTGACGCTCGACGATCACAACCAGAGCGATGTCGAGGATGGCGAACCGCTGGGACAGGGCGTCGATACGGTGGAAGTGGAGCGGCGCGAAAGCGAAGAGGGGCTGTGGATCGAGGCGAGTCATGACGGCTATCTGAAGCGCTTTGGCCTGACCCATGCGCGCGACCTGTTCCTGTCGGCGGGCGGAACCGATTTGCGCGGCGAGGACCGTCTGGAGCCGAGGGGCCGCAAGGGCGCGAAATCGCGGCCTTTCACCATCCGGTTTCATCTGACGCCCACGACCGATGTCACGCCGACAGCGGACGGTAAAGGCGCGCTCCTGAAGACGGCAAGCGGGAAAATGTGGCAAATGAAATTGTCGGGCGGCACGCTGACGGTGGACGACAGCCTGTGGATCGGCGAAGACGCGCGCGCACATCGCACGCGGCAGCTCGTGATCTCCGGAGAGACCTCCGATGAGGGCGCGCGGGTCCGCTGGCGCTTCAACAAGGTGAGATGATATTATGACGGATCTGGTGCCTGTGCGGCGCGCGCTTCTTTCCGTGTCCGACAAGACCGGCCTCGCCGATTTCGGCAAGGCGCTGGCGGCGCAGGGCGTGGAACTGGTCTCGACAGGCGGCACGGCGAAGATGCTCCGCGATGCGGGGCTGACGGTCATGGATGTCAGCGAACTGACCGGCTTTCCAGAAATGATGGACGGGCGCGTGAAGACGCTGCATCCGAAGGTGCATGGCGGGCTGCTGGCCGTGCGCGGCAATGCCGAACATGAGGCGGCGATGGCGGAGCATGAAATTGGCGCGATCGATCTGGTCGTCGTCAACCTTTATCCCTTTGCCGAGACGGTCGCGCGCGGTGCCGAGCGGGCCGATGTGATCGAGAATATCGATATCGGCGGGCCGTCCATGGTGCGTTCGTCGGCGAAGAACCACGCCAGCGTCGCCATCGTCACCGACCCCGGCGACTATGACGATATCGTCGCCGAACTCACGAAGAACAACGGCGAAACGACCCTTGCGACGCGGCGGAAGCTGGCGGCGAAGGCGTTTGCCGCGACCGCCACCTATGACAGCATGATCGCCAGCTGGTTCGCCTTTGCCGATCAGGGCGAGTCGTTTCCCGATGTGCTGACCCTGCCGATGAAGCGCGGCGAGACGGCGCTGCGCTATGGCGAGAACCCGCATCAGAAGGCGGCGTTTTACATGCCGATGGGGCCACACGGTGCGGGAGTTGGCCAGGCGGAACAGGTGCAGGGCAAGGCTCTCAGCTACAACAATCTGAACGACGCCGAAGGTGCGCTCGAGCTGATTTCGGAATTCCGCGACGAGGCGCCCACCATCGCGATCATCAAGCATGCCAATCCTTGCGGCGCGGCGGGCGGCAAGACGCTGGCGGAGGCCTATCGCGGCGCGCTGGCCTGCGACCCGACCTCGGCCTTTGGCGGCATCGTCGCTGCGAACCGCCCGCTGGATGAAGCGGCGGCGCTGGCGATGGCGGAGATCTTCACCGAAGTCGTCATCGCGCCGGATGCGGACGACGCGGCGAAAGCGGTTTTCGCGAAGAAGAAGAACCTGCGCCTCCTGCTGACCGGGGCTTTGCCCGACCCGAAGCGGGCAGCGCTGACGCTGAAAAGCATCAATGGTGGCTATTTGGTGCAGACGCATGACGACGGCCAGATGTCCGAGAATTTCAACGTCGTCACGAAACGCCAGCCTAGTCTGGCGGAAATGCGCGACATGGGCTTTGCCTGGCGCGTGGCGAAGCATGTCAAATCGAATGCGATCGTCTATGCAAAGGACGGCGCGACGGCGGGTATCGGCGCGGGCCAGATGAGCCGTCTCGATTCGGCTCGCATCGCCGCGTGGAAGGCAAAGGACGCGGCGGAAGCGGCGGGCTGGTCGGAGCCGAAGACAATCGGCAGCGCCGTGGCCTCCGATGCCTTTTTTCCGTTCGCAGATGGCCTGATCGCGGCGGCGGACGCGGGCGCGACGGCGATTATTCAGCCAGGTGGCTCCATCCGCGACGAGGAGGTGATCGCCGCCGCCGACGAGCGCGGCCTGGCGATGGTGTTTACGGGCATGAGGCACTTTCGCCACTAGCCGTTGCGATTTCGCCGATCTTCGATTTAGGATAGCCCATGCGTACACTCGGAACGATTCTCGCCACGGCCATCATCACCGCGCTCCTGACAAGTGCGGCCTGGGTTTTTCTCTATAACAAGGAAGACCGGCGGACACCGCAGGTCGTCACGCCCGCGCCGTCCGCGTCCTCGGAGCCCTCCGGGCAGCGGGACGTGGCCGCGGAGGATATCAATGACGATATGGTCTTCACCCCGGCGGCTGAGGATGTGGACCTGATGGCGCAGCAGCTGGTCGTGCCGGTGGCCGATTATGACATCTCCCGCCTGGTCGCCCCTCCTGAGGATGCCGCGCGCAAGACGCTATTCTTCGAGGCGGAAGCCGGCACGCCGGTGCGCGCGATCGACGACGGCGTCCTCGTCAAGTTCCGCGAAACGCCGCGAGAGGGTATTCAGATCTATCAGTATGACCCGACCGAGAGCTGGGTCTATGTTTACGCACATCTGGATGCGCGCGCAGAGGATATCGAGGAAGGCGGGGCGGTGAGGCGCGGACAGGTGCTGGGCATCGTCGGCAACAGCGGCGTCGTTGGCCCGAACGGCCCGCATGTCGCGCTGGACGTCAATCGCCTGGGCCGTGACAAGAACTGGTGGCGGGGTGCGCCGGTAAATCCTTATCCGGCATTTGTGGCGGAATAGGAAAAGCCTTGGCCATCGCTATTCTGGTCGATGCGGATGCCTGTCCGGTGAAGGATGAAATCTACAGGGTCGCGTGGCGGCACGAGGTGCCCGTCACTATTGTCGCCAACCAGTATCTGCGTCTGCCGGACCACCCACTGCTGTCCCTTCAGGTCGTTAGCGACGGATTCGATGCCGCCGACGACTGGATCGCCGAGAGGGCGAATGCGGAGACGGTGGTCACGACGTCGGACATATTGCTGGCGGACTGCTGTCTGAAGGCGGGCGCGACGGTAATCGGCAATAATGGCAAACCCTTCACGGACGCCAGCATCGGCGGTGCGATCGCGACGCGGGCGATCATGGCGGATCTGCGCGCGGGTGCGGAGACGGCCAATATCGGCGGACCGCCACCCTTTCGAAAGGAAGACCGCTCACGCTTCCTCTCGGCGCTGGACGCAGCGCTTGTGCGGCTGCGGCGGGCTTTCTAAAGCGGGCTTATATTGCATCGCAGCATAGAAGGAGTCCCCGCATGATCGGCCGTCTGAACCATGTCGGTGTCGCCACGCCGAATATCGAGAACAGCATCGCGCTCTACCGCGACATTCTGGGCGCGACGAAAATCCACGACCCCTTCGACCTGCCCGGGCAGGGCGTGCGTGTATGCTTCGTCGATGTACCGAACAGCCAGATCGAACTGATCGAACCGCTGGGCGATGACAGTCCCGTGCATGGCTTCCTGAAGAAAAACCCCGCAGGCGGACAGCATCATGTCTGTTTCGAGGTGGAGGACATATTGGCGGCGCGCGATGAAATGCGCGTGCGGGGTGCGAAGGTGCTGGGCTCGGGTGAGCCCCGCATGGGCGCGCATGGCGTTCCCGTCATCTTCCTGCATCCAAAAGACATGGGCGGTGTCCTGATCGAATTGATGGAAACGCCGGAGGATATGCACGCGTGACAAAACCCATTCCCGACACCGCCGCCGGTCTGGTGGCCGAGCTGCTCGACGTTCTCGATCTGGAGCGGATTGAGGAGAACCTGTTCCGCGGCCAGAACACTGCCGACGCGGAATTCCGCCTCTTCGGCGGGCAGGTCATCGCACAGGCGCTGGTGGCGGCCAGCCGCACGGTCGACGACGACCGCCCGCCGCACAGCCTGCACGCCTATTTCATGCGTCCCGGCGCGATCGACGTGCCGGTGGTCTATCAGGTGGAGCGCGACCGCGACGGGCGCAGTTTCTCCACAAGAAGGGTCGTCGCCATCCAGAACGGTCGGCCCATCTTCAACATGGCCGTCAGTTTCCAGGTCGAGGAAGAGGGCTATGAGCATCAGTTCGACATGCCGGACGTACCCGGGCCGGAAGAGCTCATTACCGAGAAGGAATGGCGGGAAAGTTTCGCCGACAAGGTGCCGGAGACTTTCCGCGAGCGCTTCACGCGCGAGCGCGCCATCGATTTCCGCCGCGTCGATCCCTCGCCGCCGGGGAGGGAGGCGCGCGAACCGGCGCAGAACATCTGGTTCCGCGTGCAGGGCGAAGTGCCGGACGATGCCGCGGTTCATCGCTGCCTTCTTGCCTATGCCAGCGACATGACGCTGCTATCGACCTGTCAGCGTCCGCATGGGCTGCAATGGTTCTCCGGTAAGGTGCAGGTCGCCAGCCTGGATCACGCGCTGTGGTTCCATGCCCCGTTCCGCGCCGACGAGTGGCTGCTTTACGCGCAGGATTCGCCAAGGGCGAGCGGTGCGCGCGGTCTCAATCGCGGGTCCATCTACAGTCGCGAAGGCGTGCTGGTCGCATCGGTCGCGCAGGAAGGGCTGATCCGGCCCCGGACTTGACGGAAGACGTTATCCGTCCGTTTTCTTCGGATCCTCGATCGGCACGAACTCCTTGATCGTGCATGATCCTAGCGGCGCATTGCTGACCGGGTCGAAGAAGTTCAGGATTTCATGTTTGCAGAAACTGCCGATCGTGCTCGTGCGCGAAAAGGCTTCATCACGCGCGGAGCCAGGGCAGCTGTTGTTGAACTCCGCGCGGTACAGATCGCCGCCGCGCATCCGGAACAGCATGAACTGCCGCGACAGTCCCTCCGTACTGCGAATGTCGCTCGACCGGATCAGGCAGCTTTGCGGCTCTCCGGTCGCGGCAGCCTCAATGTAAGGAACAGCATCCGGGTCGGGTGCGCGGGCGCTGTCGCCGGTAGTGGCGCAGGCGGCCAGCAATAGCGTTCCGGTCAATGTGATCCTGATCATCTTCGCTCTCCCTGCGTTGGATTATCCGCCAGGCCTTCTTAACCGAAGCTGACTCTCAATAGCCTGCCGCCTGGCCATCCTTGCGCATTTCGCTTGCGCCCCAGTACATGCCCGTGTCCGGATCGCGCCAGATCGCCTGATAGCCGCCAAACGGTCCGGTGGTATATTCCACCTTGTGTCCGCGCGCCTCCAGCGCCCTGACGACGTCCAGCGGCACACCCGATTCCACCTCCAGCAGGCCGCCATCGGTCATGCGGCCATTGGCGGTCGGTTCGTCCTCCTGCACATGGTGGAAGCGCGCCGCGTCGCCCGCCGCCTGCACGTCCATGCCGAAATCGACCATGTTGACGACGATCTGCGCATGGCCCTGCGGCTGCATCGCGCCGCCCATCAGGCCGAAACTGAGGACCGGCTTGCCGTCCTTCGTCATGAAGGCCGGGATGATGGTGTGAAAGGGGCGTTTGCCCGGTGCATAGACATTGGGATGGTCCGCATCGAGCGCGAATTGCGCGCCGCGATCCTGGAACATGAAACCGAGCGTGTTGCCTTCTCCATCATCGGGGACGAGGCCGGAGCCCATCCCGCGATAGTTGGACTGGATCAGGCTGACCATCATACCGTCCTTGTCGGCAACGGTCAGATAAATCGTATCGCCTTCATCAATTGCGGCGGTTTCGATACCGGGGTCGACGCTGACCGCCGCCCTGTCCGTAATCAGCTTGCGCCGTTCGTCGGCATAGGCGTCCGACAGCAGCCATTCGACCGGCGTTTCGACAAAATCGGGATCGGCATAATATTTCGCGCGGTCGGCGAAGGCGAGCTTCTTGGCTTCCGTAAAGACATGCCAGAATTTGTCGGAATCGCGGCCCATGGATTTCAGGTCGTAACCTTCGATCAGGTTGAGCAGTTGCAACGCAGCGATGCCCTGGCCGTTGGGCGGCAGTTCCCAGACGTCATAGCCGCGGTAATTCACGCTGACAGGGTCGACCCAGTTGGCCTGGTGCGCGGCGAAATCGGATGCCCGGTGCGGTGCGCCGATGCGCTCGAAATAAGCGGCCATCCGTGTGGCCAGGTCGCCCTTGTAAAATGCGTCCGCACCCCCTTCGCCAATGGCACGAAGGGTCCGGGCGAGGTCGGGATTCTTGAACAGCTCGCCCTCGGCGGGTGCCGTGCCGGACGGCATGAACAGCCGCCGCCAATTGTCGCCTTCCTCGATGATGCCTTCCCCGGAGAGCCGGTCGAAACTGCCCATCGAGCGGTTCCAGTACCAGGAAATCAGCTCGCTGACCGGAAAGCCGTTTTCGGCATAATCTGCGGTCGGCGCGAGAATGTCCGCCATGGGGAGTTTGCCGAACTTTTCATGCAGCAGTCCCCAGCCCGATACGGCACCAGGTATCGTGACGCTGCGCCAGCCCCAGTCGGGAATGTCGTTCGGATCGCCTGCGGACGCGGACGCGGCGCGCAGCTGTTCCAGCGTCTGTCC
>JBARZR010000166.1:0-7099 GCA_049650205.1 Pacificimonas sp. | reverse complement strand
GCACGGAGCGCAAGCGCACACGCCGCGCACCGACGCGGGCCGCGCGCAGCGGCCTTCCGGTGGTCGTGATCGACGCCGGTCATGGCGGCAAGGATCCCGGCTCCCCCAGCATCGACGGCAAACACGAAAAGGACGCGGTCCTCGCCATCGCGAAGGCGATCAAGAGCGAATTGGACGCATCGGGCCGCGTGCGCGCGATCCTGACACGCGACGACGACCGCTACATCGCCCACCGCGAGCGCACCAACATCGCCCGCCGCAACCGCGCGCAGCTGTTCATTTCAGTCCATGCCGACAGTTTTCCGCAAAAGCCGGAAGTCAGCGGCGCGACGATCTATACGCTGTCGGAAAACGCGTCCGACAAAGAGGCTGCGCGTCTCGCCAGCCGGGAGAACCGGTCCGACCTGATCGCAGGTGTCGATCTGAAAACGGAAACCGATGACGTAACCTCCATTCTGATCGATCTGGCGCAGCGTGAGACCATGAACTCGAGCGCGGAATTCGCGGCGCTGCTACAGCGTGAGATGGTGAGCGCGGGCGTGCCTTTCCGCAGCCATTTTCACCGCTTTGCCGGGTTCCTGGTCCTGAAGGCTCCCGACGTGCCCGCCGTCCTTCTGGAAACCGGGTACATGTCCAATGCGAAGGACTCGAAATACCTGTTCTCGAAGGCGGGACAGACCGAAATCGCCCGCGGCGTCCGCCGCGCGGTCGAGGCGCACTTCCTGCGCAAGCTGGCGCAGCGCTGACACCGCTGGTCGATGGTTCATGTCAGCGTCACGCATAAGCTGGTAGACGGCGCAGCGTGAAACAGGCTTTCGCCATTCTCCTGCTGATCTCGACCTGCGGCTGCGTGGCCAAGGCGGTCGCCGATACCGCCGTCAGCATTGTCAAAGTCCCCTTCAAGGTCGGTTCCAAGGCGGTGGACCTCGCCACCACCAGCTCCAGGGAGCGGGACGAAAAATTCGTGCGGCGCCTGCGCAAGGATTGCGAGCAATGGGAAAAGGATCGTCGCAAGGCCGAGAAGAAAGCCTATAAAACCGGCGACTGGTCACATCTGCCCGAAGCGCCTAACGATAGCTGCGCCTGACACCTGCCGACCCGCTGGGACCTAGTATGAAGACCATCATCGCCGCCGCCCTCCTGTCCCTCGCGCTTCCGGCGAACGCCGCCACGCTAATCGTCGGCAACAAGGAGGCGGACACGGTCAGCTTCATCGACCTGACCAGTGGCAAGGCGGTGGCGACGCTGCCAACCGGCCCCAATCCCCACGAAATCGCCGTTTCGCCCGATGGGCGCCGCGCCTTCATTGTCAATTATGGCGGCAGCGCGATTGAGCTGTTCGATGTCGAGAACGCGACGAAGATCGGTCGCTGCGACCTTGCCCCCAACCAGCGTCCGCATGGTATTGTCTGGACGCAGGCGAACGCGATCCTGGCGACCACCGAGGGCAGCGGCACCCTCACGCTGGTCACCCCCGATTGCAGCCGCGCCGCGGCAATCGAAACGGGCCAGAAGGGCAGCCACATGCTCGCCGTCGACGAGGCGCGGGGCCGCGCGTATGTCTCCAATCTGCAAGACAGGAGCGTAACCGTCATCGACCTTGTGCATGGCAAAAAGGAACGCGATTTCACAGCAGCGGAGGAACCGGAAGGGATCGACCTGACGCCGGACGGATCGGAATTGTGGGTCGCGAACCGCGTCTCCAACAACGTCTTCGTGCTCGATCCCGACAGCGGCGCACGCCTCGCCAGCATCGACGTCGGCAATATGCCCATCCGCCTCGCCATCTCACCCGATGGAAAATGGGCGGTCACCAGCGATCTGATCGACGGCGCGATCTCGGTCATCGATGTGGCGAAGCGCGAGAAGGTCCGCACCATCACGGTTGCGGGCGACGACAGCAGCCGCCAGGTCACGCTGATCTGGTCGCCCGACGGCAAAACGCTCTTCGCCGCCGAAACCGCCAACGCCCGCGTTGCCGAGATCGATTTCGCCAGCGGTGAGGTCCGCCGCTATCTGCAAGCGGGCGCGGGAAGCGACGGCCTCGGGTTTTCCACGGTGACTGCGATTCCGTCCGAACTGCCGGTTCCCCAGCGTCGATGATACCCAGGGTCTTTATCGTCTTCCTGTTTCTGATCGCCCACGCGACGGCCAGCCAGGCGCAGGACTATCGCTACGAAGTGCGCCAGACGATCAAGACCGTCGATGAGCGCGACCTGTCATATTATCTCGATCACCCGGTGGACGACGCGAGAGTGCCGTTGCTGCTGCTGGTGGATGGGTCGGGATGTTCGGGACAATTGCGACCCGGTAGCCGCTTCGATTACCGACCCGGCCCGGACAGTCCGAAACCCTATGCGCGCCTTATGGTGGAAAAGCCGGGCGTCGAGCCGGAAGCGCCGCACGAGTCGGACTGCAGCGACGACTTCCACAAATATTACGCCATCGACAAGCGGGTGATGGACCATCTGCGCGTCCTGCAGCATCTGCGCGCGACGGCGGACTGGTGGAATGGCGACCTGCTGGTCTGGGGCTGGTCCGACGGCGGCGATATCGCGGCGCAACTCGTTTCCATCTATCCCGATGCCAGCCGGCCCGTCTTGGGCGCGATGGGCGGCGGTATCACCATGGCGGAACAGTTCGAGGACATCTGGGCCTGTCCCGAAGCCGACATGTCGGCACCCGAGCGCATGGAATGCCTTGCCGATTTGCGAAAGGATTTCGCGAACATCCGTGACAATCCGGGCTGGCGGGAACGCTGGAACGGCGAATCCCACGTCATCTGGAATTCGCGTCTATGGTCACGGCTAAGCGCGCTGCTGGTCAACAGGACACAGCCCTTTCTGATCGTGCACGGGGCCATGGATCGGGAAAACACGCCCATCGAGAGCGCGCGGAGACTGGTCGCGGACCTCGAAAGCGGCGGCAATACGGCCTTCACCTATTGGGAAGTGCCGGACATGGCGCATGGCTGGAGCGACTTCCCGCCCGAACGAAAGGCGTCGTTCAAACAGGCGATGCTGAACTGGCTCCTCGACGTGCCTGCGGGCGAAGGCGGTCCACCGGACTTCGGCAAAAGCAGCGCTGCGCAGGAATGACTAGAGCGCGTCCTTGACCTTCTTTCCCGCCATCAGGCCGAGGATAAGGAAAATCACGAACAGCGCGATCGCCACGAAGAACAGGATCTTGGCGATCCCGACGAACGCGCCGCCGACGCCGCCAAAGCCGAGCGCGCCCAGGATCAGGCCCGCGACCAGAAATATGAGTGCCCATTTCAACATGATGCGATCCTTTGCGTACTGTACCGAAGTGAAGCGCACGAAGTCGGGGCATTGTTCCCGCCTCGTCAGCTGGGAACTTTCGGTCCCGCACTACCCATCAGATACCGGGTTTCGGCGGCCACCGGCACCCAGTCATGCCGACTGGTCTCCCAGACGCTTCGGCCCGGTGCGGACAGGGTGGCGTCTTCGAACAGGCCATAGGCTATGCCCATGCCGTCGGCATGTAGCTCGGTCAGCCAGTAGACTGTGGTGCCGCAGTCGGGGCAGAAGTAGTTCTGCAAATCCGTGCCGCTGGCACCCGGTCGCACAAAGGCTTTCGTCGTGCCGGACAGCTCGACCTGATCGCGCAGGAAATAGGCGCTGACGCCGTAGGGGGAGCCCGACCGCCGCTGGCAGGCGCGGCAGTGGCACATGACGACGGCATAGGGCTCGCCGCTGACTTTCGCGGTCACCTGGCCGCAAGCGCACTTGGCCTCGCGCCTCACGAACTGACCTCCTTTTTGTGCATCCGCGCCAGTTCGACATAACCCGCAGCGCCCGCACGGTTCTTCGCAATCTGGTCCGGCGTCATCTTCGAGAAGAACTTCGCCGGACGCCCGGCCCATAACTCACCCGACGGAATGACCTTGCCCGGCGTCAGCATCGCGCCCGCCGCCAGCATGGCGTCCGTCTCGATGACGCAGCCGTCCATGACGATCGCGCCCAGTCCGACGAAACTGTGGTCCTGCAAGGTGCAGCCGTGGATCATCGCCATATGCCCGACCAGGCAGTCCGCGCCGATGAAGGTGCCGTGCGTCCTGCGCGTGACATGCACGACGCTGCCGTCCTGAATGTTCGACCGCGCGCCGACGACGATGGTCTGCACGTCGGCGCGCAGCACGCAATTATACCAGACGCTTGCGCCCGCATGCAGCTCGACATTGCCGACGATCTGCGCGCCGGGCGCGACGAAGGCATCGTCCGCGATGCGCGGGCTTTTGCCGCCGAAATCATGAATGGGCATCATTAGCGCTCCTTCGGTCTATCGATCTTGTAAGCGACATGAGCGCGCAGCGGGTTGTTTTTCGGCATGCCGGGATAGTCGAAGTCGAGTTCCGCCCTTTGCGTCATGCCGATCCGCTCCATCACCGCGCGAGAGCGGGTGTTGTTTACAGAGGTGATGCTGATGACATGCGCCGCGCCCAGCTCTGCCCACGCCCATTCGAGCGCACCGCGCGCGGCCTCCGTCGCATAGCCCTTGCCCCAGCTCTCGCGGTTCAGCCGCCAGCCAATCTCCGGCAGACCGTCGAAGGATTGTCTAACCGTCGCCGTGCAGATCCCGTTGAAGCCCAGAAACGCGCCATCGTTTTTGCGGATCAGGGGCATGAAGCTGTGTCCCTTCTCAGAAGCACGACCGATCAAATCGTCGACCAGCGCGTCGCTCTCCCGCCGTGTCATCACGGGACCAAGCGATGCCATGACGTCAGGATCGGCATTGAGCGCCGCGAACGGCGCGCGGTCCTCCTCGCGCCATTCGCGCAATATAAGGCGTTCGGTTTCGATCATGTCGCAGGCCGCTGGATGGAATAAACAACGTGCGGGCGGAGTGGATCATCTGTCGCCAGCTTCGGATGATCGAAATCGAGTTCGGGGCGGCGGCTCATTCCTATGCGCTGCATCACTGACTGGGAGCGGCCATTCGCCTTTGTCGTAAAGCCAAAGACGCGTGCCATATCAAGGTTTCGCCATGCCCATGCTAGCGTTGCAGAGGCGGCTTCCGTCGCATAGCCATGATCCCAGACAGCACGCCGCAAGCCCCAGCCGATTTCAAGCTCACCGCGAAGATGATCCATGAATTCCACTGGCTGCAATCCGCAATAGCCAAGAAACATGCCGGAAGTTTTGTCGGTAATTGCCAGCCGGGTAAATCCACGTTCCCGCAGGCTCGTTTTCAACGAGTCAATCCGGGCCATGGCTGTCGCGCGGTCCATAGGTTTACCCAGCGTTTGCATCACCTCGGGATCAGCCATCATTTCCGCATAAGGCGCAATGTCCTCGTCGCGCCACTCACGCAGGATCAGGCGCTCGGTTTCGATCACGGGAACAGCGGCACCTGCGTCAGGCCGGTCGTCTCGTCCAGGCCGAACACCAGGTTCATGTTCTGAATCGCCTGACCGCTCGATCCCTTCACTAGATTGTCGATAGCCGCGATGATGATCGCGCGGCCAGCGATCCGGTCGGGAAAGACGCCCAGCACGGCGTGATTCGATCCACGCACCATACGCGTCGCCGGGGCTTTTCCTTCCGGCAGAACATGGACAAAAGGCGCGTTCGCATAGCGATCCGACAGGGCCGCGCGCAGGTCGGCGGCGCTTTGACCCTCGACTAGTTCCACCGTGATCGTCTCCAGCTCGCCCCGGTTCATCGGCACCAGATGCGGCACGAAGCTGATGCGCACATCGCGGCCCGCGCGTTTGCCCAGCTCCTGTTCGATTTCCGGCATGTGGCGATGCCCGCCAAGGCCATAGGGATGCACGGCCTCGGCCACTTCGCCGAACAGATTCGCTTCCTTCACCCCGCGCCCCGCGCCGCTGACGCCGCTCAGGGCGTTGATTGTAATGTTGCGAGGGCTGATTACGCCCGCTCCCAGCCCAGGCAACAGCGCCAGCAGCGCCGCCGTCGGATAGCAGCCGGGGCAGGCGACCAGCTGCGCGTCCGGCAGTGCGTCCCGCGCATATTCTGTCAGGCCGTACACCGCCTTCGTCATCAGGCCCGGGGCAGGGTGCGCGTCGCCATACCAGTCGGCATAGATTTTCGCGTCGTCCAGACGGAAATCGGCGCTCAGGTCTATGATGCGCGGGCCGTTCAGCTGCGACAGCAGCCGGGCGCTGGTCGCGTGCGGCAGGCAGCCGAAGACGACATCGATGTCGGACCAGTCGATATCCTCTGCCTGCTCGAGGCGCGGCAGGTCGTACATCGCGAAATGCGGCCAGATGTCGGCCATGGCCTGCCCGGCCTTCGCATTGGCACTGAGCGCCGCGATTTCCACGTTCGGATGGGCGAGGGCCAGCCGGACAAGGTCAGCGCCGGTATAGCCGGACGCGCCCAAGACGGCGATGCGAATGGGGATGGTCATCCCCGACCCTTAAAAACATCGTCATTCCCGCGAAAGCGGGAATCCAGAATAAGTACAATGCTGATCGGTTCGCGCGGTGGTGGATCCCCGCATTCGCGAGGATGACGTATCGGGCTTTAGACCAGATCCCCGGGCAATGCCTCGATAGCCGCCTCCAGCTCGGCAAAACTCGGGGCATGTTCCGTGGGACTGGTCCGGCGTCCGATTTCGACGGCAACTTGCGGAGCCTGCCCGTTCAGATGCGCGACGATCACGGTCTTCACAAGCGTCAGATATTTTGCCTCCGCCTCGATGATCTGCGCCAGCCGCGAGGCGATCGGACCGACGATCGTGTAGCTGAGGAGAACGCCCAGAAAGGTGCCGACCAGCGCGCCGCCGATCATCGCGCCGAGGACATCCGTTGGCTGGTCGACGCTGCCCATGGTCTTGATGACGCCAAGGACGGCGGCGATGATGCCGAGTGCGGGAAGACCGTCCGCCAGCATCTGCAGCGCGCCCTGCGCCTGATATTCCTCCGCCAGATGCCGGTCGAGATCGGCCTCCATGGCGTCGGCCATCTGGTGGGGATCGTCGAAATTCATGGTCATCATTCGCACATAATCGCAGATGAAGGCGGTCAGCGCGGCATCGGCGCGGATGCGCGGGAAGGCGGCGAACAGTCGGCTGTCCTGCGGCGCTTCGACATGCTGTTCCACTGCGACCA
>JBARZR010000165.1:0-16860 GCA_049650205.1 Pacificimonas sp. | reverse complement strand
CGGCGCGCCGGGCCGACCCCGAAGGCGTGGAAGGACTTACCGCCTTTTTCGAGAAGCGGGATCCGAAGTGGTGAACCGATATGCATAAGCTTCTGATCGCCAATCGTGGCGAAATCGCGTGTCGTATCATCCGCACGGCGCACGCAATGGGAATACAGACAGTTGCGGTCTATTCGGATGCGGACGCCGACGCCCCACATGTTCGGGAAGCGACGCAGGCCGTGAATATCGGTCCCGCCGAGGCGGCGAAATCCTATCTCCTCGCGCACCGGATCATCGAAGCGGCGCGGAAGACCGGTGCCGACGCGGTACATCCAGGCTATGGCTTCCTGTCGGAAAATGCGGATTTTGCCCGTCAGCTTGCCGATGCGGATATCACCTTCGTCGGACCGCCCGCCGCCGCGATTGACAAAATGGGCCTGAAAGACGCCGCCAAGATCTTGATGAAGAAGGCGGGCGTGCCCGTTACACCGGGCTATCAGGGCGATGATCAATCCTTGCAGCGTTTGGAAAGCGCCGCGCGCTCGGTGGGATATCCGCTTCTGATCAAGGCGGTCGCAGGCGGCGGCGGCAAGGGCATGCGCCGGGTCGACAGCGAAAGCGAATTCGCCGAAGCGCTGATCGCCGCGAAACGCGAGGGCGAAGCGAGCTTCGGCAATGACCAGGTTCTGATCGAGCGTCTGATCCGGCGTCCGCGTCACGTGGAGGTGCAGATTTTCGCCGACAATCACGGCAATGTGGTGCATCTGTTCGAACGTGACTGTTCGCTACAGCGCCGCCATCAGAAAGTCATCGAGGAGGCCCCTGCCCCCGGTCTTTCCGAGGCGACGCGCACCGCGCTTGGCCGGGCGGCGGTCAAGGCTGCGCAGGCCATCGACTATCGCGGTGCCGGCACGATCGAGTTCATTCTCGATACCGAAGAAACGAACGAGAACGGCGATAACCCTTTTTTCTTCATGGAGATGAACACGCGGCTTCAGGTGGAACATCCGGTGACGGAGTTCATCACGGGGACCGATCTCGTCGAATGGCAAATCCGCGTCGCGCGCGATGAACCCTTGCCCATGACGCAGGACGAGCTTTCCGTGTCGGGGCACAGCATGGAGGCGCGTCTATATGCGGAGGATCCGGAAACGGGGTTTCTGCCATCGACCGGGACGCTGACTCGTCTCACATTCCCCGCAGACAGCAAAACCGTTCGCGTCGATAGCGGTGTCGAGGAAGGCGGCGAGGTCAGCGTCCATTACGACCCGATGATCGCCAAGATTATCGCACATGGCCCGACCCGCGCCGCAGCCAATGACGCCCTCGTCCGTGCGCTGGATGAAACCGTGGTTGCCGGCGTAAAGACGAACCGCGCTTTTCTTGTCCGGCTGATCGATACATCGGCGTTTCGCAATGGTGACGTGCATACTGGCTTTATCACCGATCACGCCGATGCGATCGCGCAGCCGGAGTCAATTCCGCAAGCCGCTTATGTTATTGCCGCGCTTGCCGAACTTCACGCGAGTGCAGCCGCTGGTCCCAAAACCATGTTTACACGGTTTCCAAGCTGGCGAAGCAATCTGCCTGCAAATCGGTATGTCGATCTCTATCCCGAAAATGCGGAGCAAATGCACCTGACCCTGCGCAGGGAGGGAGATCGTTTTCATGTCGCGGGCGGCGATGCGGTCTGCAGCGCATCCGGCCGCTGGCGGAGCGATGTGGCGTTCGAAGCGACGATTGACGACCTTCCCTATAGCGCGGTGGCCGTTCGAACGGATGGGCATATCGAAATCCGCCTGGGCAGTTATGCATGGCGGTTCGCCCTGACGCCGGAAACAGGCGCGGGCGCCGCAGCAGGCGATGGCAGCATCATGGCGCCGATGCCGGGCCGGATCCTGTCACTCGATGTCAAGGACGAGCAACTGGTGGACGCTGGCGACCGGCTATGCGTTCTCGAGGCGATGAAGATGGAAAACCGCATCACTGCACCGTTCGCCGGAACGGTCAGCGGCATTTCTGTTGCTGCCGACGATCAGGTGTCGGAGGGCGTGGTCCTGATGAAAATCAATGCGGACTCCTGACGTTCACAGCAGGATATCCGAGCCGGAAATGGAACGACCAGTATGCAAACGTTGAAATTCGATCATGGCGAGACCATCGACATGCTGCGCGACTCGATCCGCAGTTGGGCGGGCGACAAACTCGCTCCGCGCGCGGCACAGATTGACGAAACGAACAGATTTCCGCGAGACCTGTGGCCCGAGCTCGGCGCCCTCGGCCTGCTCGGCGTGACGATCCCGGAAGAAGACGGCGGCACCGGACTTGGCTATCTGGCCCACACCATCGCGATGGAGGAGATCAGCCGCGCTTCGGCCAGCGTTGGGCTCAGTTATGGCGCGCATAGCAATCTATGCGTCAACCAGCTTGGCCGCTGGGGCAATGCCGAGCAGAAAGCGAAATATCTGCCGAAGCTGATGTCCGGCGAGCATGTGGGATCACTCGCCATGTCGGAGCCCGGATCAGGCTCGGATGTCATTTCCATGCGTTTACGCGCGGAGAAAAGAAACGACCGTTACATATTGAACGGTAACAAGATGTGGATCACCAACGGTCCCGAGGCCGACACGCTGATCGTTTACGCCAAGACCGATCCGGACGCAGGGCCGAAAGGTGTTTCCGCGTTTCTGATCGAAAAGGACATGGCGGGATTCAAGACTGCCCAGAAGCTCGACAAGCTGGGCATGCGTGGATCGGACACCTGCGAACTGGTGTTCGAGGATTGCGAAGTCCCTTACGAAAATCGTCTGGGTGAAGAAGGCGAAGGCGCGAAAATCCTGATGTCCGGCCTGGATTACGAGCGTGTCGTGCTATCCGGCGGCCCACTGGGCATCATGGCGGCCTGCATGGATGTCGTCGTTCCCTATGTGCACGAGCGCAGCCAATTCGGAAAACCCATCGGTACATTTCAGCTGATGCAGGGAAAGCTCGCCGACATGTACGTCGCCTGGAACACGGCGCGGGCCTATGTTTATGAAGTTGCGAAAGCCTGTGATCGCGGCGAGACCGCACGCAAGGATGCGGCGGGTGCGATCCTCTATTCCGCCGAAAAGGCGACCTGGATGGCGCTCGAAGCAATTCAAACGCTGGGCGGCAATGGCTATATCAACGAATATCCGACGGGCCGTCTTTTGCGCGATGCGAAACTGTATGAGATCGGCGCAGGAACCAGCGAGATCAGGCGTTACTTGATCGGGCGAGAGCTGTTCGAGGAGACGGCCTGAGCCGCCTCCTCGAAGCTTTTCAAATTACTGCGCAGGCTGCTGCTGCGCCTGTGCCGCGCGAATGGTCTGACCTGGCTGCCAGTTTGCGGGTGGCGTGACGCCGACATTCTGTACGCGCTTGTTCAGCTCGGCGATAACGGCAGACGTCAGGTTCGCGTTGTCGCTTGTGGTCACGACCACGGCTTCGGGACGAATGGCAAGGTCGACACCCTTCGCATTCATCGCGGCCTTTGCGGATGCATCCAGATGCA
Organism: Pacificimonas sp.; assembly: GCA_049650205.1. Taxonomy (GTDB): domain Bacteria; phylum Pseudomonadota; class Alphaproteobacteria; order Sphingomonadales; family Sphingomonadaceae; genus Pacificimonas. The sequence continues at coordinate 13,343 of JBARZR010000165.1, read as the reverse complement.
CGGCGATCTGCTCACGCACATAACCCTCGGAGCGTGCGACAGGTGCCTGAAGCTGGCCGAGCTCCTGCTGCGCAGCCTGCTGCTTCTGCTGCAGCGCCGTTGCGGACGGACGCACGGTTTCCTGCGTCGCATTCGGTGCCTGCGCGGCCGTCTGATAGGCGGTCTGCAGGGCCTGAAGTTCTGTCTGCAGCGCGGTCTGGCGCGTCTGAAGCTGCTGGATCTGAGCGGCATAGGTCGTACGTATGGCCGTCTGTGCATTCTGCCAGGCCTGGCTGCCCTGGATTGCCCCGTCCGTGCTGATAACGGCGACAGAGCGCGCCTGTGCATGAACAGGCGCCGCCATGGACACGGAAGCGGCGGCGATGGCCGCGCTGGCGAGTAGAGTCTTGAACTTGGTCATTAGAAAGAGGTTCCTACATTGAATTGGAAGACTTGGGTGTCGTCACCCGGCTCCTTTAGCAGAGCCTTGGATACATCGAACCTGAACGGTCCGAAAGGCGAGTTCCAGGACGCGCCGATGCCGACCGAAAGGCGTGGACTGGCTGAGTCGCCGAAAAATTCCTCCCGAAAACTACGGTTGAGACGCGCCTCGACAGGAAGGTCGAACGTATCGATAAGATCGTTTTCCTCATCGAAATCGACATCGAACACTGCGCCGACATCGACAAAAACGGATGGGCGGATGCCCAGTTCCTCAATGCCATCGCCAAGCGGCAGATTCATTTCAGCCCGCGCCAGATAATAGGCCTGGCCACCCAAGGCGTCATCCTGCTGAAAATCGGTATCGTCGGGCAGCGTTACGAAAAGGGGACCGCCGTCCGGACCCTCACCCGGAATTTCAATCGCACCTTCATCGCCTTCATTCGCCGGCTGGTAGAATGTGCGGATAACCCGTGGACCGACACCGCGGATATCAAAGCCGCGCATCCTCGGTTCGCCGAGGAAGTAACGGTCATTGATCCTGATATTGTCGCCGCCAAACCCCCTGATATAGCCGGCTTCAGCACCCAGGCTGAGGATGAAGTCGCTACGGCCAAAGCGGATATATTTGTCGGCATCTATATTCGTGCGGATATATTTTACACCGCCCAGACCGGCTATGTCCTGGCTTAGGACGATACGCTGTCCGCGACTGGGACGGATGCGGTTGTCCGTATTGTCGAAGGCGAGACTGTAGCCAATCGAGGACGTTACACGTTCGCCAATCGCATCGCACAGAAAGCGTCCAGCTGCGATTGGACTACACTCGTCGTCATCCAGCGTACCGTTGCCATCGCTATCGAAGAAAAAGCGGTCGCGAGCGAGCGATATATCGTCGAGTTGCAAATTGTAACGCAGCGCCGCTGAAAGGAACTCGGTGATTGGGAACCCGGTTCGGATCTGACCGCCCGTCGTCGTCTGCTCATAAGTGGTGCGGCGACTGCCGCCCTGCCCGAACTGGAAGTTGTTCAGATCGCGCCTGAACAGATCGAAGCCGAGCGCCAGATTACGGTTGAACAGGTAAGGCTCCGTAAATCCGACATCCACCGAACGGGAAAACTGTGACAGGTTCACCGAGGCCCGTAGTTCCTGACCCAAACCCCGGAAATTGCGCTGCCGAACCGATGCGCTGACCAGGAAACGTTCGAGGCTGGAGAAGCCGGCTGACAGCTGAAGTTCGCCTGTGGCCTGCTCCTGCGCATTGACTTCCAGAATGACTTTGTCGGGACCGGAGCCTGGCTTCTGCTCGATCTCCAGACCTTCCTGGAAAAAGCCGAGGCTCTGGATGCGGGCCTGGCTGCGTTTGACCTTGAAGGTGTTGAAGGCATCGCCTTCGACCAGACGGAACTCACGACGAACGACCTTGTCACGCGTGATAACATTACCGTTGATATCAACACGCTCGATATAGACGCGCGGCGCTTCCCGAACAACGAACGTCACGTCCATGGTCAGCGTATCACGGTTTCGAACAAATTGTGGTTGCACATCGGCGAAAGCATAGCCGAGCAGACCCGCAGTTTCCTGTAGCGATGTGATTGTGTCCTCAATCAGTTTCGCGTTGTAGGTGTCCCCCGGACGGATACCGATGAAATTCTTGAAGACGTCCTCACGAATATCGCGGATTTCGGATTCGAACTCGACCTCCCCGAACTTATATTGCTCGCCCTCCTCGACCACATAGGTCAGGACAAAATCCTCGTTGTTGGGAGTCAATTCAGCGACGGACGAAACGACCCGGAAATCCGCATAGCCCTCGGTCAGATAGAATTGCCTGAGCACCTGCTGGTCATAGGCGGAACGGTCGGGGTCATAGGTATCGTTCGAGGTAAACAGCCGGAACCATTTCGCTTCGCGAGTCGCGATTTCACCGCGCAAATCGCCATCACCGAACTTTTCATTGCCGATAAAGTTGATACGGCGGACCTTGGATTTCGGCCCTTCCTGGATCTCGAAAACCACATCGACGCGGTTCTGGTCGAGTGGCACAATCTGGGGTTCGACAGCGGCTGCGAACCTGCCCTGACGGCGATAGAGCTCCACAATGCGGCCAACGTCGGTACGTGCCTTCGCGCGGGTGAATATCTGCCGCGGGGCGAGGCGGATTTCCGGAGCGATCTTGTCGTCCTTGACGCGGCTGTTGCCCTCCAGGATGATCCGGTTCACGACCGGGTTCTCCTGCACGACGACAAGAAGATTGCCCTGATCGCGGTCACGAATGGTGACATCGGCAAACAGGTCCGTTGCGTAAAGCGCTTTCAATGCCTGATCGAGACGGTTGCGGTCATAGGCTTCGCCAGCCGCCAGTCCAACATACGATGCGACCGTTTCCGCCTCCAGCCGTTCGTTCCCGCGCACGGCGATGGACTTCACCCGCCGCTCTTCCTGCGGAGCTGCGGTTTCTTCTTCCGTATCCGAAGCGACGACAGCAGGTGCCTGCTGCTGCGCCTCCTCCTGCGCAAGTGCCGCACCGGGAAAAAGCGCCAGCGCGCTGCCAAGAAGCAAACCGGTCGTTACGCGCATGCGCGCATCGGTGAAAGCTGACATGAAACCCCAAACCTTGAATTCTTGTCGTTTACGAGGTGCGATCATCCGATCACCCGAACAAGCCGCGCACATGCCCCCACAGGCCAAATGAAGCAAGGTCGTTGACAGTCACGACCAGCATGAATGAGGCGACCAGTGCAAAGCCGCCCATGAATGCCCACTGCTGCGCCTTCTCCGGTACGGGCCGACCGCCGCGCAGCGCTTCCGCTGCATAAAGCGCCAGATGCCCGCCGTCGAGCATGGGAATGGGTAGCAGATTGATGAAACCCAGATTTATCGAAATGAACGCCATGAACCAGATGAATGACGGTGCGCCCTCGGAGCCCACCTGGCCGGAAAGCTGGCCGATTTTCAGCGGCCCGCCCAGTTCCTTGATCGATCGTTCGCCGAATATCAGCTGCCTGAAGATGGAAACCATCTGACTGACCGCGGCGCCGGTCTGTTCGACACCCAGGCCAACGCTTTCGAACAGGCCAACGTCCTCGACTTCATACTGGCCGCCGCTCGTCACGCCCATCTGGCCAATGCGGCCCCTGTTGCCAAAGCGATCGATCGTTTCGATAACCTTGGGCGTCACGGACAGGGTTACTGGAGCGCCTTCGCGTAAGACTTCGACCGTCATGGCATTGCCGGGGTTAATAACGACCCTCTGTGTAAGCTCGCTCCACTCATCGATCCGGTCGCCATCCAGCGCTACGATCGTGTCGCCCGGCAAAATGCCGGCCTCGGCTGCGGCTGAGCCTTCCTGAACCTGACCGACCAGGGTCGGCATCGTCGGGTTTCCCATCATGAACAGGAAACCTGCGAAGATAATGACCGCGAACAGGAAGTTGATCGCCGGACCTGCCAGCACGATCAGCGCACGTTGCCAGAGCGGCTTGAAAGCGAAATAGCGATGACGCTCGCCGGCCGGTATTTCGTCCAGACCGTCCGATCCCGCGCCCGCTGCGTTGGCGTCGCCAGCGAATTTCACATAGCCACCGAGCGGCAGCAGGCTCAATCGCCAGACCGTGCCTCGCCGATCCGTCCAGCCTGCCAGCTGCCTGCCGAAGCCAATGGAAAAGCTCTCGACTTTTGTGCCGAATAGTCGCCCTACCAGATAATGCCCCATTTCGTGAACGAACACGAGAGGGCCGATCATCAGGATGAACATGGCTATGGTGAACAGGACACCGGGCTGTTCGAAATTTGCGGGCATGGCTTAACTACCTCCTCGCGCGATTGCTTCCCTCGCAAGGGCGCGCGCGCGCGCGTCGCAGGCAATGACGTCGCTCAGGCTTGTTGTCCGACATGCGTCAATGCGATCCATTACCTGCTCGGCAATGGCCGCGATATCAAGAAAGCCGACGCGTCCCTTCAGAAAGGCCGCAACGGCAATTTCGTTGGCGGCGTTCAACGCGATGGGGGCCGCACCGTCTTCTTCCATCGCGGTACGCGCCAGACGCAAGGCCGGGAAACGGTCTGTATCCGGCGCTTCGAATTCCAGTTTCGCCGCTGCAATCAAGTCCAGTCTTTCGACCGGTGTGCCGATCCGTTCGGGATATGCCAGCGCATAGGCGATCGGTGTTTTCATGTCAGGCGAGCCAAGTTGTGCCAGCACCGAGCCGTCGACATATTCGACGAAACTGTGGACGATGGATTGCGGATGCACGACGACATCGATCTGGTCGGGGCGCACGGGAAACAGTCGCGCGGCCTCGATCATCTCCAATCCCTTGTTCATCAATGTGGCGCTGTCCACGCTGATTTTCGCGCCCATTGACCAGACTGGATGGGCGACGGCCTGCTGCGCGGTCATATCGCGCATCTGCTCCCTATTCAGCGTTCGGAACGGTCCTCCGCTGGCCGTCAGGATGATACGGGACACACTCTCCGGCGCGTCGAAGTCAAAGACCTGGAAAACTGCATTATGTTCGCTATCGACCGGCAACAGCTGCGCGCCAGAGGCTTTCGCAGCAGCCAGCACCAGCGGCCCGGCGCAGACCAGGGTCTCCTTGTTGGCGATGGCTATGATTCCGCCCCGCTCCACAGCGCGCAGTGTCGGGAGCAGTCCCGCCGCTCCGACAATGGCGCACAATGTGACGTCGGCCGCGCGTAATGCGGCATCTTCGAGCGCGGCCTTTCCGGCGGCAGCCTCGATACTGGTACCGGAAAGAATGTCCTTCAGAGCGGGATAGGCCGACTCGTTGGCGACCACAGCAAGCTTTGCACCATGGGCACACGCTTGCTCTGCCAGAAGTTCGACATTGTCATTCGCGGTCAACACCTCAATCGACCAGCGCTCAGGATCATGCGCGATCAGATCGAGCGCGGATACGCCCACCGATCCCGTGGCACCGAAGATCGACACGGACCGCATCAACTTCCCAAGAGCCAGACGGCACCGGAAACGATGAGTGAGACGGGCACGAGGCCATCAAGGCGATCCATGACGCCGCCATGACCGGGCAGCAGATGGCCGCTGTCCTTCACCCCTGCCCGCCGTTTCAAATGGCTTTCGTAGAAGTCACCGCTTTGTGCGGCGATTGCCAGGGCCGCGCCCAATCCTGCGCTGTGAAATGGATCGAATGGCAGGGAGAAGGCCATTGTCAGACCAGATCCGACCGCCGCCGCGCCTGTCATGCCGCCGATCAGGCCGGCCCAGGTTTTGGAGGGGCTGATGCTGGGCGCGATCTTGGGGCCGCCAATGGTCCTGCCTGCGAAGTAGGCGAATATGTCCGTCGCCCACACTACCGCCAGCGTCCAGACGATGAGCGCGAAACCCTTCTCCTGCGTTCGCAGCCAGATCAACGCCACAAAGGGGGCGCCCGCGTAGACAACGCCCAGCGCCGCGCGCCGGTTGGAGAACAGATACCAGACTGCGCTCAATATGAGGACGCCGAAGGCCATGGGAAATAGAAGCGCATCGGCAAGAACCATCCCCGCACCGATGCCGACGAAGCCGACCATGCGGTCATTATCCGTGAGCGCGACCAGCCTGGCCCATTCGCGGAACATCAGCAGGGCAGCCACGCCCATCAGGAAATCGAAAAACAGACCGCCCTGCCAACCACCGAACAGCGCGATCGCGATCAGGATCGCGCCGACGACGATGCGCGGCAAAAGATCCTTGTAACGTACCCTTAGGGGTTGTCTTTCAGAGACCGCCATAACGCCGTTCCCGTGCGGCAAATACATCACAGGCGCTGGCGAGCGCCGCGCCGTCGAAATCGGGCCATAGCGTCGGCACGAAGACAAACTCCGCATAAGCCGCCTGCCACATCATGAAGTTGGACAGTCGTTCTTCGCCGGACGTGCGTATGATGACGTCGGGTGAGGCAAGGTCGCCGGTATCGAGACGCTGGCTTATGGCGTCTTCGTCGATCTCCTCTGGCGAAAGGCCATCGACAATGCACTGGCGCACGGCGCGGGCCATCTCATTGCGGCTACCATAGTTGAGCGCCAGGACCAGCGTTAGCCCGGCATTGCCTTTGGTCCGTCTGATAGCACCATCGATCAGGCTGACTAGGTCGCGCGGCAGCGCTTGCCAGTTACCGATGACGCGAATGCGCACATCCCTTGCGTCCAGTTCGGCGATTTCGCTCTGCAAATAGCTTTTCAACAGGCCGAACAGAAATCCGATTTCGTCCTGTGGCCGTTTCCAGTTTTCCGATGAGAAGGCATAAAGCGTGAGCACCTCGATGCCAAGATCGGGCGCCGCTTTCACGACGCTGCGTACTGACTCCATACCCGCCTTGTGTCCTGCAACGCGTGGCAGATGGCGGGATCTGGCCCAGCGTCCGTTGCCATCCATGATGATGGCGACATGGCGCGGCATATTACCCGCTTCCGCGACATCGGCCGGGGTATCCGAGGCGACATCAGAGGCGGGAACGCCGGTCACTGGCTCATGATTTCCTTTTCCTTGGCCGACATAACGCTGTCGACATCGGCGATATGCGTGTCGGTCAACTTCTGAACTTCAGCCTCACCCTTCTTCTGCTCATCCTGGCTGATGTCGCCGCCCTTCTCAGAAGCTTTCAAGGCTTCCATCCCGTCGCGGCGCACATTGCGAACGGCAATCTTGGCTTTCTCGCCATATTGCGAGCAAAGTTTCACCAGCTCCTTGCGGCGGTCCTCAGTCATGTCGGGCATGGGAAGCCGCACATTCTGACCGTCCGTCACCGGGTTCAGACCCAGTCCCGAGGCGCGGATCGCTTTTTCCACCGGTTGAATATTGGACTTGTCCCAGACATTGACCGACAGCATCCGCGCATCCGGCGCAGTGACCGTCGCGACCTGATTCAGCGGCATCTTGGCACCATAGACTTCGACCACAACCGGATCGAGCAGCGCGGTGTTGGCACGTCCCGTGCGCAGGCCGCCCAGGTCGTTCTTGAGTGAGTCGATCGCGCCGTCCATTCGGCGCTCGATATCGGTTTTGTCATATCCAGCAGACATAGTCGTTTCTTCCTCACTAGTTCGTGACAGTTGTTGAGACGCCCTTTCCGGCGAGAACACGGGCGAGATTGCCGCGCTCGCGGATGTTGAATACCACGATGGGGATGTTATTGTCGCGGCATAGGGCAACAGCAGAGGCGTCCATTACCTTCAGATTGTCGCTGAGAACCCGGTCGTAGCCAAGCGTGTCGTAGCGGGTCGCACTGGAATCCTTTTTCGGATCGGCGGTGTAGACACCATCCACGCTCGTGCCCTTGAATAGGGCGTCGCACTGCATTTCCGCGGCACGCAGCGCAGCGGCTGTGTCAGTGGTGAAATAGGGATTGCCGGTTCCGGCGGCGAACATGACCGTGCGCCCCTTCTCCATATGGCGATCGGCCTTGCGGCGAATATAGGGCTCGCAAACACTTGCCATCGGAATGGCCGACATCACCCGCGTGTCGACGCCCTGCTGCTCAAGCGCGTTCTGGACGGCGAGGGCGTTCATGACGGTCGCGAGCATTCCCATATAGTCGGCACTCGCACGGTCGAAGCCCTGCTCCGCCGCCGCCAATCCGCGAAAGATATTGCCGCCGCCCACAACCAGACAGAGTTCAAATCCGGCCTCTTTCGCCAGCTTCACCTCCCCCGCGACCGCAGCCACGGTGTCCGTATCGATACCGAACTTCTGATCGCCCATCAGGGCTTCGCCGGACAGTTTCAGAAGAATGCGCTTGTATTTGCGGGTCGGCATTTGGCCCTGCTCTCCTGAAAAGGCGATATATATATGTGTGTCTCGCCTTTAGGCGCGCGGTATGGTTGCGGCAACTCCCCTCCCGCCTGCTGGCAGGAGGGAATAAGTCACCCTAGCCACCGACTGCAGCCGCAACTTCCGCCGCGAAGTCGCTTTCTTCGCGCTCGATGCCTTCGCCCAGCTGGAAGCGGACATAGCTGGCGATCTTCACGGGACTACCGAGGTCTTTGGCCTTGGCGGCGACGACATCACCGACCTTCGCCTTGCCGTCGATGACGAACACCTGTCCAAGAAGCGTATTCTCGCTGACGAATTTCCGGACCGTGCCCTCGACCATCTTCTCGACGATGTTGTCGGGCTTACCGCTTTCCTTTGCCTTCTCAGCGGCAATGGCGCGCTCACGCGCAACAGTATCGGCGTCCACGCCGCTTTCATCGAGCGCGAGCGGCGCTGCGGCGGCGATGTGCATGGCGAGCTGCTTGCCGAAGGCTTCCAGTTCGCCCTTGTCGGCGGCGCTTTCCAGCGCGACCAGCACGCCGATCTTGCCAAGGCCGGGAGCGGCCTGATTATGCACATAGGGCACCACGACGCCCTCACTGACACTCGTCGTCGCAGCCCGTCGCAGCGACTGGTTCTCGCCGATGGTGGAGATGTTGTCGGTCAGCGTCTCTTCAACGGTCTTGCCATTCGCCATCTTTTCGGTTTTCACCGACTGGATGTCGCTGGTCTTCTGTCCGAGGGCGATCTGCGTGACTTCGCTGACGAAAGCCTGGAACTTCTCATTCTTCGCGACGAAATCGGTTTCGGAGTTCACTTCGACTACCGTGCCCGTCGCACCGTCGGTGGCGACACCGATCAATCCTTCCGCAGCTGTCCGCGAGGACTTCTTGGCCGCTGCTGCGAGACCCTTGGTCCGCAGCCAGTCGACTGCCGCCTCGAAATCGCCACCGGTTTCGGTCAGCGCCTTTTTCGCGTCCATCATGCCTGCGCCGGTCTTGTCGCGCAGTTCTTTGACAAGCTTTGCCGTAATCTCAGCCATTTGAATAACCTTTCTCATATAGAACAGGAGGCGCGGGAAGCGTTTTGCCGCCCGCGCCTGCCACCAGTTCATTGCAGATATGCGGAGGACTTAAGCGGATTTTGCGCCCTCGGCCTGCGTTTCCTCAATCGCGGCGACCGCCGCGACCGCATCCTTCGTCGCACCCTTTGGCGCGGCCAGTTCAGGCTCGGCAGGCGCCTCTTCCGATGCGCCGATATCGACGCCCAGATCCGCCTGACGATCCTGACCGCCGCCGGTGCAGGCCTCCGCGACCATATCGCAATACATGCGGATGGCGCGTGCAGCGTCGTCATTGCCCGGAACCGGGAAGGCGATGCCGGACGGGTCCGAGTTGGAATCTAGGATGGCGATCACCGGAATACCGAGAACATTAGCCTCCTTGATGGCCAGCTCTTCCTTGTTAGTGTCGATCACGAACATCAGGTCCGGCAGGCCGCCCATGTCGCGAATACCGCCAAGCGACGCCTCGAATTTGTCGCGCTGACGCGTCATTTTCAGGACTTCCTTCTTGGTGAAGCCCGACGTGTCACCGGAAAGCTGCTCTTCCAGTTCCTTGAACTTGCGGATCGATTCGGAGATCGTCTTCCAGTTGGTGAGCATTCCGCCCAGCCAGCGATGATTGACGAAATAATGTCCAGAGCGTTTCGCAGCCTCGGCAATCGGTTCCGCCGCCTGCCGCTTGGTGCCGACGAACAGAACCTTGCCGCCCGCCTTCGCCGTACCCGCGACAAAGTCCAGAGCGCGCTGGAACAGCGGCACGGTCTGCGACAGGTCGATGATATGGACGTTGTTGCGATCGCCAAAGATGTAGGGTTTCATCTTCGGATTCCAGCGATGAGTCTGGTGACCGAAATGTGTGCCAGCTTCAAGCAGCGCTGACATCTGCACGGTGGGTGCAGCCATGGGATAACTCCTTCCAGTTAGACCTCGAAGCGGACAAGAAGACGACAGCATGCCGCCCACCGGATATGACGTCCGCATCTGTGGGATGGCCGCGCTGATAGGCAGGCCCTACTCAAAAGGCAAGCGTAACCTTTATGCGCAGCGTACGAATGATAGGTCGTGACACAATCAAGGGGACGGAAGATGAAATCGATAACATTGCTGCTGCTGCGCATCTCCACGGGTGCGCTTCTGCTGATCTGGGGTTTTATGAAAATTGGCGCGCCTGAGGCGGCGATCGGCGTCAGCGAGAAATATTATGGCGGTATTGTTTCGGCAGACATGATCCAGACACCTTTTGGCGCTGCCCAGATTGTCATCGGCCTGCTGGTGATATTGGGGCTGTTCCGGAAATTCGCCTATCCGCTACAGGCACTGATTCTGGTCGTCGGCGCTCTGGCGATCTGGAAATACATCCTCGACCCCATGGGGCTGTACCTGCTGACGGAGGAAACACGCAACATATTGTTCTTCCCCAGCTTCTGTGTGGCCGTCGCCACTGTCGTCATGATCGCTTTCCGCGAGCATGACAAGCTGTCGCTCGATGCGAAGCTGGGAAAGAAATAGCTTGCCGAAACCGCTCGATATCGCGGTCGTCCAGACTGCGCCTATTCCGCTCGCCGTCGCCGATGGCATCAAGAAGGCTGTGCGGGATGCCGAGAGGGCGATCCGCGATGGCGCTCAGGTCATTGCTTTCGGAGAGACCGTCTTGGGAGGTTACCCAATGTGGCTGGATGAGGCTCCAGGCGCGGCGCTCTGGGGCCATCCGGGTACCGTGGCGCTCCATCGCATATTACTGGCCGAGGCCGTGCATGAAGCGGATGCGCGCTTGGCGCCACTTCAGAATCTTGCCGACAAACATGACGTCATCATCTGTATCGGCGCGCACTTCCGCCTGCGGTCAAGCCTTTACAATGCACAGCTAACATTCCGAAAGAAGCAGCCGCCGCTCGTCCGGCGCAAGCTGGTTCCCACCCATGGCGAGCGCCTTATCTGGATGCGCGGCGACGGCTCGACGCTAGAGGTGCATCAGGCCGGGTGGGGCCGACTGTCCACCCTGATGTGCTGGGAGCATTGGATGCCCATGACCCGCGCCGCGCTCCACGCGCAGGGACCGGATGTGCATGTGTCGGCCTGGCCAACCGTTCGCGACGCGTATCTCGTGGCATCACGCCACTATGCGTTTGAAGGCAGCTGTTTCGTTCTGGCTGCCGGAACCGTGCAACACCGGGACGATATTCTGGACGGCTTGGCGCGCGTTGGCGGCGATGATGAGGCCGAAGCGCTGATCCGTGATATGCCGGATGCGCAGTTACAACGCGGCGGTAGCGCGATCATCGCGCCCGATGCCACGATAATTCGTGGACCGGCTGACCCGGTCGAAACCATATTGATGGCCGACATCGACCTGGATCGCCGGGCCGAGGCGCTGACGGCGCTCGATAGCGACGGCCATTATAGCCGTCCGGACATTTTCGATCTGCGCGTCAATACCCGTCCCATGCCGGGCGTGACTTTTTCAGCGGAAGAAATGGATTTAGCGCATGAAACGCGCGGCGAGTTCGACGTGTAGCGACCAGCGGAACTGTCCGACCGGCCACAATTCGACCAGCTGAAACCCGGCGCCGACCAGGGTTCGCGCATCGCGGGCGAAGGTGTTCGGATTGCATGACACATAGCAGACCGTTTCCACATCGCTGGCCGCGATCATCTCCACCTGCGCCTTCGCCCCCGCCCTCGGCGGGTCGAGAACGAGCGCGTCAAACCTGTCCAGTTCCTTGACCGACAGCGGACGTCGGAACAAGTCGCGATGCTGTACCATGACATTTCGCCCCGCGCCTCTGGCCGCGCGCTCCAGCGCCTTGACCGCCGGTCCTGCCGCATCGATTCCCGTTACGTTCATGTTCCCTGACATGGGTAAGGCAAAGGTTCCCAGACCACAAAACAGATCCGCTGCCTTGCTTGCGCCAGCAAGACTGGATTCCACCGCATTCAACAGCGCTGCCTCTCCATCTTCCGTCGCCTGCAGGAAAGCCCCCGGTGTAAGTTCGATGTCGACCCCGCCAAACCGGACCATAGGAACGGCGCGCTGCACGATGATGTCCGTCCCGCCCTCATCCTGTAAGGACAGCCGGGCCACGCCGGATGTTTTCGCCCAGGACGCAAGATCGGCCTTGCCGCGACGATCCAGCGTCAAACTGTTTATTACGATATCGAATCCGGTGCGTGTTTCCGTGGCGATGACCGAGCAAACCATGTTCGTGGGTACCAGACCGGCGAGTGCCGTCTTCAGGCCTTGCAGGCAGGCGAACAGGCTTGCGGTCAGGACGAAACATTCGTCGAGATCGATGATCTCGCGGCTCTGTTCGCGGCTGAATCCGAATATCAGGCCGCTCGCGGTCTGTTCGGCCCGCAAGGAGGCGCGGCGGCGGCTGTGCGGCGGTGACAGATGCGACCGGCGCACGTCGATTGCCTTGGTATCTATTCCGGCGAGCGCACCCAATATCCGTCCGCGCACGAAATCGGCGAGTATCTCCTCATCGGCATGCTGCAGCTGACAGCCTCCGCAATCGTGAAAATGTCGGCAAGGCGGGATGACATGATGCGGGCCGGGGATAAAGGCGTTTCCCATCAGCGTGTCCCCGGGCAGCGCGTTCGGCACGTAGCGTCCGTCGTCGGTAACTCCGTCCCCGCGCGCAGCCAGATGGGTGACAAGAGCTTCGCCCGTCATCGGTCTATACCTGTTTTCGTTCGCCTTATCATCGCGAATTCCGTATTCATATCGAGAGTGTTTCAACCTTTTGTGCAAATGTGCCAAAGGGAATAAGGGATGGCGATGCGTTTATCTTTCTTGCTCGGCACATTGGCGCTCATCCTGTCTGCCTGTGCGCCCTCCCCTTATTATACCGGCGGAAAACGCCTGACGCCGGGCGAAGTCCCGCGTGACGAATATGGCCAGCCCGTTCTGGAAGCCATCGGATCCGGCCCTCTGCCAGAACCTGAGATTGTCAGGCCCACCTATGGGCGTCTGGCAGATATTCCGGCGGCGAAGCCTCTTCCCACATCGCCCGACCGCCCCATCAGATAACGATCATATATCGGCATAGACATGCGTTTCGGCGCGTGCTCCCGGGTGCGTGC
>JBARZR010000164.1:0-2307 GCA_049650205.1 Pacificimonas sp. | reverse complement strand
AGAACAGCGTCTGGCGCTTCTTCGGCACCAGCGGCACGATGCGCTTCAGCGCGTGGATGAAGCCCATGTCGAGCATCTGATCCGCCTCGTCGAGGACAAGGACTTCGACGCCGTCCAGCGTCAGCGCGCGCTGTTCCAGAAGGTCGATCAGGCGGCCGGGGGTCGCAACGAGCACATCGACGCCGCGTTCCAGCGCCTTTTTCTGCTTGCCAACGGGCGCGCCGCCGAACGCGGTCTCGATGGAAAGGCGCAGAAAGCGTCCGTATGTGCGGAAGCTGACGGCGATCTGCGTCGCGAGCTCGCGCGTCGGCGCGAGCACGAGGCAGCGCGGACGCTTCGGCGCGATCTTGCCCGTGGTGCGGGAGAAACGGTCGAGGATCGGCAGCGCGAACGCCGCCGTTTTGCCCGTGCCGGTCTGCGCGATGCCGAGGACATCTTTGTTCGCAAGCCCGAGCGGAATGGTCTGCGCCTGGATCGGCGTGGGGTTTTCATAACCTTCGCTGTCGAGCGCCCGGATAAGCGGCTCGGCAAGGTTCATCTGTTTGAAACTGGTCATAATATCGTTGTCTTTCGTGGCGCGCACAAAGGCACGCAAACCGCGCTTTGCGCAGCACGAAAGACTCGGGCGGCACGTCACGCGTGGTGACGGCCCGCGTGAATCAGGACGTTTGGATGAGGTGCATCCCAAAGCGGAACTCAAGAGCGGATGTATCCCCGCCAGCGCTTCACGCCGTTCCGCTATCATGCCGCAGTGCAGCATGGATGCTGAAACGGCATATGGGGGAAGAGTGGAGGCATGTCAATAATGGGCCGGGTTTGACGGATGTAATTACTGTGGTAATAACTCCATATGGGGTTCAAACGAGTCAAATGCAGTCAATTAGGGTCAAACAAAGTCCGATGACAAAATTCGAATATCTTGAAGCGAAACGCATCAAGGAACTTGGCGCAGCTGCGTTTCGCGACGAGGCAGAGCCATTGATTTTGTCTAAACAAGATCGCCGTTTGGTGGAAACGCTGGGTATCGCGAAGACAATCATGAAACAGGACGCTGCTGCTCTCGCTGAGCTGGCGAAAGGACCAGAATGATGAACGCAGAAACACCCTTCGCAAAACCCCTGAAGCTCGTGGCCGTCGGCAATTCCACCGGTGTCGTGCTTCCCAAGGAAGTGCTTGCCAGTTTTGGCCTGCAAAAGGGCGATGAAGTTTTCCCCGTCAGCACACCGGACGGCGTCGAACTGCGCAAGTTTGATCCCCGGCTGTCGAAGCAGCTGGATGCGGTACGGGCCGTGATGCGGAAGCGGCGGTCGGCGCTGCATGAACTCGCCAAATAGGTGGCGGCAGACTGGGAATGGCTGGACGATAGCATCGTGAGGCTGGCGCATGCCGAGCAGCTGGCGGAACATGGCGGCGGCGCGGGCGTACGCGATGCGAACATGCTGGCGTCCGCGCTGGCCCGCCCGCGCAACCGCGCCGCTTACGCGGACGCTGACGCCGCCGAACTCGCCGCCGCCTACGCCTACGGCCTTGCGCGCAATCATCCTTTCATAGATGGCAACAAGCGGACCGCAGCGGTCGCGGCGGAAGCCTTTCTGGCGATCAACGGCTACGATATGCTGGCGAGCGATGTGGAAGTGGTCGTGCAGATCACCGCGCTCGCGGCGGGCGAACTCGACAAGGAGCAACTCACCACATGGTATCGCGAGCATCTAAGTCCGCATGACTGACCTTCCCACTCCAGAACAGATCACGGAATTCGTCCGCACGTCGGACGAGGCCGTCGGCAAGCGGGAGATCGCCAAGGCGTTCGGCATTTCCGGTGACGACCGGCGTGAGTTGCGGCGGTTGCTAAGGCAGATGACCGCCGCTGGCGATATCGAGCTGGGGCGGGGCAAGAAAATTCATGAGGGCGGCGGCCTGCCGCGCGTGACCGTGCTGACGGTGACGGGCGTGGAGGACGACCAGGTCTTCGCCGCGCCGGAAAACTGGGAGCATGACACGCCGAAACCGCGCGTCCGCGTGAAGGAGCAGCGCGGGCGCGGCAAGCGGCCCCCGGCGCTGGGCGAAGGCGACCGGGTGCTGGCCCGCATCGAGGAGACGGGGCGCGGCTACACCGCCCATGTCATGAAGCGCATCGGCAGAGCCGCCGAGGAGATGATGGGCATCCTCAGGAATGACGCGTCGGGCTGGTTTTTGCAACCGACCGACAAGCGCATCCGCAAGACCTTCCCCGTCGCCGACACAGGCGGCGCGGACGATGGCGAGCTGGTCCTGGCCCGCGTCGATGGTCGCAAGGTGAGTGTTGCC
>JBARZR010000163.1:0-2536 GCA_049650205.1 Pacificimonas sp. | reverse complement strand
GCTGTGGTGCTGGGTGGCACCAAAATTACAGGTGGCGCGGGCAGCGTCATCGGCACCTTCGGGGGCGTGATCGCCATTCAGTTGTTGCGCAAAGGGCTGGGCCACATCGGCGCGGACACATCGACCGTGAACCTCGTGATCGGTCTGATCCTGATCGCCGTGCTTATTCTGGACCGTCAGCTGAACGTCAAAGGCAAAGAGGAGTTAAAGATATGACCGATCCGGTCCTGCGCCTTGAAGGTATCGTCAAGACATTCCCCGGCGTGCGCGCACTGGACGGGGTGTCATTCGCCGTGATGCCCGGCGAAGTGCATGCCCTTATGGGCGAAAACGGGGCCGGAAAATCAACCCTGATGAAGGTGCTTGGCGGCATTTATCAGCCTGAGGAGGGTGACATCTACGTGGGTGAGGCCAAGGCCGTGCTGGCCGGGCCCCTTGAGGCCAAGGCGAAGGGCATCGTGTTTATCCACCAAGAACTCAGCCTAGCCGAAGAACTCAGCGTGGCGGAAAACATTTATCTCGGCGAACTGCCACGCAAGTCTTTTGGCCGCGTGGACTGGGCCACGCTGGCGGAAAAGACCAATACAATCCTGAAGAAACTGAACGTCGGGTTCGATGCCACAACGCGCGTGGGCGACCTGTCCATCGCCAACCAGCAAATGGTCGAGATTGCCCGCGCCCTGACCGTGGATGCCAAGGCAGTAATCTTCGACGAACCGACTGCATCCCTGACGGATGCAGAAAAATCGGTGCTGTTCGACGTCATCGCCGACCTGAAGGCCGATGGTGTCGGGATCATCTACATCTCACACAGGATGGAAGAGATTTTTAAAATCACCGACCGCATCAGCGTTCTGCGCGATGGGCAGTATCAGGGCACAGTAGACACTGCGGACTCGACCGAGGAATCCGTCACGCAGATGATGATCGGGCGCAAACTCGATCTCAGCCGCAACGCGATGCACCATGAACTGGGCGATGTCGCCTTGGAAGTGCGCGGATTGAGTTGCGGCAAACTCTATCACGATATCAGCTTTGAAGTGCGCCGCGGCGAGGTGGTCGGGTTTTACGGCTTGGTCGGTGCGGGCCGCACGGAAATTGCCGAGACGCTTTTTGGCCTGCGTGATCCGTCCGCTGGGCAAATTCTGCTCAACGGCGAAGAGGTGCGCATATCGTCCCCCGTCGATGCGATCGCGCGCGGTATTTCTCTGGTGCCCGAAGACCGCAAGGGACAGGGGTTGGTGCTGGGTATGAACTGTCGCGACAACATGACCTTGCCGCAGGTCGATGACCTAAAGGCCGGGCCATTCGTGGCCGAAGGGGCTGAAATCGCGATCTTTGATCAGTACCGCGACCGGCTCGATATCCGCACGCCGGGCTGGAAGCAAAAGGTCGGTAACTTGTCGGGGGGCAACCAGCAGAAGATCGTCATCGGCAAATGGCTGTCGATGCATCCCAGCGTGTTGATTGTGGACGAACCGACGCGCGGCATCGACGTGGGCAGCAAATCCGAAATCCACAAGCTGCTGCGCGAACTGGCGGCGCAAGGCTACGCGGTGATGGTGATCAGCTCCGAAATGCCCGAGGTGCTGCATGTCTCCGATAGGATTGTCGCAATGCATTCGGGGCAGATCATGCGTACGTTTACGTCGGACGAGGTCACCGAGGACAATCTCATTCAGGCGATTTCCGGCATCAAACCCGGTCAGGCCGCCTGATGGCTGTTACCCGGTCAAAATGACAATTTTCTGACGCTCCAAAGGTAAGGATACCCCATGAAACTCCTTCGTTATGGCGCACCCGGGGCCGAAAAGCCGGGCTTGCTCGACTCATCAGGCCGCGTGCGCGACCTCTCTGGCAAGGTGCCCGATATCGCAGGCGATGCGCTGCGGCCCGCCGCACTGAGCGCCTTGCGGGATCTCGACGTCGACACACTGCCGCTGGTCGAGGGCACCCCGCAAGAAGACCTCCGCCTCGGACCTTGCGTCGGCGGCATCGGTAAATTCGTCTGCAACGGTCTGAACTACGCCGATCACGCAGAAGAAGCCGGTATGCCAATCCCGAAAGAGCCGATCATCTTCAACAAATGGACCTCTGCCGTTGTTGGTCCGAATGATCCCATTCAGGTGCCGCGCGGGTCGCGGAAAACCGACTGGGAGGTCGAGCTTGGCGTCGTCATCGGTGAGCCTGGGTCCTATATTGATGAAGCGGACGCCATGAACCATGTGGCAGGGCTTTGCGTTATCAATGACGTATCTGAACGCGAATTCCAGATAGAGCGTGAAGGCACGTGGGACAAAGGCAAGGGCTGTGACACCTTCGGGCCCACCGGGCCGTGGCTGGTGACGCTGGATGAGATCGCGGATATCGATGCCATGGACATGTGGTTGGACGTGGATGGGATGCGTATGCAGACCGGTTCTACTTCGACGCTCATCTTCAAGATTCCCCACCTTGTGTCCTATTGCAGCCAATTCATGAGCCTTCAGCCTGGCGACGTTATCTCAACCGGTACGCCACCGGGCGTCGGCATGGG
>JBARZR010000162.1:0-7339 GCA_049650205.1 Pacificimonas sp. | reverse complement strand
GCCGACTGCTGTGCCTTAGCCTGGGTAGCAGTGGGTTGAAGCGCCGTAGCCGGAACCGATGCGAAAGCCGCGACAGTCACGAATACCGCGCACAAACCAACATTCTTCATGATTTTATCCTCCCGTAATTTACAATGTCCTGAGTATAGCGAAAGGTCCACAGTTTTGGAAGAGAACGCTGTCGTGTGCAATCTCCTGGCGAATTCGATTTTCGAGAATAAGCCATCCGAGTATTCATTATTTTTGTAAGGGTCACGGATGTCCGCTATTCTCGTCACTGGATCCACCCGGGGCATCGGTTCCGCAATTGCGTCGGCCCTTCCCGCCTCGCGAGTAATCCGTCATGGAACCTGCGATAGCGACGACATTCTTGGCGCGGATTTTACCACCCCGGGCGCAGCCGAAGACCTGTGGGCCAGAGCGGTCGCCCAGGTCCACGGCAAGATCGACGTGCTGGTCAATAACGCCGGCCTTTTTGACCCCGTACCACTGGATAGCGAAAGCCATGACTGGCGTGCAGGCTGGGAACGCGGCATGGCGATCAACCTGCACGCCCCAGCCGATTTATGTCGGCTCGCAATCCGGCACTGGAAATCGCGCGGCACGGGCGGCCGGATTATCAACATCGCCAGCCGCGCGGCCTATCGCGGCGATGGCATCGACTACGGGCACTATGCCGCCGCGAAGGCAGGGCTTGTGGGCCTGTCGAAAACTCTTGCGCGCGGGCTGGCGCGGGACGGCGTGCTCGTCTTCACCGTCACACCCGGCTATGTGATGACTGGCATGGCCGAGGATTATCTCGCCTCACGCGGCGGCGCGAAATTACTGGAGGATATTCCGCTCGGCAAAGTCGCCGACCCCGAAGAAGTCGCCTCGCTGGTACGTTATCTGGCGCTGGAGGCACCAGCCTCGATGACGGGGTGCGTCATAGATGTGAACGGAGCCAGCTTCGTGCGCTAGGTCGTATCGCAATCCTTGCGCATCGCCTCGACCCCCTCACTGGAGGTCGGATAGCTATTACAGCCTCGCAGGACATGATTGACGTTCAGTTTATCACGCACGGGATCGCGCACCTCGGCAAAGGCGATGCGGACATCCTGCTCCTTCACCTGTTCCACAAGCCGTTCCAGCATCGCCATTCCGCTGTAGTCGACATCGTTCACACCCTTCATGTCGATCAGCAGGCACTGAACATCGTCATGCCGGGAAAGATGGGTAAGGAAGCGGTCCTCGACATGCCCAACATTCCCGAAATAGAGCGAGTGGTCGAAGCGGATGGCGAGCACGGGAAGCGTATCGAGTTCGACGTCTTCCCGGTCCACAGAGCGCAGATATCCTCCACCTTCGCGCGTTCCTAGGCGGGTGATGCGGGGTAGGCTGGAAAACCATAGGAACGCCGCGATGCAGGCGGCAGCCCCGGCAGCGAGCCCCCACTGTACACCCAGCAGAAGCGTCGTGCCCAAGGTCATGACGATGACCAGCGTTTCCGACTTGCTGTGCCGCCAGGTCGCCTGCATCGCGCGGATCTTTACAAGACTGAAAACCGCACTGATCACCAGCGCGGCTAGCGCAGCCTTGGGCAAATAAGCCAGCGGAGCGGCGAAAAAGAGCGCCACGACAAGGACGATAATCGCGGCGATGCCCGACGCCAGGGGCGTGCGTCCCCCGCTGTCGAACACGAGGGCGGACCGGCTGAGACTGACGCCGGGCGCGTAGCCCCCGGTCAGCGCACCACCGATACTCGCCGCGCCGATGGCAATCGCCTCGCGGCTCGTGTCCAGATCCTGACGGCTGCGCCCCGCCAGCGATTTCGCCACAGCCATTCCGGTTACGAAGATAACGATGGCGATAACGCCGCTTGATGGCAGCAGCGCCAGCCAGCTGTCATGCGTAAAACCAGGAATGGTGATGGGCGGCAGTCCGGATGGTGGGCGGCGGACGGTTTCGACGCCGGACAGCCAGATAGCGGCTACGGCCGCGCTTGCCATCAGAACGAGCAGCGGCACCGCTTTTACAAGCGCAGTCCGCCAGGGCGGATGCACGCCAAATTTCCACAACGCAGCCCCACCATAGCGATCGCCGACAAGCAGAAGCACCAGCGCGCCTGCCCCGAGCGCCAGCGTGGCACCGTCGAAGCTGCCCAATTTCGGCCAGAGCGCGGCGACCGTATCGACGATATTGCCACTGCGTTCGATTTCAATGCCCAATATCGCTGGAATCTGGCTGGCCGCGATCAGCACCGCTGCTGCCGCAGTGAACCCAAGCAGTGCCGGGTCGCTTATGAAATTGACGATGCGGCCCAGTCTGAGCAAACCGAGGATAATCAGAAGCGCTCCGACCTCCACGGCGATGATGGCGGCGGCCTCTCGCGCGTCGAGACCACTGGCTCCAATGGCGTCGGCCACCAGCAGTGATGCCAACGCGACCGGACCCATGGAGGCGTAATTACTCGTGCCGAGCAGCATGTAGATCAGGGGCGGCAGGATCGCTGTGTAAAGACCGGCTTCCGGCGGCAGACCGGCCAATAGCGCATAGGCCATCGCCTGTGGAACCAGCAGCACCGACAATATCACGCCGGCGAGCAGGTCGGCGACGGCATTCCGCCGTGAATATCCCTTCAGCCAGCGTGCGGCAGGAATGAAATCGGCCAGACCCATGGAATGGCTTAGGCGCAGCCTCGTCCACTATGTCAACAACATGGGTTCAATGCTGGAAAAAGAGAAGTCGTAGCGGCACGTGCCAACTCTGTTCACTTCATCCTGCTCAGGCCGCTTCCAGCTTCTCCTGAGCAGCTTCCCATTCCGCCTCCGCGGTCTCGAGGTCGGCTTCATGCACGCCGCGCTTCTTCATCAGTTCCGCGACGGCTTGCCCGTCCGCCATGACAGCCGGATCCAGCATCGCTCGGTCAAGCGTTGAAATGGCCTTGCTCAACCGCTCGACCTTCTGTTCCGCCGCGCTGACATCCTGTCTCAGCCCGGCCAGCTTTTTCCGGTTGGCGCTATCGGCGCGTCGGTCGGCCTTGGATTTCTTTTTCTCGGCCCTAGTTTCTTTCGGGCTGTCGTCATTCGCACCGCCCCGGCCCAAGACCAGATCGGTATAGTCATCGAGCGTGCCGTCAAAATCCTGCGCCGTTCCATTCGCCACCAGCACCAGCCGGTCCGCCGCCGCCTCGACCATGTGCCGGTCATGGCTGACAATGATGACCGCGCCGTCATAGCTGTTCAGCGCCTGCACCAGCGCCTCGCGCGTATCGACGTCGAGGTGATTGGTCGGCTCGTCGAGGATGAGAAGATGTGGCGCGTGCCGTGTAATCAGCGCCAGCGCCAGCCGCGCGCGTTCGCCGCCCGACAGGCTGCCAACCTTCTGCGTCGCACGTTCGCCTGAAAAGCCGAACCGCCCCAGCTGCGCCCGTACCGCGCCAGGCTTCGCGTCCGGCATCTGCCGCGTCATATGTTCCAGCGGGGTGGCGTCGGTTTCCAGTTCCTCGACCTGATATTGCGTGAAATAGCCGACCTGCATCTTGCCGCTGGCGTTCATCTCCCCCTCCTGCGGCGTCAGCTGCGCCGCCAGAAGGCGCGCGAGCGTGGTCTTGCCATTGCCGTTCTGACCCAGAAGCGCGATGCGTTCGTCGGGATCGATGCGCAGGTTGAGCCGCTCCAGGATGGTTTTCTCGCCATAGCCCGCCTTCGCCATGTCGAGCGTGATGAGCGGCGGTTTCAGTTCGGGCGAGGAGGGGAAATTGAAGCTGAGCGTCGGGTCGTCGATGACCGCCGCGATGGGCTTCATTTTTTCCAGCGCCTTCATGCGGCTCTGCGCCTGTTTGGCCTTGGAGGCCTTGGCCCGCCAGCGATCGACGAACGCCTGGAGTTTCTCACGCTCCGCCGTCTGTTTGCGCGCCGCCGCGCCCAGCTGCGCCTGACGTTCGGCCCGCTGCCGCTCGAAATCGTCATAGCCTCCGGGATAAAGCGTGGTCTTGCCGCCATCCAGATGCAGGATATGATCGACGACATTGTTCAGGAGGTCGCGCTCATGGCTGATGACAACGATAGTGGCGGGATAGGATTTGAGAAAATTTTCCAGCCACAGCGTCGCCTCGAGGTCGAGGTGGTTCGATGGCTCGTCGAGCAGCAGCAGGTCCGGACCTGAAAACAGCAGTGCCGCCAGCGCGACGCGCATCTTCCAGCCGCCAGAGAAACTATCGAGTGGGCGGGCCTGCATATCCTCGTCGAAGCCGAGCCCGACCAATATGCGTGCGGCGCGCGCCTCGGCGGCCCAGGCGTCGATGACGTTCAGCCGCTCATGAATTTCGCCGAGGCGGTTCATGTCCTCACAGGTTTCGGATTCCGCCATCAGCGCCGCGCGCTCGGTGTCTGCGGCCAATACGGTTTCCAGTGGCGTCTTCGTGCCGTGCGGCGCCTCCTGCTCCAGATAGCCGATGCGCGCCGTCTTGGGCATTTCCATCTCGCCTTCATCGGGGTCGATCTCGTCGATCATAACCTTCATCAGCGTGGACTTGCCCGCGCCGTTGCGACCGATCAGACCCACGCGCCCGCCTGGCGGCACGGCAGCCGAGGCGCGGTCGAGGATGGTGCGCCCGCCAAGGCGCACGGTGATGCCATTCAGGTTGAGCATGGAAAGCGTTTAGCGCGGAATGCGGGTCTTGTCAGCGGCTGATATTGCGGTGCAGCACGACACTCTAGCGTGGTTCCCGTGCAAGCCTGCCAATAAAAACCGCCATGCGCTTCGCTTGTTTCGATATGCTGGGCAGATTGAGCGATTCACCTTCCGCATGCGCGCCCGCGCCATCCGCACCGAGACCCGCCAAGGCAGCATCGACATCCTCCGCAACCCAGCTGATGTCCGCGGCTCCGCGCTTGGCCGGATCATATTCCTTCAGCTCTTCCATGCCGAGATCGCGGCTGGCTGCGTTCAGCTCTGCAAGTAGCGCGCGATTGGCAGCCGTCGGTGCCATAGGCGGATAACCCGTTTCGGCGAATTCCAGCGTGGCGGATGTCTGCGGCAGGTTCAGCGCGACGATGGCCTGCATTTTCGCTCGGGCACGGGCATCCTGCTCCACCGTCAGCGCCCGCAAGCCGCCGCGCGCGATGGCGGTCTCGGCGATGATATTGGTCTTTCCGGATGCGGTGATGGCGAGACCCTGCGCGTCGATCGCCGCCGGTGTGCCGCCCCCCATGACGCCGACATTATAGGTAAGGTTCGGCTCCGTCAGTTCCGTGCGAAAGGCGTTCAAAATACGTGCCATTTCAAAGTTCGCACCATAGCCGACGGAGGCCGAGAATATGCCACTGCTGTGGCCGGTCTTGCCCTTCACGGTCAGCGTCCAGCCGTTCGAACTGCGCCGCGCGATCGTGCCATATTCCTGACCGTCGACGACGGCCACCCCCTCGAAACCGAGCGCGATATCGGCCCATTTTCCAGCCGCCACCAGATCCCGGCGGGAAATGGAGGCGGGCGCGCCGGTCCGCTCTTCATCGCCGGTCAGCACGACCTTAATGTCCGCACCTTCCAATGTGCCCGCCGCCTGCATGGCCTGGAGCGCGGCGAGAATGACGATGATCCCGCCCTTGTCATCGCCAATGCCCGGACCGGTCGCGCGGTCGCCGTCGCGCACGAATGTCTGGAAAGGAGAGTCGGGCTCGAACACCGTATCCAGATGACCGATCATCAGGATGCGCTTGCCTGTCCCGTCGCCGTTGTGCGTGGCGATCAGATGTCCGGCGCGTTCAGTTTCGCGCATGTCGATCCATTCGACGTCGAAGCCGAGCGCCTGGAATTCCGGGCGGACCATGTCGCCGACCTCGGTCACGCCTGCGATATTCAGCGAGCCGGAATTGAGGTTCACCAGCGCTTCAAGAAGATCGATATGCCGCGCCGCCTCGCTATCGACAGAGGCGACAATGCTCTCCTCTTCCGCTGAAAGTTGCGCGCTCGCTATCGGGGCAGGAGCGGAACAGGCGATGACGGCAGCAATGGATGAGCGAACCGCAACATGAAACATGGCGACTTTCCCTATCAGGAAAACCGCCATGTTTAGCGTCAACTTCTTCTCTGGCTAGGCCGCCGCGTTTGCGTCTGGAATGCGCAATACCTGGCCCGGATAAATCTTGTCCGGGTCGCTCAGCATCGGCTTGTTTGCCTCGAAAATCTTCATGTAGAGATTCGCATTACCGTAATATTCCTTCGCGACCTTCGAAAGCGTATCGCCGCTCCCGACTGTGTGGAACCGGCTGGCGGGGTCGCTGGAGGGCGGACCATCACTCGCCAGATCGTCGTCATCGACTTTGTCGATATGCTTCGTGTTGCCGGCAAGGACCATCAGCTTTTCCTTGGTGGCCTGGTCGGGAACCTTGCCCGATAGCTTCACCTTGTTGCCATCAACCCGAACCTTGATGTCGCCCTTCAAGCCCATCTTTTCGATCTCGGCGCGCAGGCGTTCGGCCTTCTGCTCGGCGGGCGTTTGCTCGTCGAACAGTTCCTTGCCCTTGTCCTTTTTGAAGAAGTCGAAAATACCCATAGTGATTCTCCCTTTTTTTTGAACTCATCAGGACAACGACGGGGCCGGGATTTAGGTCCGCGCTACATTTCCACCAGCACCTTTCCCATTGCTTTCCTGTCCATCATCCAGCGTATCGCCGCACCGCCCTCTGCCAGCGGAAAGCGTTTGGAAACATAAGGTTTCAGTTTCCCGGCGGCGAGCCAGCCGAGCAATTCCCGCATATTGGCCTCATGCACCTTTGGCTCGGTCTGTGTGAACGCGCCCCAGAACACGCCGACGATGGCCGCGCCCTTCACCAACGCGAGGTTGAGCGGGAGTTTCGGTATCTCGCCCGCCGCGAAGCCAACCACCAGATAGCGCCCGTTCCAGCCGATAGAGCGAAAGGCAGGTTCCGCGAACTTGTCGCCGACCGGATCGTAAATCACGTCCGGGCCACGCGCGCCAAGCGCCTTCGACGCCCGCTTGATACCCTCACGCAGATCTTCGTCGCTGTAGTTGATGATTTCATCCGCGCCATATTCGCGGCACAGATCGAGTTTTTCCTGTGTGGACGCCGCGGCGATCACTTTCGCACCCATCTGCTTGCCAAGTTCCACGGCGGCCAGGCCGACACCGCCCGCCGCGCCCAGTACCAGCAGGACTTCGCCCGCCTGTATATTGGCGCGCTGCTTCAGGGCATGATGCGACGTGCCATATGTCATGGTGAAACCCGCCGCGATATCGTCCGGCATGGCATCGGGAATCGGGATTACACGCGGTGTGTCCGTAACGATCTGTTCGGCAAAAGCGCCGTTGCCTGTCATGGCGAGTACGCGCTGACCG
>JBARZR010000161.1:0-15397 GCA_049650205.1 Pacificimonas sp. | reverse complement strand
GTCCAGCGCCAGGCGCGGACCCGTGCCCAGCGCGAATTCCATGACGCCGCGCCGGGCATCGGCGAATATCGCGGTGACTTTGGCCGAAAAGGGCTCGCCGACAGGCACAAGGCGCGGGGCCAGCAGTTCCAGCTCAGGCCAGTCGCGCAGCATCAGCGCGTCGATCAACCCGCCCATCAGCACAGCCAAACTCCAGACCAGCCCCGCCCACCAAAGGCCGGGGATTATGGCACCGGTCAGCAGCGCCACGGGGATACCGAGCGCGGCCAGCAGGATGGCAAGGGGGGTGGGATAGATCATGCGGCTTGTCTTCCCCTCCCTGCAAGGGAGGGGTTAGGGGAGGGTAGCGATGGCGTAGCCGGGCCTCGACGCGTGCTGCCGAGTCCGAAGCTCGCCGCTTTGCGTCTTGCACCCTCCCCTAGCCCCTCCCTGCAAGCAGGGAGGGGAATATATCTGCGTCCGGAAATCACCGCGGCGCGTCCGTGCGCTCGATCAGGGCGTCGACGACATCGTCCACCAGGCGCCCGTCGATTTCGGCGCTGGGGCTGAGCATGACGCGGTGGCGCAACACCGGGCGGGCGAGCGCCTTCACGTCGTCGGGAATGACATAGTCGCGGCCCTCCAACGCGGCCCGGGCGCGTGAAGCGCCTGCCAGAAGGACGGCGGCGCGGGGGCTCGCGCCCGCCTCCAGATCGGGCGATGTGCGCGTTTCGCGGATCAGGCGCACGACATAGTCGGTGACCTCATCGACCAGCTTGATGCCCTGGACAACGGCGGAGGCCTGACTGAGCTGCTCCGCGTTCGTGACCGGCGCGATATGGAACGCACCCGGTTTCGGCATGCCGAAACTGCCACCATGGCGCGCGACGATGTTGCGCTCCTCCTCCTCGGAAGGATAGCCGACATCGACTTTGAACAGGAAGCGGTCCAGCTGCGCTTCGGGCAGCGGATAGACGCCTTGCTGTTCGATGGGGTTCTGCGTGGCGACGACCTGGAAACGCGCGCCAAGCTCATGCCGCTCGCCATCGATGGTGACGACCCGCTCCTGCATCGCCTCCAGCAACGCGGCCTGCGTCTTGGGCGGCGTGCGGTTGATTTCGTCCGCCAGCAGCAGCTCGTGAAAGATCGGTCCACGCGTCAGCTTGAATTCACTCGTCTGGAAATTGAACAGGTTCGCGCCGACGATGTCGGACGGCATCAGGTCGGGGGTGAACTGGATGCGCCCGAAATCGAGGTCGAGTGCCGCCGCAAAGCATTGCGCCAACAATGTTTTGGCCGTACCCGGCGGCCCCTCCAGCAGGACATGCCCTGATGAAAACAGCGCAATCAGCAGCTTTTCGACGGCGTCGTCCTGGCCGACGATAGCCTTGCCGACTTCGGTACGGATCCGGGCGGCGAGCGTCTGGACATCGGTGACATTCATGCGAAAATATCTTTCTTCCACTGGTGCAGCGCCTGCGCGGCGCCGAGAATTTCGGAACGGGTGGTTGCGCTGTAAAGCGCGAAGGTGAGGCCTGTGAATTTGGGAGCGTCTTCACCGCCGAAACGGTCGAGTTGCTTGTCCAGCACGTCCGGCGCAGCGGTCTGGACAAGACCCGCATCGCGCGCGGCGGCGCGGCGGATGACATCGATATAGCTGGCGGCGCTCGCCTCTTCCCGCCGGGTGAGTTTGATCATGTCGGCACTGTTGTCGAGAAGTGCCTGCTTGCCATATTCGACCGCGCGCGCTTCCCGCAATGCGGGACCGAAGCGCACCGCCGCCGCCAGTCCGGCGAATATGGCCGTTAGCAGCGCCGCGAGCGTCACCCCCAGAAGTGGCGGCGTGAAGGCGCGTTTCAGCGCGCTCTCGCCGCTTTCGAAACCGTTCAAGGTCAGGTCGAACGTCACTTTGCGATTCGATTCGAAGGTCGCGGTGTCGATGATTTCCAGCAGCCGCTCGGCATTTTCCAGCTTCGCCAGCGCGAGGTTGTTCATCATATTGCCGTCGGGAACGATGGCGATGTCCTCTTCGCCCATCCACGCCCCGGCAAACCGCCCGTCGCCATCGGTCAGGAACGCTTCCAGCTTTCCGCCTGATATGGTGCGGAAGCCGTCATACCAGCTGCCGCTGTCCGTTCCGACGGGCACCGCTTCGGCGATGCTGAACGTCCCAAGTCCGGACAGCAGCTGTTCCAGCGCCGGGATGCCGATCGTGCCCGTGCGCTCCGCCCAGGCCGGGTTGGCGTCCAGATCGGGACCATCTTCCTGCATCGCGCGCGTATAATATTTCGGCAGTACGATCATGACGTAGCCGATTTCGGAATAGTGACGCGCGCGCTCCGCCAGCAGCTCGGGATTGGTGAAGACGCGCGGCGTCAATATATACAGTCGTTCGCTGGGTTCCCGGCTGGCATTGCGGCTCATGGCGACATCGCCGTCCATACGCTCGATCAGCTCTGCTGCGGCGCGGTAGCCTGTGGCGGAGACGGACATCGCATGCGCCTCGCCATCCTCCGCGCCCTGCAATTCATCGGAAAATGTGAACAGCAACAGGAAGGCGAAGAAGGCGAGGACGCCGCCCGTCACAAACAGCACGACCGTTTTCGTGCGGAACGGGTCGCCGCCCGCAATCTCGATACCACCCGCTTCCGTGGCTTTCGGCGCTGCCACGTTTTGCGTCATACGGCCCCCGCGAACACGAAACGGTCATAGGCGCCGCGCACATCGCGCCATTCGCCCTCCACCACCTCGGCGCGCGCGAACAGGCCGCGCTCCACCAGCTGCGCGATGGATCCGAATACGCCGCGCGCGTCCGCAGGCATCGCGTCATGGGCGGCGATTTCGCGCGCGGTATAGGCGGGGCGGACCAGGTCGGGGCGCTGCGCCGCGATATCCTCGATGCTGCGATAAAGAAGCACCCGCGCCGCTTCGGCATAACGCCCTTCCGCCGCCAGGGCATCGGCCTCTTCCAGAAGGACGCGCGCCGCGCGCTCCTCCGGCCGCCAGTCGGGCAGTTGGCGCGGGCCGTCATGTCGCCAGTCGCGCAGCCGCTCGGCGATATAGGGCCAGAAAAAATAGAGCAGCAGACCGGTGAGGACGGCGATCAGGACATATGGGATGGCGGGGGCAATCGCCTCGAAGAACGGCGCGAGCCATTCCAGCCATGCCGGCGTTTCCGCAGGCTCGGGCGCATCCATGTCCGGCAGCTCATACTGGATGTCGTCGTTGCCGCGGATCCGGGCGTGAACGTCGGGCAGATCGTACTGGATGCTGTCGTCGCCGCGCACATCCGCATAGGCGTCGGCGAGCGCGGCATCGGCAGGCGCATCGTCGCCCGCCGCTACCGCCTCGTCCGCAACCCCGCGCCCGTCCTGCACCCTGGAAACCCCTTTGATTTACGACTGGTTATAACGGCATGGGCTATGGACGAAAGCGGCTAATGAAATCTATGCCGTCATGGTGAACGAACGGAAGGGAATGCGCGATTTCCATCGGTGATGAAAGACTTTCCCGGTCGGGATCGGTGTCCGGCTCCTATGGCAGCCAGGACAGGCTGGACATCGGGCGCGTCATCGGCCGTGCGGGACAGGCGCTTGCCGCGCAGCCGCTGCCGTTCGGCGGACTGGCCGTCATTCTGGGGATCGGGCCGCAGGTGCTGGCGGACCTGGCGGCACTCGACCTGCCATTCGGGATCGGGTTCTGGATGCAATGGAGCAGCTCGGCCATATCCCTGTTTGCCGCCACGCTGCTTCTGGTCGCCAGCATTGCGGTCGCGGCGCAGCAAATGACGGTCGGCAACGTCGACATCGCGTTGGCACTACGTGAGAGCATGTCGCGCATTCTTCCTTTCGCGGCCCATATGGTGCTGTGGGTCATCGCCATTTTCATCGGTTTCGCGATTTTCACCATTCCCGGCTTCCTGCTGATCTGCGCCTTCGCCGTCTCAATGCCCGCACTGGTTCTGGAGAGGACATCGATCACGCACAGCTTCCGCCGCAGCCGCGATCTGACGCGCGGATCCCGGTGGCGTATTTTCGCCCTCGTCCTTTGTGCGATTCTGTTCTGGGTTCTGACGATGGCGGCGCGCGACCTGATCCCGGCATTTGGCGGTCCCGCACCGGGATTTCTGCGAAGCCTGGTCGACGCCGCATTCTCATCGGTCGGCTGGATATTCGTCGCCGCCATGACAACCTCGCTGTTCCTGGAGCTGAAGCTGGTCAGAGACGGACCGGAAACGGACATTCTGGAAGAGATATTTTCCTGAATTGCGCCGGAAGACCCGCCCCCTTATGCATTGCGCAGCATATGATTTCGGGGGAATGACGACATGGCTACGGCATATGAAGGCGCGAGCGAGCGCGGACTTGACATAGGACGGGTGTTCTCCCGGACATTCGGGATCATAGGGCGCAACATAGGGCCGTTCGCGGTGATCGGCGTTCTCCTGATGCTGCTGCCCTCGGCGGCAAGTAATTTCCTGACCTATGAAGCCATGGCAGGTGCAGACCTCAGCGCAGTCGGCACGTTTCAGTGGGTTGTCTACGGTCTGGCGATCTTCGCATCGCTGTTGTTCATCCCGGCGGCGCTGTCCATTGCCGGACAGGACGCGCAAGGGAGTGTCGATCTCGGTACCGTGTTCCGCACGGCCTTCATCACCTTCATTCCGGTCATCGTCCACAGCATATTGTGGACCCTGGGTGCAGGCATCGGCTTTATGCTGATCATCGTGCCCGGCATCATCCTCGCCTGTATGTGGGCCGTCAGCTATGCTGCGCTCGTCATCGACAGGCACGGGATCATAGGCAGTTTCGGACGCAGCCGCGCGCTGACCAAGGGATCACGCTGGACCATCTTCGGAATTTTTGTGATCCTGTTCGTCGCCGCCATCGTGATTTCCGGTCTTGCCGCCTTCACCGGTCCGGGACTCGGGGTATTTACCGGCGCGCCCGCATTGCAGAATGTCGGCGCGATTTTCTTCATCACGTCGGCGATCGCGAACACAGTTCTTTATGTCGTCGGCACAACGTTGTTCGCCGCCATGTATCTGGAACTGCGCACCATCAGGGACGGCGCGGATACCGGACAGCTGGGCGAGGTGTTCGCCTAAAAGTCAGCGCTTCGCTTCTCAATGAAGGCCGCGACACCTTCCTGATAGTCCGGACTTCGAAACGCCGCCCGGAATTCCGCGAGCGTTGCCTCATCGTCGTCCACCTGCCCGGCGAGAATGCGGTCGATGTTGCGCTTCGTACCTGCAACGCTTGCGGGGCTCGCGGCCAGAATGGCAGCCGACAATTCGGCGAGAGCCGCATCGGGATCGTCCGACAGGAAATCGACTAGGCCGATACGGTGCGCCTCCGGCGCATCCATCAGCTTTGCGGTGAACAATATCCGCTTCGCTTGAGACGGTCCGACCAGATCGACCAGCAGCTTCGTATCGTGCAGCGAATAGACGATCCCCAAGCGTGCAGGCGTAATGCCGAACCTCGCTTTCGGGCCGGACACACGCAGGTCGCAGGCAATCGCCAGACCGCAGCCACCCCCGACGCAAACGCCCTCGACAAAGGCGATGGTCGGCTTTGCGGCACGGGCGAGGGCATACTGGCTGTTCCGGATGGCCGCCTGGTTCCGCTTGCCCCAATCCAGATCATGAGCCTTCGCCCCGAATTCGGAAATATCGGCACCTGCGGAAAACGCGCGCCCGTCGGCCCCGCGCAGGATCAGAAGACGAATTGCATCATCGGTCATCGCGGCCTCGACGAGATTTGGCAAAACAGCCCACATATCGTGCGAAAATGCGTTCCTGCGATCAGGTCGGTCGATCACCAGCGACGCGATATGGCCTTTTTTTTCAAGACGGAGGTGCTCGGTCATCTGCGTTTTCGTTTCTTCTGCTCTCGGGCTCGACGACACACTGCTGCAGCTATCGCGGAATGACAGTTTTGGCGCGTGTCACGATAGCGCGTCCTCGACCCCGCCCAGGCTGTCCTTGCCGAAAAACAGTTCGCTTCCAACAAACATGCTGGGCAGGCCAAAGACGCCCCGCGCCACCGCAGCTTCGGTATTTGCGGTCAGTTCGGCCTTGATGCCATCCTCTCCGGTCACCGCCGCCAGTTCGTCAGCATCGAATGCCGACCCTGCGAAGATCGCCTGCAAAACCGCCGGATCGGCAATGTCGGCCCCCCGTTCCCACACATGCGGCAGCACATGGTCGATCATCTCCGCCGCCCGGCCCGTTCGCGCAGCGTGGACCAGCATCCGCTGCACGGCGATGCTCATCATCGGGAAATGCGGGTTCATGCTGAAGTTCGTCAGGCCGTGCTTTGCCACGAACCGCCGGATTTCCAGCATCATATAGTCGTTCTTGCCCTTGACCCCGGCATTGGCGATCATTGGCGGCTGGTTGCCGGTCAGCTTCATGATCCCGCCCAGGAAAACGGGCGTCACCGTCAACTCCGCGCCCGTTCTCGCCACGATATCCTTTAGCGGATACCAGGCCAGATAGCCGTTCGGGCTGACGAAATCGAACAGCAGTTCGACGGTTTTGGCCATGCCTTTTCTCCTAGAAAGTTTCGGTCCACGGGCGCAGGTCCAGTTCGTGCGTCCATGCACTGCGGTCCTGCTTCCACAAGTGCACATAATTTGCCGCAATGGCCTCTGGCGCCAGGATCTCCCCGCGTTTCAGCCGTGCATCAACGTCATTGAAATTGTCGCGCGCGAATTTTCCATCGATCATGCCGTCGACGAGGATATGGCCGACATGGATGCCCTCAGGCCCCAGTTCCCGTGCCATGGACTGCGCCAATGCCCGCAGCGCATGTTTCGCTCCTGCGAAAGCCGAGAAGCCAGACGCCCCGCGCAGGGATGCCGTCGCGCCCGTGAACAGGATCGTTCCATGCCCTCTTTGCGCCATGACCCGTGCCGCCTCGCGCCCGGTTAGAAATCCAGCAAGGGCGGCCATCTCCCAGACTTTGCGATAAACGCGTGTCGTCGTCTCGCCGATCGGAAACCGGACATTCGCACCCACGTTGAAGACGACGACCTCGATAGGGCCGGTTTCCCGCTCGATATGGTCGAACAGCTCGATCATCGCGTCCTCATCCCGCGCATCGACACCATGGGCATATGCGCGACCACCGGCCGCTTCGATATCGGAAACAAGGCTTTCAAGTTCAGGCAGGTTGCGCTGGCGCCGGGTGACACAGACCGTCAAACCCTCGGCCGCGAACGCGTGGGAAATCGCGCCGCCGACACCGATTCCCGCCCCGACGACCAGACAAACATGCTGACGGTCATCCACGCATATTCCTTCCCGTTCCCTCGCCCATACCGTTACTAGCGCACCCGAAATGGCAGTGTAGCTGTCCGCTTTGCCAGCCTGTCGGGGCGATGCTAGCCATAGCACTGACAAGGAGGCGAAGCATGAACGGACTGAAAATGTATATCGGCGCGGCACTGGCGGTGGTGATGCTGCCCAACGCCGCGCACGCGGGGCCGCGTATCGACGCCATCGCCGAAGATTATGTCCGGCTGGTTCTGGAATATGGTACGCACGAGGACGGTTATGTCGATGCCTATTACGGGCCGGAACGCGTCCGTATCCAAGCGGAAGAAAATCCGCGTGGCCTTCGCGCGCTCGCACGGGAAACGGAGCGGCTCCGCCTCGCAACGCTGGGTCTGGCCTGGCCATCGGACCGCATGGAACAAAAACGCCGCCGCTTCATGGTCGCTCAGCTAAGCGCTGTGGCGACACGTATCGCGATGACACGCGGCGCGACTTTCACTTTCTCCGAGGAGGCGGGGGCCCTGTTTGGAGTGACGCCGGATATCCCGACGCTCGACAGCTTCCAGCCACTTCTCGATCGTGTCGAGGCGCTGGTTCCCGGCGACCCTGAGACGGACGGTCCGCTATGGCAGCGCGTCGATGCGCTGAAGGCGCGCTATCATATCCCGGCAAAGGCGCGGGCACGGGTGATGGAGGCCGCCATCGCGCGCTGCAAGGCCGCGACCGAACCGCATATCGACCTCCCAGATGGCGAGCGCTTCGATCTGGAATTCGTCACCGGCAAACCATGGTCGGGCTATAACTGGTACAAAGGCAACGCCCACAGCCTGATCCAGATCAACACCGATCTGCCGATTAGCATAGACCGCGCCGTCGATCTTGGCTGTCACGAGGGCTATCCCGGCCACCACACGCTGAACGCGCTCCTCGAACAGCGGCTCGTGCGGGAGCGCGGCTGGGCCGAATTCGCCGTCTATCCCTTATATTCCCCGCAGTCGCTAATCGCGGAGGGCACGGCCAATGCGGGCATCGACGTCGCCTTTCCGGGCGAGGCGCGCACCGCCTACGAAGCGGAAGTTCTGTATCCGCTCGCAGGACTGGACCCGGCCACGGCGGAGACGCTGACGGAACTGAACACGGCTCTCCGCGCGCTATACCCCGCACAATATAGCGTCGCTGACGCCTATCTGTCCGGGCGCATGACGAAAGCGGACGCCATCACGGCGCTGCAGGAAACGCAGTTGAATTCGCCAGAACGCGCAGCACAGCGGTTGGATTTCATCGACACTTATCGCAGCTATATCGTGAATTACGACATCGGGCGGAACATGGTCGACGCCTATCTGGACCGGCACGGCACGGATGTGAGGGCCCGCTGGGCGGCGTTCGAGACGCTGATTTCCGAACCCACCCTGCCGGATGACCTGGAAAAATAGATCCTAATTTACCAGCATCGACACCCGGCGGTTCTGGAAGCTGGTCGGTGCGGCGTCGATCACGCGGGTCGTGCCGTTGCCGACCTGCTGCACCTCGAGCCCGCGCTGGGCGACGCCGTCCGATCCGAAGCGAAAAATGCCGTCGATGCCGACAAAGCCATCGGGATCGGCAAGGCGCGACCTTGGAAAGTCGCCGCCCACTTCCCAGTCATTGCTGACGCCCTGTGCCAGAAGAACCGCGTCATAGGCCAGGCTGGACAGCCGCGACGGCGCACCGCCGAAGCGCTGGCGATAGCGGCTCGCCATCTGGTTGAAGCGCGCATCGGGTACGCTGGCGAACCAGCTGTCCTTTAGCCCGCGCGCGCCGGCAACCCGGGAATCCGCATTCCACAATTCCGTGCCCAGATAGCGCACCCGGCCCGGCCCGGCGCCAAACTTGTCGAGGCTGACGAGAAATTCCGACGCAATGGCACCGCCGTCGGCGATCAACAGCGCCTGAAAGCTGACGGGGCCGAGGCGGCTTTCCACCGGCGCGACGGTCCCATCCGCACGGACGGTCCCGCCCTGCGCGGCGCGCGCGGTACGCGCCTCGAAATCGGTCAGGCGACGAACGGACGCGGGCAGCTTCGACCGCTGGCGTTCATAGCTTTCCATGGCCGTCACACGCCCGCCCGCCTGCCGCACGGAGGCCAGAAACGCATCGCTGGCGCGGCGACCGTAATCGCCATTGGGGGCAAGCGCGGCGAAGCGATCAATGCCGCGTCCGCGCGCATAGCTCACCACGCGCTGCACGGACTGGCTGACCTGATACCCCAGCACATAGACACCGCCGCCCGCCGCGGTCGCGTCGTTGGAGAAACTAAGCACCGGAATATTCTTCGCCGCCGCAAAGCCGCGGATCGCCTTCGCGTTTTCCGACATCAGCGGGCCGAGGAACAGTTTCGCGCCGTCCGCCACGGCGCGCTCGGCGGCGCGCTCCACGCCGTTCGCCGCCGTATCATAGGCCTTCAGCTCGATATCGCCGCCGCCCAGATCGAGCAGGGCCATGTTGGCGGCATTGGCCAGCGAGCGCCCGACGCGCGCGTTCGCGCCGGTCAGCGGCAGCAGCAGCGCGACCTGATTCTTTTGCGCGGCGACCGGTTGGGGCGGCGGCGGGACGTTGCTGACATCTTCGGTGGGGGCGGGCGGCAGGGCGGCCACATCCTGATCCGCGACTCCCGCCGTCTGGCAGGCCGATACGAAAAGAAGGGACGCGGCAAATCCGGCGGCACAGATGCGCTTCAGGCTGGTCAGCGAACGATACATGGCATAGCCCCTTGGCGATGGACGAAAACAGATTGCCTCCCGGCCTCTATATCGTGGCGACGCCAATCGGCAACCTGAACGATCTGTCGTTCCGCGCGGGCAACATTCTGCAACGCGCCGACGCCATCGCGGCGGAGGACAGCCGGGTTACGGGCAAGCTGCTAAAACATATCGGCGCGCGCGCGCCCCTGATCCGTTATCATGAGCATAACGCCGCCGAGGCGCGGCCCCGCATCCTGAAGCGCGCCGTCAGCGAGGCCATCGCGCTGGTCACCGACGCGGGAACGCCGCTGATTTCCGATCCAGGCTACAAGCTGGTGGCCGGGGCGCAGGCGCAAGGGGTCGCCGTCACGTCCATCCCCGGACCCTGCGCGGCCATCGTCGGCCTGACACTGGCGGGGCTTCCCACCGACCGCTTCCTGTTCGCCGGATTCCTGCCGGTAAAGGATAAGGCGAGACGCGACGCGCTGGCGGAGCTGTCCGAGATACGCGCCACGCTGGTGCTGTTCGAAAGCGGGCCGCGGCTGGCGAAGGCGCTGGCGAGCGCGGCGGATGTGCTGGGACGGCGCGACGCCGCGGTTACGCGGGAGTTAACAAAGCTACATGAGGAAGTGCGCCGCGCGCCGCTGCCCGATCTGGCCGCGCATTATGCTGAGGCGGGCGCGCCGAAGGGCGAGAACGTTCTGGTTATCGCACCGCCGGATCCGCCCGCGCCCGCCAGCGCCGACGATCTGGACAGCGCGCTGCGCAAGGCGCTCGAAACCGATACGCTGAAAAGCGCCGTGCGTCAGGTCACGGACCGGCTCGGCCTGCCGCGCGCCGATGTCTATGCCCGCGCGCTGGCGCTGAAAGACGAGTGAAGGACCGCAGGCGCGAGGCCGAACGGCGCGGCCACCGCGCGGAAGCGCTGGCCGCCTGGTATCTGCGGCTGAAGGGCTACAGCATTCTGAACAGGCGTGTCCGCGTGCGCGGCGGCGAGGTCGATCTGGTCGCGCGCAAGGGCCGCACCATCATCTTCGTCGAGGTGAAGGCCCGCGTGGACGCGATCAGCGGCGACGCCGCCCTCGCCGGACATCATCTGCGGCGCGTCGGGCAGGCGGCGGCGGCCCTATGGCCGCGCTATGCGGACATCGCAGACGGCTACCGCATCGACGCTGTCGTTATCATGCCCGGCCGCTGGCCCGTGCATCTGGTCGGCCTGGATTGAACGACGCTCGCCTCCATCGCGCCCGCATCGGCCTTGACCGCCGCGAAGTCGCTGCCCTGCGCGGTGAAGCGGATCGTCCAGGTGGCAAGGTCGGCGACGACATCGCGCTCGGACAGGCCGCGCACCTTGACGCTGCGGTCCGCGTGATCCGCGCGGACCAGGCCGTTGCCCAGCAGATAGCCACCGATAATCATTCCCAGGGCCAATATGGCCGCCGCGATCAGATTGCCTGTTTTCGCCATGGAAATATCTCCTCTCCTTATCGCCTATATGCGGAGGGCGGCTGAGCGGTCTATGAACCATGCCCATGGCACGATCAGATTTCAAATTCAGCTTTCCGCTCCGGGTGCGCTATGCCGAGTGCGACATGCAGGGCATCGTCTTCAATTCGCGCTATTTCGAGTATCTGGACGTCGGAATCACGGAATATTACCGCGCTGTTGGCATCCGCATGGGCGCGCCCGACAGCCCGGAATTCCACGTCGTTCGCAACACCTGCGACTATGCCAAACCGCTGTTGATGGACGAGGAGTTCGATGTCTGTCTGCGGCTGGCGCGCACCGGACGCTCCTCGATGACGACATTTTGGGAGATCCACGGGCGCGGCGCCGATGACCTGCGTACGGGCGGCGAGACCGTCAACGTCCACGTTGGCGAGGTGCGCGGCGCACCGGCCCCACTACCCGCCGATCTCATCGCAAAGTTCGAACATTATGAGGGTGTGAACATCCCCGGAAAATCAGCCACATGAAATATTTGCACACCATGGTGCGTGTCACCGACCTGGATGCTTCCATCGCCTTTTACAAGCTGCTGGGCCTCACGGTCGTCAATCGCCGCGATATTCCAAAGGGGCGCTTCACACTCGTGTTCATGTCCGCACCGGGCGATGGGCACGCGCAGCTTGAACTGACCCACAACTGGGATCCCGAGGCCTATGACGGCGGTCGCAATTTCGGCCATCTCGCCTATGCTGTCGATGATATCTACGCCGTCTGCCAGCGACTGTTTGAGGGCGGCGTGACGATCAATCGTCCGCCCCGCGACGGTCACATGGCGTTCGTGCGTTCGCCGGACGGTATCTCGATAGAACTGCTGCAGAAGGGCGACGCCCTGTCCGCGCAGGAGCCATGGGCGTCAATGCAAAACACCGGCAGCTGGTAGCGGCTCGGGCGACCGCCAATTCCAGACGATCCCCCGCATGAGCGGTTTGATCCCGTCCCGCCTGGTCGGGATATCGATAGTTTCCAGGTCGATAACCCCTACATGCGCTGCATTTCGCCGCTGAATCGATCCGGCCCGCAATCCAGGCGCGTTTTCGGTCCCGGAAAAGCCATGAGGTCTACATCGGTATCCGTCCCCATGATACAGACCAGCCCGCCCAGCGGAGTTGCGGCGCAGGCATCGGCGCAGGGCGACAGGATGAAGACCAGTGGAACGAGAACTATGGAAAGCGTCTTCAGCAAGCCCCTACAGCCCCCGTTGGCCGTTTTAGGTTCCGCGCCCGTCATCGCGATCTAAACCGATCGTCGATATGGATAAATAGATGATATACGTGAATTACCGGTAATGGTTCACGTCGATCCCAATCTCTGCTATCCGTTCAGCCATGCTCGAAATCGTTCAGATACCCGTTCTCTCCGATAACTATGTCTATCTGGTGCATGACACGATCAGCGGGGAAACCGCCGTCATCGATCCTGCGGTTTCGGACCCTGTATTGGCGGAGGCGGAGGCGCGCGGCTGGCAGATTACCCAGATCCTCAACACGCACTGGCACCCCGACCATGTTGGCGGCAATCAGGCCATCAAGGACGCGACAGGGTGCATGATCACCGGACCGCAGGGTGAGGAGGCGAGGATCACCGCCATCGACCGCGCGGTCGTGGAAGGCGACAAGGTCCGCATCGGCGATCATGTCGGCCGCGTGATCGATGTGCCTGGACATACCGCGGGCCATAATGCGTATTATTTCGCTGGGGACAAATTACTGTTTTGCGGCGACACGCTCTTTGCCATGGGCTGCGGTCGGCTGTTCGAGGGCACGCCGAAACAGATGCACGATAGCCTTTCCAAGCTGGCGGCGCTGCCTGCCGAGACAAAAGTCTATTGCGCGCATGAATATACCGAAGCCAATGGCCGTTTTGCCCTTACTGCCGAACCGGAAAATGCCGACATACCGGCGCGGCAGAGGGACGTGATCGCCATGCGCGAACGCGGCGAGCCAACAGTGCCCTCGACCATTCGCGAGGAACTGGCAACCAACCCGTTCCTGCGCGCGAGGAACGCGGAAGAGCTGGGCAAAAGACGAGAGGCAAAGGATAATTTCCGCAGCTAAGCACCATCGGCGGTTGGCAACCCTTAAGCCTTTGGTAAGGTCTTCGCTGTAATTGGCATTCAAAGGTTAATTCTTTGAAAGCCCGCCCTCCTGAATGTCCACCCGTATCGCCATTGCCGTCATGCTGGCCGTCATTCTCGGCGCGCCCGCGATGGCCATGGATAGTCAGGCCACATTGTTCGCGGCGGAACCGATGGTGATCGGCTTGTTCTGGGGCGTAATCCTGCTGCCGATGCTCTACGATATCGCCTTTTACTGGGTGCTGAAGGAACGCTTCATGCTCTGGCATGCCGCGCGGGCCCTCGCCATCATCGCCTATTCGATTGGCACGATTCCGATAGACCTGCCCCTGCTGCCGCCGCCGGGAAGCGAACCGCGCTGGTGGATGAACATGCTGGGTTTTGGCTTTATGGTGGCGATGGCAGGTCCGTTTCTGCGCACGTATCTGGAGCAAGGGACGATCAGCCCCAACATGGCCCGCGCGCTTGACTGGTCCTTTCCCTTCATCATTCTGCTCACGATGCTCGGCACGGTACGCGATCTGCCGGGCTGGCTGTTCATGATGAAGGAACTGTCCTATATCCCTTTCATCGCGCTGATTATCTTCGCGCTCACGCAGGCCGCCCGCAACGGCAGTCGCGCCGCGCGTTTCCAGATCGTCGGCTGGGTGCCAGCCGTTGTGGTCTGCTCCGGTATCCTGGCCTGCAATATCGTGGAGATTCCGCTTCCCTATTATACAGTGTCGGCGCTGCTTGCCGCCGTCGCCTTCGAGTTCGGTATCGTCGGCGCGGGTATCGCCAATCGTGTCCTCACCATGCAGCGCCAGCGCGACGCTGCGCTCCTGCAGGCGGAAACGTCGTCGCGCCTCGCCCGCACCGACGCCCTGACCAACCTCCCGAACCGGCGCGGCCTCAGCCGTCGCTATGACGACATGCAGCGCGACGACGGCGCCGGCGCGGCGGCGATCGCACTGGTCGATCTCGATCATTTCAAGCGCGTCAATGACCGGCACGGTCACGATGTCGGCGATAATGTACTGATCACGCTGGGGGAGGCGATGCGAGAAACGCCGGACGTCTATGCCGCGCGCATGGGCGGGGAAGAGTTCGCTCTGCTGATTTTCGATCCGCTGCCCGAAGTCGCCGTCGAAACCATGCGCACATCGCTTGCCGCCTATATCGCCCAACGCGTGCCCGGCCTGAGTTTTCCGGTGACGGTAAGCATCGGTTTGACCCGTCTTGTCCAGGGTGAACCGATGCTGGAGGCACTGCGCCGCGCCGACGAGCATCTATATATCGCAAAGCGCAATGGCCGCGACCAATCCAGCTGGTCGGAAATACCAGCGGCCGACCTGAAGGCCGCGGCCTGACACGGGCATCTGCGCGGGATGGTTTCAACGGCTCGACATCCTCGGCGGGCACATTAGGGTCCGCCCTCTGACAAAGAGGGAACCTCCATATGATCCGCACCGCCTGCGCCGCCGCCATTGGCCTGATGACCGCCAATATGGCGGTCGCCCAAGCTGCCGACGCACCGCCATCCGCGCCTGCGGACCCCCCCCCCGCCAAGGATCAGGGTGATCGCTATTCCGGCTACACGGGGAAGACGCGCTCGTCGGTCATCGCGCAGCATGGCATGGCCGCGACCAGCCAGCCCCTCGCCACGCAGATCGCGCTCGATATAATGAAGGCGGGCGGCAGCGCCGCGGACGCGGCCATCGCCGCCAATGCCGCGCTTGGGCTGATGGAGCCGACAGGCAACGGCATCGGCGGTGACCTTTTCGCGATTATATGGGACCCGGAAACGGCAAAGCTGCACGGCCTGAACGCATCAGGCCGCGCCCCCATGGG
>JBARZR010000160.1:0-3713 GCA_049650205.1 Pacificimonas sp. | reverse complement strand
CACTTAGGGGTGGTCAGGGCAGGGGGCGCGGGACGGCACAGACTATATGGGGATGTAGAATAGAATCGCAAAGGGCTTGCAGTCGTACGTTTGCAGCGCTATCTGCCCGCTTCCCACGGAGAAGATCATGTCTCTCCGCCTACGACTTGATGAGCGGGCGTAGCTCAGGGGTAGAGCACAACCTTGCCAAGGTTGGGGTCGGGCGTTCGAATCGCCTCGCCCGCTCCAGTCGGACACTACGTGTCGTTTTCTTTTTAGATTACGCTGCTGCGGGAAGTGCTGTTTCTGCCTCTTCAAAGCCCAGTTCCCGAAGCACATGCGTCAGCAGCCGCGCGTCGCCGTCGTCGTCATGTGTCCGCACCGGGCGCATTCCGGCGGCGGCGAAGGCATCTTCGTCCTGCTCGCCGTCCAGCGCGGCGAACCGCCGGAGTCCGGGAAGATAATCGTCGATGATGGGCTTGAGTTCGCGCGCGGTCTCAAGGTTCAGACTGGTCACCACAATGACCTCGCGCATGCCCATCGACAGTGGCTCCCAGCTGCGCGGGTCGGCGGGGGTCGCGAAATGCACGTCATAGCCGTCGGCGACCGCCTCTTCGAACAGCCGCGCCTCCGATTCCAGCGCCACATGGCCGATATCGCGCGCCGCCAGTGCGTCGGCGAGAGCGCGGCCCCGTGGCCCCATGCCGACGATGATGACCGGCGCGTCGTCGCCCGCCAGTTTCTCGTCCGGTGGTCCTTTACGCAATTTCCCCGCCAATGTGCGGCCAAGGTCCGAGACAAAGGGCGTTGTGGCAAGGCTGATGGCGATGGCGGCGACAAGGATGGCGACGGCCTCCGCACCGATCAGCACGGCCACGGCGGGAAGCGAGAAGACGACGAGCGCGAATTCCGATCCCTGGCCGAGGAGAAAGCCCAGCTGCACCGAGCCCGGGACCGACCAGCGGTTCGCGAGCCCCGCCATGACGTTGAGGGCGCATTTTACCAGAATGAGCGTCGCTGCAACTGCGAGAACGACGTACCAGCGTTCGGCCAGGATGGCGGGCTCCAGCGACAGACCGACAGTCATGAAGAAGAAGCCCAGGAACAGGCCGCGAAATGCTTCGATCTCCGACTGCACGAGGACGCGGTAGCGCGAGTCGGCAATGGCGACGCCGCCGAGAAACGCGCCGAGGGTCAGCGACAGGCCGATCATTCCCGTTGCCCAGCCCGCCGCAAGGGCAAGGAACAGCGCCGTGGCAGTGAAGACTTCCGGACTTGCCGCGCGCGAGATCAGGCGAAACAGCGGTTCGGTCAGATAGCGGGCGAAGACAACCGCGACACCAAAAGCCGCGACCGCCTTCAGCGCGGCCATGCCAAGCTCGCTGCCTAGATTGTCGGCACCTGAGGCGAGCGCG
Organism: Pacificimonas sp.; assembly: GCA_049650205.1. Classification (GTDB taxonomy): domain Bacteria; phylum Pseudomonadota; class Alphaproteobacteria; order Sphingomonadales; family Sphingomonadaceae; genus Pacificimonas. The sequence goes on along the minus strand of JBARZR010000160.1, from coordinate 2,319 downwards.
CTGGCGGCGATCAGAAGTGCGATGGCGGCGATGTCCTGGAAGATGAGGATCGACTGGGCGGCGCGCCCGACCGGACAATCCTCCTGCCCGCGCTCGCGAATGACGCCGATCACGACGGCGGTGGAGGACAGGCCGAGACTGGCGCCGATGATGATGGCTGCAGCGGGCGTCGAACCGAACAGCCATGCCGCGAGGCCGAAGCCGCCGCCCGCGATCGCCATCTGCAGCGCGCCGAAACCGAAGATGTTCGCCGCCTCCTCGCGGATGCGCGACAGGCTGAAATGCAGGCCTAGGTTGAAGAGCAGGAACATGACCCCCGCCTCGGCCAGAGTTTCCACCACCGGCCCTTCGAACTCCTCGGCATAGCCGAAGACGGCGAGGATGAGGCCGAGGACCAGATAGCCCACGATCGGACTCAGGCGACACCATTTCGATATAACCGCCGCCCCGACGCCCAGCCCCAGCAGCGCGATGGCCGGAGCGATAGTGTCGACGATAGCGGAGGATGCGGCCATGCGGTCGCCTTAGCGCGCGCCCTTCGATCTTGAAACTCCGGCGAGACAGGCGATCTAGATCCGATGATCGACATTCGCCCGCTCGCCTCGCTTGGCCACGCCAATCATGGCTGGCTGGACGCCTATCATCATTTCAGTTTCGCCGGATACCACGACCCGGACCGCATGGGCTGGGGGGCGCTACGCGTCTGGAATGATGACAGCATCGTGGGCGGTGCGGGCTTTCCGCCACACGGCCACCGCGACATGGAAATCATCACCTATGTACGTGCGGGCGCGATCAGCCACGAGGACAGCCTGGGCAATGCGGGCCGCACGCGCGCCGGGCAGGTACAGGTCATGTCGGCAGGGCGCGGCATTCAGCATAGCGAATTCAACATGGAGGATGAAGAAACCCGCATCTTCCAGATCTGGATCGAGCCGCGCGAGAAGGGCGGCGACCCCTTTTGGGACATGCGGACCTTCCCGGATGCGGGCGCGAGTGGCTTCACGGTTCTCGCGAGCGGTTACGATGCAGATAAGGGCGCGCTGCCGATCCGCGCGGACGGGCGTCTGCTGGCGGCGACGCTGGAAGCGGGAACCGTGCTTCCCTACCGGCTGCCAGACGACATGCGCGCCTATATAGTCGCGGATGTTGGTGCTTATCGGATCAACGGCCAGGATGTGAAGGCGCGCGACGGTGTGGCGGTGCGTGACGAGACCGATCTGCTGATCGAGGCGACAAAGGAGACAACTTTGTTGCTTATGGAGACGGCCTAGCCCTCCGGCGGCAGCAGGATCCCCAGCCGCCCGCAATTTCCGCACTCCAGCGACCAGTCGGCGCTTTGCGTGCTGCAATTCGCGCAGGTCCAGCGTGGGCCGGGCGCGCCGCTGGCGGCGGCGTCGAGCCAGGCCGTGCCGGTGGGCGGGTCCATGCCGAGACGGCGGTAGCATTCGAGCGCGAGCGAGGCCGCGCGCTGCCGCACGGGCGGTTTATCGAGCAGCGGTCCGAGCGTCTCCAACGCCAGTGAAGGCTCGCCTGCGGGCAGCGCTGCTTCCGCCACCGCCATCAGGCTTTGCGGGTGGCCGGGATTGCGCGCGGCGAGGGCCTGCATTCGCGCCAGCCGGTCCGTATCGGATTCCAGCGGATAGAGCCCCTCGTAGGAACGCGAAAGTTCCGGAGTCGGCTGCATCGCCCAGACCGACATTGCCGCGCGCTCGGCATCGGAAACATCGCCGCTGTTTTCCGCTATGTCGGCAAGCCGCGAGGCGGCGGGGGCGAAGCGGCTTTCCACATTGAGCGCACGTTCTAGATCGTCGCGCGCGGGTTCGTCGTCCATTGCCCCGTCCGCAGCGGCGGTAAGCAGGCTCGCCTCGATCCAGGATCCCAGCCGCTCCGCCTCGTCATCCAGCGCGCGCCAGCTGGAAAGGGCCGCTATCGCCCCGGCATAATCCCCCACGCGGGCGCGTTCTTCGGTCAGCGCCTGCCATGCGGCGGCGCTGGTGGGCGCGACTTTCGTGGCGGCATCGGCGGCGCTGACCGAGGGCGCGGTGCGAAGGCTGGCCAAGGCGGCAAGCGGTTTCGTCGCCCGGTCCTCATCCAGCTGTGCGATGCGCGCTTCGTCCCCCGTCAGCGCCGCGACGGCGCGGGCCATGACGTTCGTCGGATCGCTTTTCAGCGCGTCCTTGGCCAGTGCGGCGGCGCGGTCCTGCTGTCCCGATACCAGCGCGGCCAGCGCGGCGCTGGCGCTGCCAAGCGCGGCCCTTTGCCGACGCAGGGTACGGGCGGGGCCAAACAGGCCGGATTTCCAGCGCAGCCAGTTCC
>JBARZR010000159.1:0-2587 GCA_049650205.1 Pacificimonas sp. | reverse complement strand
CAGGAGCAGCGCCGTCACCGCGGGCGGCCTGACCCGGCGCCTGGACGCGGTCTTCCTCCACCCCATCGTCGGCCCCCTGATCCTGACGGCGATCCTGTTCCTGATGTTCCAGGCGGTCTTCGCCTGGGCCACGCCCTTCGCCGACGGGATCGAGGGGGGGATCGGCTGGCTTCAGGGGCTGGTCGATGGCGCGCTGCCCGACGGTCCCGTACGCAGTTTCCTCATCGAAGGGCTGCTGGGCGGCGTCGGCGCGGTCGTCGTGTTCCTGCCGCAGATCGTCATCCTGTTCGCCTTCATCCTGGTCCTGGAACAGTCCGGCTACATGACCCGCGCCGCGTTCCTGATGGACCGGCTCATGGCGAGCGTCGGCCTGTCGGGCCGCGCCTTCATACCGCTGCTGTCCAGCTTCGCCTGCGCCATACCCGGAATCATGGCGACCCGCACCATCGCCGATCCGAAGGACCGGCTGACCACGATCCTGATCGCGCCACTGATGACCTGCTCTGCGCGCCTGCCCGTCTATCTGGTGATCATCGCCGCCTTCATTCCATACCGGTCGGTGGGCGGCGTCGCCAACCTGCAAGGGCTGGTCATGTTCGGGCTCTACGCGTTTGGCGTCCTCAGCGCGCTTCTCGTCGCCTGGGTGTTGCGGCGCACCGTCACGAAGGGCGCGGACGGCGGCTTTTTGATGGAAATGCCGAAATACCAGCTGCCGCAGCTGCGCGATCTCCTCATCGGCTTGTGGCAGCGCGCCTACGCCTTCCTCCGGCGCGCGGGCACGATCATCCTCGTCGCGACAATGGTCCTCTGGGTGTTCGCGAGCTATCCGGTGGCCGAGGAGGGGGAGAGCCAGGTCGACGCCAGCATCGCCGGGCAGATCGGCGGCGGACTGGAAGTTGTTTTTGCCCCCATTGGCTTCAACAAGGAAATCGCTATTGCGCTGGTTCCCGCCATGGCCGCGCGCGAAGTTGCCGTTGCGGGCCTCGCCACCGTCTACGCAATAGACGCGGATGACGAGGAACTGGTCGAAAGCGAACTGACCGACCGGCTGAGCGGCGCCTGGTCGCTACCGACTGCTCTCGCCTTCCTCGCCTGGTTCGTGTTCGCCCCCCAATGCATCTCCACCTTCGCCGTCACCCGGCGGGAGACCAACGGCTATAAATGGCCCGTCTTCATGTTTACCTACCTGTTCGCGATGGCCTATGTGGGGGCGGGAATCACATATTGGGTCGCCACTTGGGCGCTCGGCTAAATCAGGGAACTTTTCATGGCAGGCAGCGTCAATAAGGTCATTCTCGTCGGCAATCTGGGCGCGGACCCGGAATTCCGCAGCTTCCAAAATGGCGGCGAGGTCTGCAATCTCAGCGTCGCGACCTCCGAGACCTGGCGCGACAAGCAGTCGGGTGAGCGGCGCGAGAAGACCGAGTGGCACAAGGTCGCCATCTTCAACGAATTCCTCGTGAAAACCGCGCGCGACTATCTGCGCAAGGGCATGAAAGTCTATCTGGAGGGCGCGATCCAGACGCGGAAGTGGCAGGACCAGAACGGCCAGGACAAATATACCACCGAGGTCGTGCTACAGAAGTTCAATGGCGAACTCGTCATGCTGTCGGGCCGCGATGAAAATAGCGGCGGCGGCAACTACGGAGGAGGTGGTGGTTCCGGCGGCTATGGCGGCGGTTCGGGCGGCGGCAATCAGGGCGGCGGTTCCGGTAGTGGCGGCTCTGGTGGTGGGGGCCAGCGCCCGACCTATGACAGCGACCTGGACGACGACGTCCCGTTCTAGGAACCCGCCGCCGCAATTCAGCTTTCGTGCAGGAAATTTCGGGTTAGTAGGTGGCATGCGGCGTCCCCTCACCCTGTTCCTGGCTGCGGCGCTGCTTCCCTTTACGGCTTACGCGCAGGAAGACGCCGCGCCCGTCGGCGTCGGGCCGGAGCGACTGCCGGAAATCCCGGAACTGGAAACGGACTGGCAGGATCTGTTCGGCTCACTGGATAGTGAAGCAAGTGGCGGCGAACAGGACGAAGCGACACAAGACGCACGCGCACAGCTTCGTTATACCGTTGACGACAGCAGCCTTTCGGAACTTCCGATACGTGCCCGCTTTCGAGAGCTCTCGCTCCTGTTCCAGGGTGCGGATGGCGATGTTCCCTCACGCGCCGAACTGAACCGGCGTCTACGGGTGGATAGCGAGGTGCTGAGCCAGCTGCTCAGGGCGGAAGGCTATTACGATCCTTTGATCGAGCCGGAAATCCGCGCGCGCGACGACGCGCCCGGCGAGCTCAGGGTCGTACTGGGTGTCGATGCCGGACCGCTTTACCGTTTCGGCGTGATCGATGCGCCGCGCCTGTCGCTGATGCCAGGCCAACCGGTTGCGGCGGCGGAGGTCAACCGTCAAGTGGCCGAATTGCAACTGGCGCTGCCGCGCGAAGGCTACCCCTTTGCCGAAGTGCCCGATCCCGACATCGTCATCGACCATGGTACGAGGCAGGCAACGCTCAGTCTGCCGGTCGAGACCGGGCCGCAGGCGCGCTTCGGCGAGATTCGGCTGACCGGCGACGACGCGCCCTTCAGCGCCCGCCATGT
>JBARZR010000158.1:0-2467 GCA_049650205.1 Pacificimonas sp. | reverse complement strand
CCTCCCTAAGAGGGAGGGGAGTCGTCTTTCGCAATCGCCTCGATCTCCGCCAAGCGGTCAGCCTGACCGCGCGCGTTCATGGCCGCCATCGTGGCTTCGACGATTTCTGGCCGCGCGGTTTCCGGCGTGCCGCCGCCGAGCGGGGCGGGATCATATTCGAGCGCGAGCTGAATGCTTTCGGCGACGTCGCGGCCGTGCAGCGTTTCGATGATGCGGAAGCCGAAGTCGATGCCCGCCGTGACGCCGCCGCCGGTGATGATGTTGCCGTCCTCGACAACGCGCTCCGCCACCGGGATTGCGCCGAACAGGGCGAGCTGTTCGCGCCAGGCCCAGTGGCAGGCGGCGCGTTTGCCGGTCAGCAGGCCAGCGGCGGCCAGAACCAGCGAGCCGGTGCAGACGCTGGTGACATAGTGCGCGATCTCCCCCTGCGCGCGCAGCCAGTCCAGAACCGCCTCGTCCCGCATCATGGCCGCGCAACCATAGCCGCCGGGGACGCAGACCATGTCGAGCGGCGGACAATCGGCGAAGGTCGTCGTCGGCAGGAAACCGAGGCCGAGATCGTCGAAGACAGGCTCGCGGTCCTTCCAGACGAAATGCAGCTTCGCCCCCGGCATGCGCCCCAGCACCTGGGCGGGGCCGGTCATGTCGAGCTGCGTCATGTTGGGATAAGGCAGGAAACCGATATGGAAGGCACCCGTCATGTCAGTTCCCCCTGCATCTGGAATATGACGAGACCCGCAGCAAGCAACACTATTGCCACGGCGTCGATGACGATCCCCTGTCGCAAGGCATCGTTTACACCCTGCTCCGTCAGGGCGATCAGGATGAACCCGCCCATGCTGACGAACCCGGCGATAGCGGCAGCAAGACGAAGCTCGGGTCGGAAGGCCCCTGCTAACAGCAGGCCGCCGACGATGCCGAACAAAAGGGCGCGGTGGCGCATCAGCAGGCTGAGATCGGGCCCAGTCAGCGTTACGCTGTAGAGCGTCTGAATCCGGTCGCCGGATATTGTGCCCATGACCGGAAGCAGGTTTACGAGGCCGACCAGACAGAACATGACGATAGCGACTGTCTTCATGCGAACTTCCCCGATCCGGGTTTTGAGTATAACTCATTTTGAAACGGGCGCAAGCCGATCGCGTATTATTGCGTCTGCACATCCTCCGCGCTGGTTTCGTAATCGCCTGCGAGAAAACGCACGATCTCCTGCGCGGCGGGGTGATCGAAGGCGGCGTATTTATCTTGCAGCTTTCCCGGATGGATGCGCGCTCGGCCCGCGTCCTGCAAGGTGAGAAGGTCGGCCATCAGCGCGTCGGCGAGCGGTGCGGGCAGGAGGGTATGGGCGGCTTCGTGCGTGGCGGTCAGATAGTCGTAGTCGCCGCCCTGCCGGTACATGGTTGCCAGCGTCAGCGCGGGGACCAGGGTCAGATGCGGTTGCAGGGCGGGGTTGATGTAATGCGCGCCGATGCGATCCCCGATGCCGCCGCGTCCCGTCATCCCGCGTAGGTGAAGGTGCCCGGACATACGCGGGCCGTCGTTGACGGGATAATTGTCCCAGAGCACGGGCTTGCGGGCGAATGTGTCGCCGATGCGTTCGAGATGGCCGGGGGACAGCTCGCGGCTGCAAACCTCCGGCCCGGTCCAGAAGATGTCGATGTCGGCGGGAAGCAGGTGGCCAAGGTCTGCCAGATAGCCATTCGGGCGCTGGCCGAAAACGCGGTCGAGGACCGGATCCTCGCTGTAATAGCTGGGGCACATTGTGAGATTGAGGTCGGGGACGGTGGTGCGGACTTCGACCATTATGTCGGCCTGAATGGCGGCGAGATCGGGGACGTCGCCCTTCATGTCGTCGAACAGAATGGCGAGGTCGGTAAGGCCGAGATCCGCAAGCTGTCCGACGCGCCTGCGCAGACGTTCGCGGCCACTGGCCGTCCAGTTCCGATGCAGTTCAAAGGGAGTCAGGCCGATTCCGAAGCGGACGTTTTCCTTGCGGCAGGCGTGCGCGAAGGCGCCAATGTTTTCCGCTTGCTCCGCCGAATGCGCCTCGTCCCAGCGGCGGCGGAGATGGGCGTCGGCCTTGGGGGCGTAGAAGAAGCGCGTAAAGCCATGCGATGCGAGAATGCGCATAGCATGGGTGCGATCTGCCCATGACCAGGGTGGGCCGAAATAGCCCTCGACAATGCCAAGGGACGGAGATGTGCGGTTATCGGCGGCGGACATGGCATCCGCCGATAACAGGCCATGGGCAGGCCGTCTGCCCCCTTCAAGCCTCAAGCGGCCCGCTTGTGGCGGCCTTCCTTCACTTCCTCGATGATCTTGGCGCAGAAGGCGTCGAGGTCGTCGGGGTTGCGGGAGGTGATGAGGGCCTTGTCGCAAACGACCTCGCTGTCTTCCCAAAGGGCACCGGCGTTTTTCATGTCGGTGCTGATGGACTTGTAGCTGGTGGCCTTGCGCCCCTTGATCACAC
>JBARZR010000157.1:0-18754 GCA_049650205.1 Pacificimonas sp. | reverse complement strand
CGTGGGAACGGTCCTCGCCATCTCCATAGAGCCTGACGGCGGCTCGCCGACAGGTGCGCCGACCGGGCCTATCGTCGGCGTGGGTGCGCTGAATGAGACCTAATAAATTAACTAGGCGTCCATGTCGTTAATGGTCTCGTAGCTGCTGAGGCAGCTGGTCATGAAGTATTTCTCGCACCTTCTGCTTTGACTATGTCGCAGGGAACCTATCCTTGAAATAGTCGTTCACAGATGGCTAAGCATCCAGATCGCGATGCTAGCAGACAGGGGCAGTTGGTGTTGACGGATATTTTGTCGATAGATCGTTGCTGGGTTATGAGATCTCAACTTGCGTCTGTCGTTTCTAATCCGCCACTGCAAAATCAAGAAATTTTAGGATTCGCTCAGGGTCGATGCTGATTTATCAGCGTCGGCCCTACTCATTTGTCGAGTTCAGAAAAACAGGGAGAAATCATCATGACGACCATCCAGAAACGCACTTTGCTTCTCGCAGCCTCCAGCAGCGCCGCGCTGATGTTCGCGCAGCCTGTATTTGCCGATGAAACGGCACCATGCAACACGGGCGCAGGTGCGGATAGCACGGAATGCGGTGTCGACAGCGACGCGTCCGGCGATGGCGCGACCGCCGTGGGCAATGACGCCACGGCGTCGGATACCGACGCGATCGCAGTAGGCAATGGTGCGGTCGCGGATGGCGGTGACGCAATCGCCATCGGTGGAAATCGTGATGGCGATGATGGCCGTGCGACGGCCGCAACTGGACCTTCGACAACAGCAGTCGGCGGTCAGGCGCTTGCAACCGGGCCTGGAGCGACGACCTTTGGCTGGCGCGCGGAGGCCGTGGAACGGGCAACCGCACTTGGCCATTTGGCAACGGCCCAAGGCGTCCGCTCGGTAGCTGTCGGTGAGAATGCCGATGCGCAAACGGATTTCTCGACCGCGATCGGTAATGAAAGTATCGCAAACGGCGTCGATGCCCTGGCGATTGGCGATGAAGCCAATGCGAATGGCAATTCGACCACGGCTGTTGGCGGCGAAAGCGACGCGACGACACCGGGCGCGACCGCGCTTGGCTGGCAGGCGCAGGCGACAGGGGCCATGGCTACGGCGGTCGGCCATCAGACTACGGCGTCGGGCGCGCAGAGCTTCGCAGGTGGCGAAGATGCCGTGGCAAGCGGCAGCAATTCCATCGCTATCGGTCATAAATCGCTCGCCGACGGTGGCGACAGCATTGCCATTGGCGGTAATCGCGATTTCGTCGACGCGGACGGTAACGGCATCGCCGACGTCAACGAGGATGACGACGATACCAATGACGTGCGCAACACGACCGCGACCGGTCCCTCGACCACTGCGGTTGGCGGACAGGCAAATGCCAACGGCCCGGGCGCGACGTCTTATGGCTGGAGGGCGAATGCCGATGCCGAGCGTGCAACTGCGATTGGTCATCTTTCCGAAGCCACGGGTGTTCGTTCCACGGCGGTTGGTGAAGCTGCGAGCGCATCGGGCGCAAGGTCGGTCGCTATTGGTGATCTGTCGTCCGCGACAGGGTCCGAAAGTGTCGCCCTCGGTGCCGGATCGGTCGCGGCGCGAAACAGTGTCGTCTCCGTAGGTGCAGCGGGTAGCGAGCGCCAGATCACGAATGTCAGGGCGGGTACCGCCGCGACGGACGCGGTCAATGTCGGGCAGCTAAATGCCGCGACTGCCGCAGCTGCCGCTGCCGGACAGGTGCTGCGTGACGATATCGACGATAACAGCGCGGAACTCGCCTATTTCGAAGTGAACAGTGACGGTCAAGATGCAAGCGCCGAGGGCGACGAAGCCATCGCCATCGGTGGAGATTCGACCGCCAATGGCGTCGATGCGGTCGCCATCGGTTCGGAAGCGAACGCCGATGGCAATTCAACAACGGCAATTGGCGGAGAAAGCGACGCCACGACGCCGGGTGCCACGGCGCTCGGCTGGCAGGCACAGGCAACCGGTGCCATGGCGACGGCAGTCGGACATCAGACGACGGCGTCCGGCGCGCAGAGCTTTGCGGGCGGTGAAGACGCGGTCGCGAGCGGTTCCAACGCCATCGCTATCGGTCACAAATCGCTCGCGGACGGCGGTGACAGCATCGCCATCGGTGGCAATCGCGACTTTGTCGACGCGGACGGCAATGGCATCGCCGATGTCAACGAGGACGACGATGACACCAACGATGTCCGTAATACGACGGCGACCGGTCCATCGACTACCGCGGTTGGTGGTCAGGCGCTCGCAAGCGGGCCGGGAGCGACCACGTTCGGTTGGCGCGCGGAGTCGGCGGAACGCGCGACGGCGCTAGGTCATCTGGCGACCGCGCAGGGTGTGCGTTCGGTCGCTGTCGGCGAGAATGCCGACGCGCAGAGCGACCTTTCCACGGCAATCGGCAACGAGAGCATCGCCAATGGTGAAGACGCACTCGCAATCGGTGACAGTGCCAATGCGAATGGCGCATCGACCACGGCGGTCGGTGGTGAAAGCGTTGCCTCGACGCCCGGCTCGACTGCACTTGGTTGGCAGGCCCAGGCGACAGGTGCGATGGGCACGGCGGTCGGTCATCAGACGACCGCGTCCGGCGACCAGAGCTTCGCCGGTGCGGAAGATGCCGTCGCCTCCGGCACGAACGCGATCGCGATCGGTAACACGGCGCTGGCATCCGGCGGCGACGCCGTTGCCATCGGTGGCAACCGCGATGGCGATGACGGGCAGGCGACACAGGCAACCGGTGCATCCACAACGGCGGTCGGTGGACAGGCGCAGGCCACGGACACCGCGGCGACCGCTTATGGCTGGCGGGCGAACGCCAGTGCCGAGCGGGCAACAGCGCTTGGCCACATTTCCGAAGCATCGGGCGTCCGTTCGACAGCGGTCGGTGAAGAGGCAGTGGCATCGGGCGCCAACAGTGTGGCATTGGGCAATCAGGCCACCGCATCGGGCACGAACAGCGTCGCTATCGGTAATGGTGCGACCGCGTCGATGAACGACCAGGTCGTCATCGGCAGTCTGGGTGGATCGACCGCATCGCAGACGGGCGCGATCAACTTCGTGACCGCAGATGCGAATGGCACGCTTGGCCTTAGCAACGCCGGTGTCCCTGGCGGTCTGGCTAGCGCAAATGACGTTATGGCGAATACGACCGCCATTGCCGCCAATCAGCAGGGTATTGCCAATAACGCTTCGTCGATCGCGGCATTGCAGGCGGACAACACCCGGCTTTTCGATCTGGCCGATGAGAACCGTCGGGGCGTGGATCGTGCGACCGAGGGCGTAGCGCTCGCGCTGTCGATGGAAACACCATCGATCCCTGCGGGTGCCAGCTTCGCGCTGTCCGGCGGTGTCGGCTATTACGACGACAAGGCTGCGGTCTCTACGGCGATTTCGGCGGCAGTGGGTGAAATGTCATCCGTGTCCGCTGGTGTCGGCGTCGGCTTTGACAGTGGCAAGGTCGGCGCGCGCGCGGGTTTCCAGGTCGCGTTCTAAGCGCCAGACTTTGAACTAAAATAAACGGGGCCGGATGTTCGCATCCGGCCCCGTTTTTCTTGCGTCGGCGAAATGAGTGGTTCATAAGCTGATCCAGATGCGCCCATATCGGAGCTAGTTCGCCCTTGCTCATCCAAGAGCGCGACTGGCATCGCGCGCAGCATGTCGAGGATCGTTACCACCATGTCATCCCCTTCGGACTACAGGCTTCACAGGCAGCGCGTGCTGATCGCCATGTCGCCGCGTTATCACGATGAAATCGGAGAACTATTACGAAAGCAGGAGGTCGGCTATGCGGTCATCGACCCCGCGCTGATTTTCAATGCCGGCAATGTCGCGCCGATGACGGGGTCCGGGCCGATACTGCTGGAAATCAACCACCGCGTGCTGGATCTGGGCTGGGACCATATCCGCTATATTATATCTGGGTTAACCCAGCGCGCGCGGGTTGTTGCGGTTATGGACGCAGCTCTATTGGACGAGATTGCCCCCCTTATGGATGTTCCCCTTGTCGAATTCCTGGTCTGGCCAGGCGATGAGGAGGAGCTGGTGCAGATGTTGCAGCCAATCGATTTATCCGAACGTGTCGCGGAACAGTTAAGGCGTGAGGGACAGGTCGATCTTGATGGCCTTCGTAGTGAAGTCGAGCGCATCGCCAATGCGTTATCGACACTTGTCGAAGCCCCTGGCGTAGCGGGTGAGCGAAACGAGGGAGAGGCTCGTAGTTCGCGGGACAGCGCCCGCCAGATACGTGGTCTGATCGCGCAGCGGCGGGCGCGGGCGCGGTTTTTCCCGTCCGAACTATTCGCCGACCCGGCTTGGGATATCCTACTGGACCTGGCGGCAGCCCGGCACGAGGGAACACGGGTATCCATTTCAAGCCTGTGCATCGCCGCCGCCGTGCCGACCACCACCGGCCTGCGCTGGATAAAGGCGCTGACCGAAGCGAACCTGCTGGAACGTCAGGCCGATCCCGAAGACGGCCGCCGCAGCTTCATCACCCTGACCGAAAAGACCGCCCGCTTGATGGAACGCTATCTGGATGAACTCGCCTAAAAGGGCAGTATCTTTCGGTTTTCGGTGAAATTCAGATAACCGACATTTGCGCCAACCCGCCAGCCTACGCCCAGCTTGACGGGAACGACGGCGATATTGTCACGCTGCAGATAATTGGCGGTGAAACCCCCGACGACATAGACTTTCCCCTCGACAGCCGGGTAGCGCCTGTAGAGATCCTGGGTATCGTGCAGGTCGTAGATGAGCGTGAATACCCGGTTCGCATCGCCGCCAATGTCGAAACCGAGCGACGGTCCCGTCCAGTAGACGTCCCGCTCGCCCTCGACCTTGTGGTATAATGTTCCCGCGCCGTAGCGAAGGCCGACACCGACGGCACCCGAGCCTTCGCGGCCGACGATATAAGCCGTGGGCTTGCCACGGTCGTTGACGATATCCTCAATCAGCTTAGCGAGGCCTTTGGCACCCTTGCCGAAGGTGCCCTCGGCGGCGGCAAGCACAGCGGCTTCGTCGAAGCCGTCACCGCCATCCTCCGTGGATGCGGCGACCGCGCCATCATTTGGCTGGGCCTGTTCGGACGCGGTTGCCGGAGGTGGGGCGGAATCGCCGCGAAGGGCAGCACAGCCTGTCATGGCGAGGCCGGCAAGCGTCAGCCCGATCAGACGGGCGGTCATGTTCATCATCTCGGTTTTTCCTCTTACCCACAACGTCCCGCCACATCCGTCTAGCTGGCGGCATGACACCAGATCAACCGGCGATACGGAAGCGCCGCTTGCGTTCCGATAAGAGTCATGCTCAAACCTAATAAAAGCGCGAGTCACAGCGCTGTGCATAATTACCGGGGAGACGCGAACCATGTCGACGATGACCGACCTTATACAGAAGGTCTCCGTCAGAAGCCCGGGAGACGTCCGGCCCGCCGCGAAGGCACTGCACAAGGAATTCGGACGCCGTCTGCCCGGCTGGTGGTTCGCGCCGATCGCCAACATCGCCTCAAAGGCCCCGATGATCGACGCGGATGGTGAAGTCCTGGCGCTGAGCATCTTCGGGTTTTCCGAAGAGACCGAACAGGCATGGGAAGAAAGCCGTATTGCGCTGCACTCGCCCCTGCACCGGGCCTGCCGCTATGAATCCGAACCCTTCTGGGCAAATGAAGAAGGATTTCATACGGCTCAGCACAACCCGTATCTTGACGACATCGACCTCAATAATTTCCAGAAGCGTGCCCAGTGCGTCGCGGCGGCGGTGCTGCCGATCCATTTGCCCTTCGGTGTGATCGGCGCCGTGTTTTTCGGTCCCAATAATCAGGAGAAGACGGACCTGAGCGAGGACTTTGCCGAGCATGCGGACGAAATGAGCGTTTACGCCCACCGCCTGATCGCGGGCTATCAGAAGATCATGCGCAAGCGGCAATGGCTGCCGTCCGACTGCCAACTGACCAAGCGCGAGGTCGAGTGCCTGCGCTGGGCCAGTATCGGCAAGACCGACAAGGAAATCAGCATGATCCTTTCGCGCAGCCATGCGACCGTGCGCTTTCATATCCAGAATGCGGGCGAAAAGCTGGACGCGGTCAACCGCAGCCAGACCATCTTCAAGGCCGGACAGCTGGGATATCTGGGCCTTGCGGCCTGAAGCCGCGCCTGCAAATTCGCGCCGAAGGTCAGGACCGGGTCACGCGGATCACACGCGTTTGTACTGAACGGGTCGCAAGGGTCACACGCGTTTTACCGTTCATGTGGCCAGCAGCAGGACGGTGTAACCGCCCGCGCCCGCGAGAAACGCGCCGAAGCTGGACTGGCGGTCCTCCGGGAGTTCCTCCTTCAGAACATTCAGGATGACTCCTCCGCCCAGGAAGGCGACCATGGAAAGGATTGCGAGTTCGCTGATGTCCATCACCAGCCCCAGCGCCGCGCCGATGACCGGCATGGCCGCCAGAACCCAGCGGCCCCGGTCATGGTAGAGCGCGCCATGATCGTGCCTGAGTCCCACATCGACGACGAGCATGTGGAGGGCCATCGCGATGCCGTAAGTGACGAGCGCGGCGGGGGTGCGCTCCTCCCCCTGCACCAGAAGATAGCCGATGATGAGGCTGTAAACGGCGAAAAACCCCAGATGCATCCAGAACAGGCGCGAACTGTCCCGCATGTCCTGCCGCGCCGCGCTGGATGACATCACCTGTTCAAGACAGTAGAAAACCGTCAGCCCGATCAGCGCCAGCAGATAGACATGCGTTTCGATGGCCGCGACCGGGCCGTCCATCACCCATTCACTGACCACATCCTGCGCATGGGCGAGTTCGGGCAGCAGGTGCACGAAGACATAAGCCACCGAAGACCCGCCCGCCGCCGATAGCCAGCGACTGCGTGGAATGCGGTCGAGAAACCGCATCTTCCCGGAGAACATATGAACGGCGACAAGGAGCGCGACCAGCGCGATACCAAAAAGCGGGAAGGTCATGATGTTGTTTCCCATGATGGCAGATTGAGGATCCGTAGGAGCGAAGGGCAACCTTAGCGAAAACACGCCGCCATAGGACAGCCTGCCAGTCTAGGAATTGAGCGGTTTCTGCCCCAGCGCGTTCCTGAGCGCCTGGCGGATGTCGTCGCGGTCCGCCTCTACCGGCGATTCTTGCAGAGCGGATCGCGCCACTAGACGCACGCGTCCGGACAGCCAGTCGCGGTCGTCCGCGTTTGTCGCCTTGCCGATGAGGCGGCCCAGCATGTCGATAAGGCGGATGCTGGCCGATGGATAGGGCGCGGCGGCCTGACGGATGATGTCGAGCGGACGGCGGAGGACGCCGCGCGGCGTCAGGTCCGGCACGAACAGCCGGGCACCTTCACCCGGCCCGCCGAACCAGCCACCGCTATGCTGATCCGCGAATGCCTTGCCGAGACCACCGCCGAGGTGATCGATACAGTCGAGGGCGGTATATATGTCGTTGACGGCAGGGGATAACGCGCGGGCGGCGATTTCCGCTAGCAGCGCCGCCTGGAACATCGCCCCGGCGTCGTCGCTGCGCCAGCGGGAGATGTCGATTTTCCGCAGCAGTTTCTCGTCCGTTCGATCGGGATTGCCTTTGACATGCAGAATGACGTCCCCCTCATGGACATAATCGCCCTGCGCGTAGGGCATGTGCAGCAACAGATCATGGTCATGCGCCAGATCCAGAAGTCCCTTTATGTCGACACCATCGACATAGCCCGCCCGCGGGCTGGTAATGGTCATGCCGGCCTGCCAGTCGGGTTCGTTACGGCCCGGAGCGGAAAGGGCGGCCAACCCGGCGAGGTTCTGTTCCAGGTCGGTGACCAGATCGTCAATGGACGTATCGATGTGGATACGGCGCGACAGGTGATCGAATGCCTTCGCCAGCCAGGCGAGCGATGGCAGCAGTGCCCCGACAAGCATAAGCAGGGACAGCCGCGGCAGCCGGGCATCAGGTCCGGCGGGATCGATCGCGGCCTGCAGAAGCAATGCGTACGTCAACAGGCCCAGAAGCAGCGACAAAGTGACACGGATGGATATATCGCCAACCCAGCGGTCGATCAGCCGCACGCCCAGATTGCTGGCCGCCATGGTCAGGACGATAAGCGTGATGGAGAAGAACAGCGCGACCAGCGACACGAGGATGGTGACAAGACTGGAAATCGCCTCCAGCGCCGTGTCGCCCGAGACGGAGAGGGGCCAGCGCTGCGCCCCCAGCCAGATCGACGCGCCCGCATTATCGATGGCGGACATGGCAAGGAACAGCAAGGCCGCACCCACGATGTAGATCAGTGGGAGCGCCCAGAAACTGAACCAGAGGGTGCGCAGTCGCACGGGCAGAAATTCAGACATATTAACCTATGTAAACCCCTGCTCGCGCGGAAGGAATGAACCAAAGTCCGCGTGCCCCGTTTACCATCATCACGCAAGACGTGCGTGGTCGTCCCTTTCATGGACGCAACATAATGGGACTGGAAACAACATGGAAGAACTGGCGGTGAACCTCCCCAACGTGGTCACCCTGACCGATCCGCAATGGACGTTGGGCTCCCTGATCCTGATGGTCAGCTATGGCGCGCACTTCGCCTTCATCCTTTACTTCATAATGACCAGCTTGCAGCTGGCCCCGCGCTATCGTGTGGTCGCCGTGCTGAGCGCGGTCGTCATGGCGTCGGCGGGTCTGAGCCTGCTGCGCGAATGGTCGATGTGGTCGGACACATATCAGTTCGTACAGGCGAGCGGCCTGTGGATTCCGGCGACGGACGGGCAGACATTCTCAAACGCCTATCGCTACGGCAACTGGACGATCACGGTTCCGTTGCTGCTGATCCAGCTGCCCATCGCTCTCGGTCTGCTGCGCAATGAACTCTACACCCGTGCGGCACGCATGATCATCGCCGCGGAGCTGATGATCTGGACCGGCTTGGTCGGCCAGTTTGGTGAAGTCAGCGATTTCGGTATGCTGAACCTGTGGGGCATCATTTCCACGCTGTTTTTCATCTGGCTGATCTGGGAAGTGCGCGGGGTTATCACCAGCGGTACGTTGCGGACGCCCGCCAGTCTGAAGGCATGGCCCGGCAATCTGTTCTGGTATTTCCTGGCGACCTGGGGACTATATCCCATCGCCTATGCCCTGCCGCAGCTGGGCCAGGACGGAAATGTGGTGGTTGCGCAGCAGCTGATCTTCAGTATCGCAGACATCTCGACAAAGCTGCTTTACGGCGTGATCCTCAGCCGTTTCTGCCTGCGCCGTTCGGCTGAAGAAGGTTATGAGCCGGCAATGTTCGCGCTCGACACGACGGGCGCCGGTTCCGCTGCGGCGTCGAAAGTGGAGTAGGGGAAATGGCGGTCGTCAGCGTGAAGGCCGCCACGTCTCCAATCCGGCCCTTTGGGGTCGCGGCTTACCGGAAACCGGCGGCGCGAGGTCTTGTGCCGCCGTTTCTGGCTATTGTTGTGATGACGGTTTTGTATGTGCTGGAGATCACGACCCCCACATTTGTCGCGGCTCTAACGGTTCTGATGTTTCTGGCCGGTATTCCGCATGGCGCGGCTGAACATGATGCCGCAACCGGCCATGCCCGGATACCGTCGCTCCCCTACATATCCCTTTATATGGTTGTGGGAACAGGGCTGTTTCTATTGTTCCTTGTCGCGCCGCTGCCAGGGGCCGTGGGTTTCATCGCCTTATCGGCGCTGCATTTTTCGCGTGCCGAATATCGCCGACACCGGGCGTTGGGCGTGTTTGCCACGGTGGCCGCGTTTCTGTTCAGCCCGGAACGCACCGCGGACATCATCGCGGGCATCGCCGGGGATGCCGTCGCTCCTGCTGTCTTCATGGCGGCCGGTGCAATTGCCGCTGCCGCCGCGCTTTGTGTTATCGTTATCGAATTGTCGAGACGTCCGGACCCCGTGGGGATAGCGCGTCTGGCAGCCACCATCCTGGCATTCGCCATCCTGCCGCCCTTGACGGCCATGGCCGTTTATTTCCTCATACTTCATAGCGCGAAGGCCTATACCGACCCGGTGCGTGCCGGTCAGACCCCCCGTGATGCGGTTATAGCCTTTTCGACGATCGGCGGCCCCGCGGTTCTGATCGGCCTGCTGACCATGTGGGTATGGACGACCGGCGCGCTATCGACAGCCATAGTCGCGGCGGCGGCCCTTGCGTTCGCAATGCCGCACATGATGTTCGATCTGACAGGCCACTGGGCAGGCGGC
Organism: Pacificimonas sp.; assembly: GCA_049650205.1. Classification (GTDB taxonomy): domain Bacteria; phylum Pseudomonadota; class Alphaproteobacteria; order Sphingomonadales; family Sphingomonadaceae; genus Pacificimonas. The sequence continues at coordinate 8,533 of JBARZR010000157.1, read as the reverse complement.
TGGCGAGCGGCTATTTCACGCCGCCGACGCAGAGATATTTGATCTCCAGATAGTCGTCCATGCCGTATTTCGAGCCTTCGCGGCCGAGGCCGGATTGCTTGACACCGCCGAAGGGGGCGACTTCGGTGGAGATGATGCCGGTGTTGTGGCCGACGATGCCATATTCCAGCGCCTCGGCGACCCGGAAGACGCGGGCGTAGTCGCGGGCGTAGAAATAGGCGGCGAGCCCGAAGATTGTATCGTTGGCGAGACGGATGGCGTCATCTTCGGTCTTGAAGCGGAACACGGGCGCGAGCGGTCCGAAGGTTTCCTCGTGGCTGACCATAGCGTTCGTGGGCACGTCGGCCAGGAGGGTAGGGCTGTAAAACAGGTCGCCTTTATTGGACTTGCCGCCTTCGATGACGACGCGCGCACCCTTGTTGACGGCGTCCTCGCGATGTTCGACGACTTTCTCGATGCCGCTTTCGTCGATGAGTGGACCGATGTCGGTACCGACCTTCATGCCGTCCCCCAGCGACAGGTTCTTGATCGCGGTTTCGAATTTCGCCATGAAGTCATCATAGACGCCGTCCTGCACATAGATGCGGTTGGCGCAGACGCAGGTCTGTCCGGCGTTCCTGAATTTGCACGCGATCGCGCCTTCGACGGCGGCGTCGAGGTCGGCGTCGTCGAACACGATGAAGGGGGCGTTTCCACCGAGCTCCAGGCTGATCTTGGTGATGTTTTCGGAGCATTGCTCCATCAGCTTGCGGCCGATCTCCGTGGAGCCGGTGAAACTGAGTTTGCGGACGGTGAAGTTGGACGTCAGCTCGCCCGCGATCTCGCTGGCGCTGCCGGTCAGGCAGGACAGCAGTCCCCTGGGGATGCCCGCTTCCTCGGCCAGCACACATAAAGCAAAGGCGCTGAGGGGCGTGGCGGTCGCGGGCTTGATGACCATGCCGCAGCCCGCCGCGATGGCGGGACCGGCCTTTCGCGTAATCATCGCGGCGGGGAAATTCCACGGCGTGATCGCGGCGCAGACGCCGATGGGCTGCTTCATCACGAGGATGCGTTTGTCGGGCTGGTGGCCGGGGATCATGTCGCCATAGACGCGCTTCGCCTCCTCACCGAACCACTCGATGAAGCTTGCGGCATAAGCGATCTCGCCGCGCGATTCGGACAGCGGCTTGCCTTGTTCGGCGGTCATGATCTTTGCGAGATCCTCCTGATGGTCCATCATCAGGTCGGCCCATTTGCGCATGACCTTCGCGCGCGTCCCGGCAGTTTCGGCGGCCCAGGATTTCATGGCGGTCTCCGCGGCCTCGATCGCCCTGCGGGTCTGGTCTGCGCCCATTTTCGGGACGTTTGCAATGGTCTCCCCGGTGGCGGGATTGGTGACGGCGATGCGGTCGTCCGCGCCGATCCATTCGCCCGCCAGATAGCAATCTTCGCGGAGGAGGTCTGGGCGATCGAGCTTTGGGGCGGTCATGGGGCGCATCCTGTCTGTGTGATTCCAGACACGAACGGCCTGCCCGTCGAGAAGTTGCGCGAACGCGCCCCCGACTATTCCACCGTCGCGGGCGCGACGTTCAGGTCGCCTGCGGAAATGTGCCAGCCGCCGGTCTCGCCCGACGATCGCCGCAACGTGTAGCTGCCGGTATAGGAACGTCCCGTGCCATCGCTCAGCAGATCCTCAACGCGCACGGGGATGCTGACCGTCAGGAAGCCGTTCGCGGTTTCGGGTGCGGACAGCGCGCCGATCTCGGCTGTGGTGAGCTCGGTATTTTCAAAACCGTCCTTGAATGCCTCGAAAGCGTCGGGATCGGTCCCCGCATCCTTGCCCCATAGCTGCCATGCCGTGTCGTAATCGCGGCGGCCAAGAGCGTCGTAATAGGCCTCGATCACGGCTTCGGGGCCAAGCTCGGCGGCTTCTTCCGCTTCGGCGGTCGTTTCGCCCGACGGGGTGTCGCCGCTGTCGCAGGCAGCAAGCGTGGAAGTGGCGAGGGCGGCGAGGGGCAGAATGAAGCGCTTGGACATGACCTAGAGGATGCCGCCGCCGATCCACAGACGCAAGACCGCCAGTGCCAGAATGAAAATGTTGAAATTGCGTCCGCCATTGCTGCTGGAAAGCGCGCCAAGCGCTCCCCCGAGCGCGGCGATGGGAAGCGCGACCCAGCTGCCCACCGCACCCAGGACGGGAAAGATGAAGAGGATGACCAGAAGCGTCAGCGCGACAAGGCCGACGAGGACGGAAAGGAAATTGAGCATGGGGCGGCCTCCGATACTGATGTATATATATAACACACCTATTTAGAATGTGCGCGGGGCGTTGCAAGGGCACCCGATGGGCAAAGCCGTCATGTTTCTGGATCAGAATGAACTCCGCGCCTATCTGGTCGCGGCGGCGCGGGCGCGCGAAAGCGTAACCTATTCGGAGGCGCTGGGCAGTCAGGGCTACGCCTTCAACCGGCCGAAGATGCGTGCGCTGTGCGCGGTGCTGGGCGATATCGATGCGGAAAACCGGGCGCGGGGCGCGCCGCAACTGGCCGTACTGGTGGTGCGGCAGTCGGATGGCTTGCCGGGACAGGGGTGGTGGACGACGGGAGGTTGTGAAGGATATGCTGGAGCCTGGGAAGGTCCAGAGGCGCGGCGGCATGTCGATCGGCTGCAGAAACTTGCGTTCGATTACTGGGCGGTCTCATCCGGCGCGAGGTAGGCGTGGACCGCCTGCACGACGACCGAACCCTCTCCGACGCCGCTTGCCACCCGCTTGACGCTGCCTGAGCGTACATCGCCGACGGCGTAGATGCCGGAACGGGTGGTGGCGTAGGGGCTCGCAAGCGGGTGGCCGTCGGGACATAGTCCGGTCTGGACAAAGCCGCGCCCGTCCAGCTTCACGCAGTCGCCCAGCCAGTCCGTATTGGGGACCGCGCCGATCATGACGAAAACATTGGTGATGGGCTTTTCGTCCGTCTCTCCACTGACACGGTTTTTCAGGACGGTCGCGGCAAGAAAATCCTCGCCCTTCAGCGCGTCGATCTCGGTCTCGTAGTGCAGCGTGATCTGCGGCGAGGCCTCCAGCCGCTCGATCAGGTAGTTCGACATGCTGTCGGCGAGCGATTTCGAGCGGATCAGCATGTGGACGTGCTTGGCATGGCGCGACAGGAAGACGGCCGCCTGCCCGGCGCTGTTGCCGCCGCCGACGACGGCGATCTCCTCATTTTCGCAAAGGGATGCCTCCATGGCGGTGGCGGCATAATGAATGCCCTGCCCCTCGAAATCCTCCAGCCGATCGAGGTCGAGTTTGCGGTAGCGGGCACCGGTGGCGATAATGACAGCGCGAGCGCGGACGCACTCGTCAGCGCCTGTGGATATGGCATAGGGTTCGTCGTTGTCCTCACATTTTATCGCACAGGCCTCCCGCGCGATCGCAAGGCGCGCGCCGAATTTCTGCGCCTGTACCTGCGCACGGCCCGCCAGCGCCTGGCCGGAAATGCCGGTGGGAAAGCCGAGGTAATTTTCGATCTTGGAACTGGTCCCAGCCTGTCCGCCAGGCGCGAGCGCCTCGAGGGCAATGACCTTGAGGCCTTCGGATGCGGCATAGACGGCCGATGCCAGACCTGCCGGTCCGGCGCCCACGACGGCGACATCCCAGACCCGGTCCGGGTCCAGGGTTTCGAGCAAGCCGAGCGCGTCCGCCAGTTCGACATTGCCGGGATTGCGCAGCGGCGCACCGTCATGAATGACGACGGGCAGGTCCGCGTCGATCAGGCAGAAGCCGTCCAGAAATCCCTCGGTATCCTGATCTTTGTCGACATCGATCAGGCGATGCGGATAGCCGTTGCGCGTCAGGAACCTCTGGATGCGCAACGTGTCACCACCGTTGCCGCGTCCGATCAATGGCACGCCGCCTTGGTCATGGCCGATCAGGCCGACACGGCGCAGAATGTAGGCGCGCATGATGATTTCGCCGATTTCGGGCTCGGACTGGATCAGCTTGCGGAAGTCGACGCGGGGAACACGGATGACGTCGCTGTCTTCACCTGCGCGGCCCGAGACGAGGATCTGGCGATCGTTGAACAGGTCCAGCTCTCCCGTAAACTGTCGCGCCCCGTGGGTGGTGAAGACATTGATTGCACCGTCCCTGCCCGTATCGAAGATCTCGATACTGCCAGTGCGCAGCAGGAAAAAGTCGACGCTGCGCTCGCCGCGCTTGAAGACGATGTCGCCCTTGGCCAGACGTGTTTCGGAGCCAAAGGCGGCGATCCGTTTCACTTGCTCCTCAGTCAGCGTCGGGAATGTCTGCGCTTCCCGCGCATAGGGATCATCGGGGGCGAGGGGGGAATTGGGATCGGCCATGTGGTCAATGTAAGTGGGCATGCTTCACATTGACAGCGGCGGGACGAAATTCCATTGCAGCCCGAATGGCCCCGTAGCTCAGCTGGATAGAGCGTCAGACTTCTAATCTGAATGTCGCAGGTTCGAATCCTGCCGGGGTCACCATGCTAGCGGTATTAGGTAGCAAACGCACCTAATCCTTCCAGCTGATGAAGGATTGTTGCTTTTTCGCGGCATTCAGCGCGGCATTGGTTGGCTTGCCGTCGGCGCCCAGTTCGATGCGCCGTTCAAACTCCACTCCGAAACGGTCGTTGCGTTCCCAGCGGACCTTTGCGCGGAGGGGCGGCAAGTCGAAGAAGTCGAGTTCGACGATCTCGCCCGTTTCCAGCTCCACATCGCACTGGATGAGGGCACCCGATTCGGACACGTCGCGGAAGATGACTTTCCGTTCCAGGCTGCCCACACGAAGCTTGCCTGTGCGCAGAATCCGCGCCCGCTCGTCACGTTTCATAACTTCGGTAATTACAGACATTTCAACTCATTCCCTGAACGCAACTAATTTCCGACGATATATTCCTCGAGAGTTAAGCTACGGTTTCCATGCCCGCATTTTCGGTTCCATCGCCCGCATGTTTGCGCACGATGAGGAGGTACATGACCGGCGTGACAACGCGACTGAGGACTGTGGAGGAGATGAGCCCGCCGATGATGACGATGGCGAGCGGCGCATAGAGGGATGTTCCGCTGAGCGCCAGGGGCATGAGGCCGCCGATCGCGGTGACCGAAGTCAGGAGGACGGGAAGGAAGCGAATCTCGCCGGCCTGCTCCACGGCTTCGCGCAGACCAAGGCCACGGGCTCGCAGCTGTGTGGTAAAATCGACGAGCAGAATCGAATTCTTGATCTCGATTCCGATGAGCGCGACGAAACCAATGACCCCGGTGTAGCTGAGCGGATAGCCTGTCAGCCACAGAGCGACCAGGCCGCCGAACATGCCAAGCGGAATGACGCCGGCCACGACGATGGTTTCGCGGAAATTGCCGAACTCGGCGATCAGTATGGCGATGATGCTGACCGTGGCGAGGAGGATGATCGCGCCCAGCCCATCGAAACTTTCCGACGTCGCTTCGGCCTCGCCGCCCGCGGCTATGCTGTAACCCGGGGGCAGGTCCAGGTCCGCCAGCGTTGCCAGGATTTCGTTTGTCGCCGTGGAGGCGAGATAACCGTCGCGGACGAAGGCGCTGACCGTATTGATGCGCTGAAGCTGATAGCGCTGCACGCTGGGCGGCACGCTATCCAGATAGGGCGTCGCCACCTGCGCCAGCGGCACGCTGCCGCCAGCGCTGGTGGGCAGATAGATGTCGTCCAGTGCGCTGACATCACGGTAATCCTGACGGGGCAGCGTCACGTTTATCGGATATGTGTCGCCCTCGCTGTCGCGGAAATTGCCCGCGTTGCGCCCGACCAGTGCCAGCCGGATCAGGCGGCGCGGTTCGCCGGGTGCGACGCCGAGCAAAGCGGCCTTCTGCGCGTCGAGACCGATGTTGAGGTCGATGCGCTCGACATTCTGCGGATTGTTGACATCGCGCGTCGCCGGGTGATCCGTGATGATCCTCTGTACCTGCGAAGAGACGCGCTTGATGCCATCGAGCTCTGGGCCGGTGACACGGATTTCGATGGGCGCGGTGACAGGTGCGCCATTGGTGAAACTGCGTACCGTGATGTCGGCGTCGGGGTAATTCTCGAACCGGTGGCGCAGGCGCTGGAGGATGGCGGGACTGGTCGACGGATCCCATTCGTCGAGGACGACGAGGACATTGCCTTCGCGTGTCTGCGTGAAGTTGGTGAAGACGTTGTAGAAGACCTGTGGCCCGCCCGACCCGGCATTGTCGACGCGGGTGCGGACGCCGTCTTCCTCGGCCACCATGGCACTGACTTCGGCCACGATGCGGTCGGTGCCGGTGACTGCAGTGCCCTCCGGCGCGCGGACCTCGACGAGGAAAAACGGCACGTCCGCCTTCGGAAACAGCGTGAAACCGAGTGCCGGGACAAGTGCGAACGCGGAGAGCGACAGGGCCATCAGGCCGATGAACCAGCGGCGCGGATGCTCCAGCGCGCGGTGCAGGACGGGCGTGTAGATCTTCTGGATGCCGCCCGACACGGCGCGCATGAAGATGTTGCCCTCCGGGTTGTCGTCACGTTTTAACAGGCGGCTGGCGAGAAAGGGGATGATGGTCAATGATATGATGAGCGAGGCGCCCACCGTGAAAATGACAGCCATGGGCAGCGAGCGGGTAAAGAGACCCGCGCCGCCCGGCAGCGAGGCGATGGGAATGAAGGCGAAAATGAGGACGCCCGTCGAACCGAGGACGGCGGCGCTGATCTCCTTCGTGCCGCCAAGCGCGGCCTGAAGCCTCGATTCTCCTTTCCTCAGATGGCGGGAGATATTCTCGGTGACCACGATGCTGTCATCTACCAGCAAGCCAAGCGACAGTATGAAGCCGGAAATGCTGAGCTGGTTGAGCGAAAACCCATTGAGGTCCATCAGCAAAACGCCGGTCGCGAGACTGAGAGGGATGGACACCATGACGATCAGCGACGCGCGCGGGCCGAGCGGTAGCAGGGTGATGAGGACCAGGCTGAGCGCGATGGCGAAATCACGCGCGAGAACACCGAGGCGCGAACGGATTTCCTCGGTCTGGTCGAAGACGTTTTCCACCTTCATGTCGGGCGGCAGGGTTTCCTGAAACTCCTGAATGGCGACCTCGATGTCGTCGCGGATGGGTATGGCGTTCAGATTGTCCTTCTGCTGCGCGGCGACGATGATCGCGCGGCGGTCGTTGACGCGGGTGACATGCAGGCGTTCGTCCTCGGCCCATGAGACGTCGGCGATGTCGGCGACGGTGACAACCGCACCATCCGCCGCGCGCAGCGGAACGGCCTCGACTTCGGCAAGGCTTCGATAGGCGCCGCCCGCGTCGACGCTCAGGCGCTGTTCGCCCGACTGCACCACGCCCGCGGGCAGGTCGACGCCGCCGCGCGAGATGGAATCGGCGACCACACTCGCTGGGATGCGGTATTCCGATAGCCGACCGGGGTCGATGGCGATGCGGACCTCGGGTGCTGGCAGGCCGAAGATGTCGGCCTGCCGGATACCGGGGACGCGCACGAGGATCTCGGACAGGTCTTCGGCATATTTCTCCATGCGCCGCCAGGAAGCGGTTTCACTGATGAGGGCATATTGCACCAGCGCGGCGCGCGTGGTGCGGGCCTTGCGATATTCGATGCCCTGAAGGCTGTCCGGCAGGCGGTCGCGGATGGCGCTGACCTCGCGGATGACGTCGTTATATTTCTCGTCGGCGTCGCTGCCCCAGTCGAACTCCACGGTGACGGTCGCCAGTCCCTCGACCGCGTTCGACTGGATCTTGGTGAAATTATCGAGACCCTGCACCGCCTCCTCGATGGGCTTGGCGATAGTCTCCTCCATGTCGATCGCGTCCGTCCCCGGCTGGCTGGCGACGATGATGACGATGGGGATGGGAAAGTGCGGGTCGACGGCACGGGGGATGTTCATGAAGGCGTTGAGCCCCAGGAAGCCAAGCAACATCGCGAGGATCAGGGTCAGTTGCCATTTCTCGACCGCGAATCTGGTCAGGCCCATGGCGGCTACTCTTTCGCGGCCGATTGACGATTGGCCGTCTGTCTGAGCCGGACCTTCATGCCCTGCTGCAGATTATCGAGGCCCGCGATAACTATACGCTCACTCCCGCGAAGTCCCGCCTCTACGCGAACGCCACCATTGGTGAGCGGCCCCGGTACGATGGAGCGGGTGGCGACGGTTTCGCTTTCCGGGTCATAGGTCCAGACCAGCGCCTCGCCCGCGCGGGCCGCGAAGATCGCGCTGGCGGGAATGGTGACGGCCGGCTTGCCTTGGGGGGCGGAGAGCGTGACGCGGCCGATCTGTCCGGAGCGCAGGCCGTCCCGCGCCTCCAGTTCGAATTCGGCGGCGAACGTGCCGGTTGCCGGGTCCGCGCGCCCGGAAATCTCCTTCAGGCGCGCGGGGATCTCGGCATCGTCCAGCGCGCCGATGGTAACCGTTGCGGCCTCGCCGATACGGCGTCCGGCGGCGAGGCGGTCCGTCAAGGGAACGGTCAGGACATAGCCCGCGCTTTCGCTGCCAAAGACCAGGACGGGCATGCCGGCGTCGACGATCTGGCC
>JBARZR010000156.1:0-2889 GCA_049650205.1 Pacificimonas sp. | reverse complement strand
GGCGTGCTGCTTGCCGAAGCGGACGGCCAAGCCGAAGTCCGCCACCGGGCGGGCGCGCCGCTGGCGGCGCTTATCGAGGCGCGGCGGATCGGCGGGCCGGACACGCGCCTTCATGCCGTCGAGGATGACGTCTTCGCGGATATGCTGGCGCGCACCTATCGCGACAGTGCCAGCGAGGCGGCGGAGTCGGCGGCGGCGGCGGATGACGACCTTGCCGCCATCGCCGACAGCGTCGCGGCGGTGGACGACCTTCTCGAACGCTCCGACGACGCGCCGGTCGTGCGCCTGATCAACGCCATTCTGCTGGAGGCGGTGAAGGAGGGCGCGTCGGACATTCATGTCGAAACCATGGAATCGCGGCTGGTCATCCGCTTCCGTATCGACGGCGTGTTGCGCGACATCATCGAGCCGAAACGCAGCCTCGCGCCGCTCCTCGTCAGCCGCATCAAGGTGATGGCGAAACTCGATATCGCGGAGAAGCGCGTGCCACATGACGGCCGCGTCTCCCTGCGCGTCGGCGGGCAGGAGATCGACGTCCGCGTTTCGACGCTCCCCGCGCAATATGGCGAACGCGTGGTCATGCGGCTTCTCAACCGCGATGCCATCCGGCTCGATGTGGATGCGCTCGGCATGGCGGCGGACGACCTGGCGCGGTTTAAGACGCTGCTCGACCGGCCCGACGGCGTCATCCTGGTCACCGGGCCGACAGGGTCCGGCAAGACGACGACCCTCTATTCCTCGATCACCCGTCTCAACGACCGCAAGCGCAACATCATGACGGTCGAGGATCCGATCGAATACAGTGTCGAGGGGACGGCGCAAACGCAGGTCAACGCGCGCACAGACATGAGTTTCGCGCGGGGCCTGCGCGCGATCCTCAGGCAGGACCCCGATGTGATCATGGTCGGCGAGATCCGCGACCGGGAAACTGCCGAAACCGCCGTGCAGGCGGCGATGACCGGACATCTGGTGCTGTCGACCCTGCATACCAACAGCGCCATCGGCAGCGTCACCCGCCTCATGGATATGGGCGTCGAACGCTTCCTCCTGTCGGCGACTCTGACCGGACTGGCGGCGCAGCGGCTGGTGCGGACGCTCTGTACCGCTTGCAAGGTCGAGACCTCCGCAAGCGCGCTCGACGCCGCGCGCATGCAGGGGCTGGTGCCGGAAGGCAGGGCGATCTGGCGCGCGGCGGGCTGCGATGCCTGTTCCGGCGACGGCTATCGTGGACGCAGCGGGCTTTATGAGGTTGTCGATGTCGACGGCGAGCTGGCCGCGCTGATCCATGACGGTGCGGCAGAAGCGGACCTGACCGCGGCCGCGCGGCGGCAGGGGCGCAGCCTGCTGGCCGACGGCGCGGAAAAGATTCTGGCGGGCATAACGAGTGTCGAGGAAGTCGCTCGGGTGGCCTATGAGGAATAGACGGTGACCGCGTTTCTATACAGGGCCGTCGATGCGTCCGGCGCGGCGAAATCCGGCGTGATCGAGGCGGCGTCGCCCACGGGTGCGCGCGCCGCCTTGCGGGCGCAGACCCTGCTGCCGCTGTTGGTCACCGAGGCGAACGAGACCGCGCGGTCTCGCGGCGGCTTCGATCTTGGCAGGATCAGGTTGTTTCGCCGTGGCGCTATGAATGCCCGCGCGCTGGCGCTGGTGACGCGGCAGCTGTCGACACTCGTCGCCAACGATGTGCGCGTTGAGGAAGCGCTGCGGACCGTGGCGCGGCAGGCGGAACGGCCGCAGGTGCGCGCGCTGCTCCTCAATCTGCGCGCCGCGATCTTGGATGGGCGTAGCTTTGCCAGTGCCCTCGGCGATCACCCGGCAGCCTTCCCGGAATATTATCGTGCGTCCATAGCGGCGGGCGAGCAGTCGGGACAGCTGGGTAGCGTCCTCCTCAGCCTGGCCGATTTCGTCGAGGCGCGGCAGGAGAACCGGCAGAAGGTGCAGCTGGCGCTGCTCTATCCTGCGCTCCTCGCGCTCGTGTCGCTGGCGATCATCACGCTTCTCCTCATCTATGTCGTTCCCGATATCGTCCGGGTATTCGTCAATCGCGGGACGGAACTGCCTTTTCTGACCCGCGCGCTGATCCTGTTGTCGGACGGCATGTCCACCTTCGGCGTCTTCGCCGCGATCCTTGCTGGTGCGGGCGCGCTGTTCTGGAAGCGCTGGCTCAAACTTCCCGCCAATCGGCTGAGCTGGCATCATATTCTGGCGACCAGCCGGCTGACCGCAGGCTTTTCGCGTCAGGTCAACGCCGCGCAGTTCGCGGGCACGCTGGCGACGCTGGTTGAGGCGGGCGTGCCGCTGACCGACGCGCTGGCGACGGCGAGCGCGGTGACACCCAATTTGTATATCCGCCAGTCCATAGAGGCGGCCGCGACGCAGGTGCGGGAGGGGGCGAGCTTGTCGGTCGCCGCCGAGCGTGCCGACGTCTTCCCGCCTATGCTGGTCGCCATGATCGGATCGGGCGAAGCGAGCGGCAAACTGGGCGCGTCGCTTGCCCGCGCGGCGGCGGATCAGCAGCGCGAGCTGGCCGCGAAGGTCGCCGCCATCGTGGCCCTTGTGGAGCCGGGCGTGCTGCTCCTGATGGGCGGGTTCGTACTGCTGATGGTGCTGGCGATCCTGCTGCCGATCATCGGGTTGAATGACATGGCGGCTTTGTGACCTATCGGGCGATTTCCAGAAACGTGGCCCCGCGTAGCCCGAAGAGCGCATCTGCTCCCGCCTGCGTCACGGAAAGCCTGAGCGCGCCCGACGGTGCGAAACTGGCCGACATCAGCGCCGCGCCCGGATTGTCTCGCACCGCGATTTCCAGATGCGCGCCGAGGTCGTCCGCGCGCGCGACGCCGGTCAGCGGCGGGATGCTGGCCGGTGCGCGCGGCCCGGTGCAGC
>JBARZR010000155.1:0-8241 GCA_049650205.1 Pacificimonas sp. | reverse complement strand
GATAGAGCGAGACGAGCGCGATGATATCCTCGAACTTGTCCGGTTTCACCTGCGACAGCGCGCGCCGCATCCCCTCGGATTCCAGCTGGAACACGCCAACCGTGTCGCCGCGCGACATTAGCTCGTAAACGGCGGGATCGTCCCATGCGATGGAACTTAGATCGGGCACGTCCCTGCCTGACCGCGCGATCAGTTCCAGCGCGCGTTGCAGTACGGACAGGGTCTTCAAGCCCAGAAAATCGAACTTCACTAGCCCTGTCTGCTCGACATATTTCATGTCGAACTGCGTGACCGGCATATCCGAGCGCGGATCGCGATAGAGCGGCACCAGTTCCGCCAAAGGCCGGTCGCCGATAACGACACCGGCGGCGTGCGTGGAACTGTGCCGGTTCATGCCCTCCAGCTTCAGCGCGAGGTCAAGCAGGTGCCGCACCTGCCGGTCATTCTTGCGCTCGCGTCTCAGATCGGCATTTTCCTCGAGCGCCGTCGCCAGATCCTGCGGGTTGGCTGGGTTGTTGTCGATCATCTTGGCCAGACGGTCGATCTGGCCATAGGGCATCTGCAAGACCCGCCCAACATCCTTGATGACGGCGCGCGCCTTCAGCTTACCGAAAGTGATAATCTGCGCGACCTGCCCTTCACCATATTTCGCCTGCACATAGCGTATGACTTCGCCGCGCCGGGTTTCGCAGAAGTCGATATCGAAGTCGGGCATCGACACACGTTCGGGGTTCAGGAAGCGTTCGAACAGCAAGCCAAGCTGAATGGGATCGAGGTCAGTGATCGTTAACGACCACGCAACAACCGAGCCAGCACCGGAACCACGCCCCGGCCCCACGGGAATATTCTGGGCCTTGGCCCATTGGATGAAATCGGCAACGATCAGGAAGTAGCCGGGAAAGCCCATCCTCTCAATAATGCCGAGTTCATAGGTCAGCCGGTCTTCGTAAATCTTCTCATTGACATCTGGCAGGCGGGCTAGGCGCTTTCGCAGCCCCTCCTTTGCAAGCCGGGTCAGCTCTTTGACTTCGCCGACCATATCGCCCGCCACACTTGGCAGGATCGGCGCGCGTTCCGGCGCCGACACTGCGCAGCGCCGCGCGATGATTGCGGTATTCGCCAGCGCCTCCGGCAGGTCTGCGAACAGCGCGCGCATATCCGCACCTGTCTTCAGCCAGTTCTCACTGTTCGTCCGGCGGCGATCCTCAATCTCGAGATATGTCGAGCCCGCGATACACAGCATGGCGTCGTGCGCGGGCGCGAATGCCTCGTCTGGAAAGGCCGCCGGATTGGTTGCCACCAGCGGCAGATCACGCTCGTGCGCCAGTGCGATCAACGCGGCCTCCGAGACAATTTCGACGGGATCGTTCGTGCGGCAGATTTCAATGTAAAGCCGCTCGGGGAACATCGTCTGCAATTGCCCAAGATAGTCCGTCGCATCGCTCGACTGCCCTTCTGCAAGCAGCTGTGCAATCGCGCCGTCCGCTCCTGCGGTCAGCGCGATCAATCCCCCTGCCCGCGCCTCCAGCTGGTCGAGCGTGACATGTGGGCCGTCGGCAGGTTCGCTATCCAGATGTGCGGTAGAAATCAGCCTTATGAGATTGGCGTATCCGCCATCGTCCTGTGCCAGCAGCACGATGGAGTCGATGACAGGACGTCCGCCAATCTGCCGGCCGCCAGGCCGTTCGACCGACAGCATAGCGCCGATAATCGGCTGGACACCTTTCGCAGCGAGGCTTTGCGAAAAATCCATTGCTCCAAACAAAACGCCCCTGTCCGTCAGCGCCGCGGCAGGCATGCCCTTCGCCGCGCAAAGCTCGGCGATCTGCTTAGGATACATCGCCCCTTCCAGCATGGAGTAGGCGGACTGGATACGAAGAGGAACATAAGGCGCGGGGTTTGAAGACATGAGCGCACCGTAGCGGAGGCAGATTGAGAGCGCATCCGATTCGGGCCGGAAGTGATGGCAGTTTCCGTATCCCGCTCATATTGTTATGTTCTTCTGCTGTGAGAGTTTCTTTAAGAGCCTCCCATGATTTTTTCGCGTCTGTTTTCACTTCTGATTCTCGCCGATCTCGCACTCCTGGTTGCGGGCGGCTACGCGGCCCTGCCTTCGACCGGGTCTTTCACCATTGGTCAGTTATTTGGACTGGACGGTGAATGGAGTATTCCGGCGGCCTATTCAGCGCTGAAACTGGCTCTGCTGGCTCTGCTGGCTCTGCTGGCGCTGCTGATCGCAGTGGCGGCATATGCGCTGCCGAACCGGCAGCGCTTTACGCTGTTCATCTGGGCGGGACTGTTCCTGCTGATGGCGCTCGACGAGGCGGCCGGGATCCATGAGCGGGTGCGAAACGTGTCGCTGCTGTTCGTGGAAGACGGCAGCGGTATCGGCGGGTTATCCATCTATGCGGTTATGAGCATTCTGACTTCCCTGCCCGCCTTTCTCTATATGCTGGTGGCAAGCTTCACAGTGTGGAAACGCCTGACGGCGGGCCGAACGCGGCTGCTGGCAGGAATCGGCCTGCTGTTCGCGGGCGCCGTGCTGTTCGACAATCTGTCGGAATTGCTGTCACTTGAGACATGGGCAATCGTCGTCATCGAGGAGGGGCTGGAGTTTCTGGGTGTCACTATCGCTATCGGCGGCGTTCTGGCGGCGCTTGCGGCGAGGCCTGTGTTGCTGAGGATCGGGCGGACGCTGAGCGGAACGGCGGAGGCGCACTGACAGGCCTGCGAAAGGCAACGTCCAGAGGCGGTCTTGGGCAAATCAATGCCAGTTTGTCGATCATGGTCAGTTATCGCGGTGATGGCAGAGTTTCAAACAGGCTGTCGCGTTCCTTGAAATAATCTTCTTCGACATAAGATTTTTTGTCGAAAATCATGACGGATCGTTCATCCGTAGTGAAACTCGGCCAATAGGGAAGCCCTCTTGCATTTGGCTCACCGTGGCGCGCAAAGGCGATCCAGGCTTCCGACATCTGGTCGGCCATGATCTGGCTATCCTGGGGCGGACCAGCCATGCTGGTCGAATAGGCGGCATTGTCGAACATGAACGCTAGATCGAGCGCGTGCATCGCCCCCAGTGCGCCATTCATCACAGGCGATTTCCAGTTGAGCTGATACATCCATACAGGCGCCCTCCCTTGCTCAGCCTTCGCCAGCGCCGCGCTGACGGCACCGGCGCGGAAGGCAACATCGCTGGCCGACCTAGACAGGATTTCAAAAGCCGGCGCGTTGGGAAGCAATCGGCGATATTCCGCAATCACACGCAGCGCATCGTCATGGGTCAACAGAGGTTCGAGGCGCTGCGGAAGTTCATCGAAGCTGGTCGTGAAATTGCCCGGGTCGGCGGCCAGGAATAGCCGCATCTCGTCAGCCGTCGTTCCGATCAGGAGTGGTACCGCGGCCGACATCGCAGGCGCGAGAATATTCTCCACAGGCGTCGCCATGTCGCTGCTGTCCGCGACGAAGCCGAAGCGGATACCAGCATCGCTCCCCTCCAGCACCTGTATTGCAGAAATGATCTTCTCGCTCGGCACCGTGGCAAGGCGCGCGCCCTCGTCTTCCCGAATAGCCAGAACCTCCAGCAGGCGCGCCGTATCCGCGCGTGCGGTTTCCTGCGAAATCGGCCGGAACTGCGAACCGCTTTGCACAATGGCACGATGGAACAGTCCTTCTGCGGCATTCATGCCCATCAGCGCCGTGACCTTGCCGCCACCACCGCTCTCTCCGAATATCGTGACGTTGTCAGGATTTCCACCAAAGCCGGCGATATTGTCCCGCACCCATTCCAACGCCTTTACCATGTCCATGCTGCCGACATTCGCGCTGCCCGCGAAATCATCGCCGTAAGCGCTCATGTCCAGATAACCGAAAGCATTCAGACGGTGATTGACGGTGACGACAACCACGTCGCCCCGGTTCGTCAGATTGACGCCGTCATAGACCCGCGCCGCGCCAGACCCGGACGAAAAACCGCCACCGTGAAACCAGACCATCACAGGCCGCTTCCGCTCGTCCAGGCCTGGCGTCCAGACATTCAGGAACAGCATGTCTTCCGAATAGCTTTCCGCTGGTACAGGTGCCCATGACGCGAACAGGGGATTGCTCGCAGGAATCTGGGGCGATGCCGGACCGTAAGTCCGTGCGTCCCTGACGTCGGCCCAGGGTTCAGGCGGCAGGGCGGGCTGAAAACGCCGGGGGGCCGTGTCCGCCCCATATCTGACGCCTTTGAACACGTTGATGCCCTGTTCCGTCGATCCGCGCACCTTCCCGTAGCGCGTTTCGGCAATGGGCCCGGCTTCCATTGGCTCCTGATTGGCATCGACGGAAGAGGCCAGCAAAACGGACAGGAAAAGAATGAATAGCGGCGCGATGTTCCGGTAGGTCATGCGGCGCAGTCTATAAAACGGCCAGTGTATGACATACTGGCAGTTTGGGAAGCCCGGCCTGACCGCTTCAGGCCAGCCGCCCCTCGTGCAGTTCGACCACCCGGTCCATTTGCGCTGCCAGCGCGGTATTATGGGTAGCGATCAGCGCGGAATGCCCGCGACTGCGAACGACCTTCAGAAATTCAGCCAGGACCCGCTCCGAAGTGGTCTCGTCCAGATTGCCCGTGGGTTCATCGGCCAATATGAGCGCCGGACTATTGGCGAGCGCGCGGGCAACGGCGACACGCTGCTGTTCACCGCCCGATAGTTGCGCGGGCCGGTGTGTCAGGCGATGTTCGAGGCCGAGCTCGGTCAAGAGATCGCGTGCCCGGGCCAAGGCATCGCCGCGCTTCACGCCAGCGATCATCTGCGGCATGACCACATTCTCCTCCGCCGTGAAGTCGGGGAGTAGATGGTGGAACTGGTAAACAAAACCCAGCTTTTCCCGCCGAACCTTCGTGCGCATGGCGGCACTGGCGGTCTCGACCCGCTCACCATCGATGGAGATGCTGCCCTGAAAGCCACCCTCCAGCAGGCCGATCGCCTGCAACATGGTCGATTTGCCGCTGCCGGAGGGGCCAAGCAGTGCGATAATCTCACCGGGCGCGATGCTTAGATCTACGCCGCGCAAGACTTCGATGGTTGCGCCGCCTTGCGTGAAACTGCGCGACAGGCCCTCGACATTCAGGATGGCCGCAGGACTATTCATAGCGCAGCACCTGTACGGGGTCGGTATTAGCCGCGCGCCATGCGGGATATAGTGTGGCGAGGAAGCTAAGGATGAGCGCGGCCACACAGACGATGACGACCTCAACCGGATTGGTGCGCGCGGGCAATTCCGTCAGATAACGCATCGACGGATCCCAGATTTCCACACCTGTCAGCCTGCCGATGCCAGCGATAACGCCCTGCCGGAATGTCAGTAGCGTGAAGCCCAGAACAGCCCCCAGAAAGATGCCGGATGTGCCGATCAACGTGCCGACGGTTACGAAAACCCGCATGATCGCGGCCCGCTGGGCGCCCATAGTACGTAGGATGGCTATGTCTTTCGTCTTGACCCGTACAAGCATGATCAGGCTGGTCAGGATGTTGAAACATGCGATCAGCATTATGAAGCCAACGACGACAAAGGTGACGATGCGGTCCACCGCGAGCGCCTCGAACAGCTGACCGTTCATCTGCCGCCAGTCAACCAGAACGCCGCGCTGTCCGACTAGGCCCGGAACGTCGGCCAGTATCGTCTCTACCTGATCGGCGTTGGTTGTGTTGATCGTGATAAGGCCGACATCTTCGCCCATGCGCAAATAGAGTTGCGCATCCTGGAGCGGCATCAGGACCATGGCCTTGTCATATTCGAAAATACCCACCTCGAAGATCGCGCCTACCTGGTAGGGCACGATGCGCGGCGTCGTGCCGAACGGCGTAACCTGCCCTTCCGGCGAAATCAGACTGATCGTTTCGCCGACACCGACACCCATGATCTCCGCCAGCCGCGCGCCGATGGCGACCCGCGGTTCCTCGCCGCGCCAGACATCTTCGAAGCGGCCACTGACGATGCCGTCTTGCAACTGCGGGATCAGGTCGAAATCCTCGAACCGCATTCCGCGTAGCAGGACACCTTCCGCGCGGTTGCGGTGGCTGGCCAGAAGGGGCGTCTCGACGATAGGAGCGGCGCTGGTGACGCCAGGAAGGTCCTCAATATCGGAAAGTAGCGGCTCCCAATCCGGCAGGCGACCGGCAAAGCCCTGAACCACGGCATCACCGTTCAAGCCATTGATCCGCTCGAACAGTTCCGCGCGAAAGCCGTTCATCACCGACATAACTACGATTAACGCGGCAACGCCCAGAGCAACTGCGACCAGGCTGATACTGGCGACAAGAAATATGAATCCTTCTCCCCGTGCAGGCAGCAGATATTTACGCGCGAGCGTGCGTTCGTAAGCGCTCAGCATAGCGTCAACTCACCCGCCAACCCGCGAAAGCGCATCGTCCGGCGACAGCTCCACTTTCTCAACCGTGCGGCGGTTCTTGACCTCAACCACGCCGGATTTCGCCCCGCGCGGACCAACGATCACCTGCCAGGGGAGGCCAATGATATCCATGCTGGCGAACTTCGCACCGCCACGTTCGTCCCGGTCGTCGTAGAGCGCCTCTAGGCCCGCGTCCGACAGCTTCGTGTAAAGATCATCGCACATTGCGTCGCAGGCTTCGTCGCCCTGACGCAGATTGATGAGACCGACGCGATAGGGCGCGACCTGTTCGGGCCAGACGATGCCGTCATCGTCATGATTCGCCTCGATCAGCGCGCCCATCAGGCGCGAGACGCCGATGCCGTAGCTACCCATCAAGGGATGGACGACTCCGCCGTCACTCGTCTGCACTGTATATCCCATGGCTTCGGTATATTTCGCGCCGAAAGCGAAGATATGTCCGACCTCGATTCCACGTCGTTTCAGCAGGCGGTCCGCAGGCACGGGGCAATCCGCGACCTTGGCGTGTTCCTCCTCCTCCATGGCGTAGGTATTCGACAGTTTCTCGACCGCGTCAGGATCATCGATGTCAATTTCCTCAAGTGCCGCATCATAAAAGATCGCGCTTTCGCCGGTATCGGCGAGGACATGAAACTCATGACTCATGTCACCGCCGATCGGACCGGTGGGCGCACGGACGGGGACGGCCTTCAGGCCGAGCGCAGCGAAGGTACGCAGATAGGCGCGAAACTGCGCGTCATAGCTTGACTTCATACCCACCTCGTCAAGGTCGAAGCTGTAAGCGTCCTTCATCAGGAATTCGCGGCCACGCATGATGCCGAAACGCGGACGAACCTCATCGCGGAACTTCCATTGAATATGATAGAACATCTTCGGCAGGTCGCGGTATGATTTGGTTTCCGCCATGAACAGCCGCGTGATCATCTCCTCATTGGTCGGCCCGTAAAGCATGTCGCGACCTGACCGGTCCTGAATGCGCAACATTTCCGGGCCATAAGCATCATAGCGCCCTGACTCTCGCCACAGATCGGCGGACTGGATCGTGGGCATAAGCATTTCTGCCGCCCCTGCCCTGTCCTGCTCGCGCCGGACGATACTGGCGATTTTTTCAAGTACCCGATGACCAAGCGGCAACCAAGCGTAAATGCCCGCTGCCGTTTGCCGGATCAGCCCGGCGCGCAACATCAGGCGGTGACTGACGATTTCAGCGTCGGCGGGATTTTCGCGCATCACAGGCACGAAGGTGCGGGTCATTCTCATGGCTCAGGCTGATAGCATGGCGGTGCGCCTGTGCAAGCGGCGTGTCGTGGCGGCAACAGGTTGAAACGAAAATACGCGGTAGTTACAGATTGAGCTTGAGCGAAATGGTTCTCGCAGGCACGAGCGTTGCCAGACAGTTTCTCGTCCCGCCCAACAGAGCGGAGAAACGGGCCGGCCGCTCTGGGGGGAGTGGCGGGCCCGTTTTGCGTTTGGGCCAGTCCAGCCTGTTCAAACCAGCCGCGATTGCCGAACGGCCGCAGCAATGAAACTGGCGAAAAGCGGGTGCGGGTCAAAGGGTTTCGATTTCAGTTCCGGGTGAAACTGCACGCCGATGAACCAGGGGTGGTCCGGGCGTTCGACGGTTTCCGGTAACAGGCCGTCGGGGCTATTGCCTGCAAAAACAAGGCCGTCCGCTTCCAGCTGTTCGCGGTAGGCGTAGTTGACTTCGTAGCGGTGACGATGCCGTTCGCTGATTTCGGTCGTGCCGTAGATTTCAGCAATCCTGCTCCCGGATGCGAGCTCGGCAGAATAGGCACCCAGGCGCATCGTGCCGCCAAGGTCAC
>JBARZR010000154.1:0-11705 GCA_049650205.1 Pacificimonas sp. | reverse complement strand
GCGCGGCCTGGGCGGACGTCGCGCGCCGCATCGCCCATGAGATTAAAAACCCCCTGACGCCCATCCAGCTGAGCGCCGAGCGGTTACAGCGTCGCTATGGCGATAAAATCGCCGAGGGGGATGAAGTCTTCAGCAAACTGACCAGCACCATCGTCCGCCAGGTCGGCGATCTGCGCAATATGGTCGATGAATTCTCATCCTTCGCGCGAATGCCGAAGCCCGTCTTTCGACCGGAAAGGATCGATGAGATTGCGAGAGAAACCCTGTTCCTGCAGGAAGTCGGTCACCCAGGCATCAGTTACGGCATGGTACGGGACGACGAGTTGCCGGATCTCGTTTGCGATCGTCGGCAGATCGCGCAGGCGTTCACCAATCTGCTGAAGAACGCTGCCGAGGCGACAGAGGAAAATGAAACCAATGGAATGCCGAAACCGGACATCCAGATGAGGCTGAGACAGAAATCCGGCCTACTGATCGCGGAAACCTGCGACAATGGACCCGGAATGCCGGAACATTTGCGCGAACGGGTGACGGAGCCCTATGTTACGACCCGTGCGAAGGGGACGGGCCTCGGCCTCGCCATCGTCAGCAAGATCGTGGAGGAACATGGCGGTATATTATCATTTCACGACCGCGGCGAGGGCAGCGGCACCTGCGTGCGCATGGCCTTCGACCCCGCCGCGCTGGCGCGCCTCGGCGCAACCGATCAAAACGGATAGATACTGATGCCGCTCGACATTCTGGTGATCGACGATGAGGAAGATATTCGCGATCTGGTCGCGGGTGTCCTGGAGGACGAGGGTTATGAGGCGCGGACAGCGGGAAACAGCGACGACGCGCTCTCTGCAATAGCGGAACGCCGACCCGCTCTGGTGGTCCTCGACGTCTGGTTGCAGGGATCGAGGCTGGACGGGATCGAGCTTCTCGACGTCATCAAACAGCGTGACGCCAGTCTGGCGGTCATCATCATCTCGGGACACGGCAATATCGAAACCGCCGTCGCCGCCATCAAGCGCGGGGCCTATGATTTCATCGAAAAGCCTTTCCAGGCGGAGGAACTGCTGCTTACGGTAGGCCGCGCCACCGAAACGGAACGGTTGCGTCGTGAGAATGAAGATTTGCGCGGGCGTGTCGGTATCGAGACCGATCTGATCGGCGAAAGTACGGCCATCGCCAATGTCCGCGCTACACTGAAACGCGCCGCACCAACGGGCAGTCGCGTGCTGATCGAGGGTCCGCCGGGATCTGGCAAGGAGATCGCAGCGCGTCTGCTGCACGACTGGTCGACGCGGGCATCGGGACCATTCATCACCGTCTCTTCCGCCCGCCTGCATCCCGACCGCATGGAGGAAGCGCTGTTCGGTGTCGAGGAAGGCGATGGAACGGCACGGGTCGGCCTGTTTGAGCAGGCGCATGGTGGGACGCTGTTCCTTGACGAGGTTGCCGACATGCCGCTGACGACGCAGGGCAAGATCCTGCGCGTCCTGACCGATCAGGTGTTTACGCGTGTGGGCGGCTCGCGCGCCGTCAAGGTTGATGTGCGCGTCGTTTCCTCGACATCCCGCGTGCTGGCCGAGGAGATCGCCTGCGAACGCTTTCGTGAAGATCTCTATTACCGCTTGGCCGTTGTGCCGCTGGAACTTCCCTCGCTGGAAGAACGGCGGGAAGATATATCGGCGCTAGCCAATCACTTCCTGTCGCGCTTCGCGTCGGAACGTGGAATTGCCACACCGAAGCTGGCCGAAGATGCCATTGCCGCGCTGCAAAGCTATGAATGGCCGGGCAACGTACGGCAGTTGAGAAATATCATAGAGCGCATCCTGATCCTCGCGCCGCCGGAAAAGCTGACAACCATCGACGGCGCCGCCCTGCCGCCCGAGGTCGTGCAGGGTCCGGGCGATGTCGCGCAGGGCGAAGGGCGTTCCATCATGGGATCGCCGCTAAGGGAAGCGAGGGAAGCGTTCGAGCGTGAATATCTGCGCGTTCAGATCAAGCGCTTCAGTGGCAATATCAGCCGCACGGCGTCCTTCGTCGGCATGGAGCGGTCAGCGCTACACCGAAAGCTGAAGGCGCTGAAACTAGGCGATGCGGCAGGCGAGGTTCGCAAGGACTGATAGTTTTTGCTGTCTGCGGCGTACGCATGCCTTAAAATGTCATATACCGCTGCCTATGTTGTTCGCTTACCCCCCACCCAAGAAGGGACAGCAACTCCCATGCCTGACAAATCGAACAATCTTCAGGACGCGTTTCTGAACGCTGTGCGCAAAGCCAAGATGCCCGTCACGATGTTTCTGGTGAATGGCGTGAAGCTGCAGGGCAATGTCACGTGGTTCGACAATTTCTGCGTGTTGTTGCGCCGCGATGGCCAATCGCAACTGGTCTATAAGCATGCGATTTCGACAGTCATGCCGTCCGGTCCCGTGCAGATGTTCGAGGCCGAAAAAGCGTCCGAAGACGGCGGGGACGATTGACATCAGCACGATCACCGAAGATGTCAGTGGCCGCAATTACGGTGCCCGCGCGCTGGTGGTGCTGCCCGACCTGAGCCGCACTGCGAACCCGCGCGATCCCGAAGCTCGGCTTGAGGAAGCTGTCAATCTGTCGGGCGCGATCGCACTCGATGTGGTGGCGAAAGAGGTCATCCGCGTGCGCGCTCCCAAGGCGGGGACGCTGTTCGGGTCCGGTCAGGTTGAGGCGATGAAGGCGACGGCCGCCGCGGAGGATGCCGAGCTGATCGTCGTCGACGGCGCGCTGTCGCCGTTGCAACAGCGCAATCTGGAAGCGGATACTGGTGTCAAGATTATCGACCGTACCGGACTGATTCTGGAAATCTTCGGCGAGCGGGCCGCGACGCGCGAAGGCCAGTTGCAGGTCGAGCTGGCGCATCTGGAATATCAGGCCAGTCGCCTCGTACGGTCCTGGACCCATCTGGAACGGCAACGCGGCGGTTTTGGTTTTCTGGGCGGTCCCGGCGAGACGCAGATCGAGACCGACCGTCGCCTGATCCGCGACCGCATGGCGAAAATCCGCCGGGAGCTGAAACAGGTTACGCGAACGCGCGGCCTGCACCGGGCGCGCAGGCAGAAGGCACCCTATCCACTTGTCGCGCTGGTGGGGTACACCAATGCCGGAAAATCGACGCTGTTCAACAGGCTGACGGGCGCGGAAGTTATGGCGAAGGATCTGCTGTTCGCCACGCTTGACCCGACCCTGCGCAATGTCGATCTACCGGGTATCGACAAGGTCATCATGTCGGACACGGTGGGCTTTATCTCCGACCTGCCGACACAGTTGGTCGCCGCGTTCCGCGCCACGCTGGAGGAAGTGCTGGAGGCCGACCTGATCCTGCATGTCCGTGATGCCGCGCACCCCGACAGCGCGGCGCAGGCGGAGGACGTCTATGCTGTTCTGTCCGACCTCGGCATCGAGCGGGACGGCGATGTGCCAATTGTCGAGGTGATGAACAAGATCGACTTGCTGCCCACCGACGAACGCGCGGCGCTGCGCGTCGACGACGACCATCTCGCGCTGTCCGCGATTACCGGGCAGGGCGTTGAGGCGTTCCGGGAGGCTATCGGCAACCGGCTTCAGGTCGACGCGAAGATCTATGAGTTCCGAATTCCGGCGGGTGAGGGGGAACGCATCGCCTGGCTGGAGGCGAATGGGCATGTGCTCTCACGCGATCTGGATGGCGAAGACATGCTGATGTCCGTCAGGCTGAGCGACCTTGAGCATGGGCGTTTTCTGGCGCACTGACGGGTTTTTACTCATGCGCCTGCATGTTCAGGATGTCGCCGCGTTGTTCGTCGGGCAGGAGTTCCGCCAGCACTTTCCAGAAGCCTGACACGGCATCCTGTCCCGCCGCGGCATAGGCGCTTGCCATGCGCTGCCTGAGCAGTTCAAATAGTTCATGTTCCAGCTTCAGACCTGCGTCTGTCAGCGTCAGCAACCGTTGCCTCCGGTCACGCTCACCGACGCGCTGCGTAACCAGGCCGCGTTGCTGCAATTCCGTCAACACGCGACTGAGCGATTGTTTGGTGATGCCCAGCATCCGTAGCAGCGCACCGACGGACAGCCCCGGCTGGCGCGCGATGAAATAAAGCGACCGGTGGTGGGCGCGCCCCAGACCATGTTTGTCCAAATGCGCGTCCGCGCCGCGTATCAGGTCGGAATAGCCGAAATACACCAGTTCGATCCCGCGCCGCACCTCGGTTTCACGTAGGAAAAGTGGGGAGGCGGCAGGTACATTCGCCGTCGGCGTCGCAGGTGCAGGTGCAATGTTAAGGTCAGTCATGCTGTCCTGTTCTTGCACAGGCCTCCGCTTTTCGGCAAGGAAGATGCGCGAAAACCGACTCCGACCTCATCAGGAATATATGCATGTCCGCCGATACCAAAGCCGAACCGCTGCCCGAACCCAATTATGACGACCGGGAGGGATGGATCTGGTTCGATGGGAAGCTGGTCGACTGGCGCAGCGCCAATATCCACATCCTTACCCACGCCATGCATTATGCTTCTGCCGTTTTCGAGGGACAGCGCGGCTATAACGGCAACATCTTCAAGATGTCCGAGCATAATCAACGGCTGATCGAAAGCGCGAAGATCCTCGGTTTCGATCTTCCCTGGTCGCGGGATGAGATCGACGCGGCCTGTATGGAGGTCATGGAGAAAAACGGCCTGACCGACTGTTACCAGCGCCCGATCGCCTGGCGTGGCAGTGAGCAGATGGGAGTCGCGGCGCAGAAGACAAAGCCGCACCTCGCCATCGCTGTCTGGAAATGGGGCGCCTATTTCGGTGAGGCCGCCATTCGCAAGGGCCTGCGCATGGATGTCGCCCAATGGCGGCGTCCCGCGCCCTATACCGCGCCAACGAAGGCAAAGGCGAGTGGGCTTTACATGATTTGCACGATGTCGAAACACGCCGCTGAGGACAAGGGCTATGGCGACGCGCTGATGCTCGACTGGCGCGGGCAAGTCGCGGAATCGACAGGCGCGAACATCTTCTTCCTTAAGGACGGTAAGCTGCACACACCGACCCCGGACTGTTTTCTGGACGGTATCACCCGCCGCACGGTGATGGATCTGGCACGAAAGCGTGGCATCGAGATCATCGAACGGTCGATCTGGCCGGAGGAGCTGGAGAGTTTCGAGCAGTGCTTCCTGACCGGCACTGCCGCCGAAGTGACGCCGGTGTCCGAAATTGGACCGTGGAATTTCGAGGTCGGCGATCTGTCGCTGGGGCTTAGGAAAGACTATCTGGACCTGGCGAATGGCCGTCTCTCCAACACATGATTCCGCCGCTGTCCGGTTGACGGCGTCAAGGCCCACGTTCTAACAGCGCGCACTCGATTAAAATGCGGTTTCGCGAGGGATTGATGGCATGGTTCTGGGTGGACGGGCGGCAGGTGTCGCCCAAAGGTTTCTCGCGTTTGCCCTGATATTCCCGGCATTGGCGCTGCTGGCCTCGCCTCTTGCCGCCCAGATCACACCTGAACTTCTGGAACGGTTACAACGCCAGTCCACACCGACATTGCCGCAGGCCGACCCAGCGGATCAGCTTGACCGCTCCCGCCAGCCTACCGCGCCGCAGGGGTTTAACGGTCCCGCCACTGCGGAGGAGCTTGAGCTCCGCCGTCTGCAATCGCGCCAGGCGATTGACAGCCTGCAGCTGCTGTCGCCCCTCGAACGTGAATATAACGAACGCCTTGGCGTCAGTGATTTGCGCCAGTTCGGCTACGATCTGTTCAAAAACACTTCAGGTGATGCCGGGCCGGTGACGGGTCAGGTCAGCGATAGTTATACGCTTGGTGTCGGCGACGAATTGCTGGTCACTTTCTCCGGTGCCACAAACCAGTCGACAACCGCGCGCGTCGCCAGGGATGGCCGCCTGATCGTAGGATCGCTGCCTCCCATTCAGGCTGCCGGGCGCTCGCTTGGCCAGATACGCAGACAGCTGGCCGGTGCGACCCGCAACAGCCTTCTTGGTACGGATATCTATGTGTCTCTGGGCGGTATCCGTTCGATTACGGTCTTCATCGGCGGTGAGGTCGAAAGACCTGGCCAGTATCAGGTCACCTCGCTTGCGGACATCGCCTCCGTCATCGCCCGTGCCGGTGGCATCCGCAAAAGCGGTAGTCTGCGCAATGTTCTCGTTTACCGGGGTGGTGCGTCGCGTCGTGTTGACCTCTATGGACTTTTGGGCATTGGCGCACCGCCATCGGTTGCCGTGCAGGAAGGCGACCGTATCGTCGTCCCCGTGATCGGCGATACCGCGGCGATCGCGGGCGGTGTGGCGCGCCCTGGCATATACGAACTGCGCGGCGGCACATCCGTGAGCGAACTACTCGGTTACGCAGGCGGTGCCGTGCCACCACGTGGATACCGGGTCAGTATCAGCAGGATCGAGAATGACGGCCAGGAAAATTTCGTTGGCGCCGTTTCCAGCGCGGCGAGCATCGAAGCCGGTGATGCCGTTCTCGTCTTGGGCGGCAGCGCGGGCGGCAAGCTGAACCGGGTCACCCTGTCCGGCTTCATCAGCAATCCCGGTCCCCGACCATTGTCCGCCGCAAGTTCGATCGCCGATCTGATCGGCCCCTATCAGCAATTGCAGCTTGGGACTTACCTACCAATGTCGGTGCTGGTGCGCCGGGGTCTCGATACGGGCCTGCGTGAGTATCAGGCCGTTGATTTGCTGGCTGCGCTGAACGGAACCAGACCGGTCAATTTGCGCGCCGACGACAAGCTGTTCATTTTCAGCCGCGCCGATATAGATTATATCAACAGCCCCAATGTCCTGGGGGTGCTTGCAGGCGATCCGGCAGGCACGTGTCAGGCGGAACGCTATCTGGGTGAGCTGGTCAGAAACACGCAATCGCCGCGCTTCAACGCGCTGCTTCGCAACAGTTTCATGCGTAGCAGCGAGCAGGCCAAACCTACCAATCTGCCGATGCCGCGGACGTCGCGCATTGCGGCGACGGGCACGGCACTGACCGAGGACAGCGATATCAGCGGAAATGTGATCGTTCCCGAAATGGATCTGGAAGACGAGGAGTGCCGTCCGATTTTCGAAAGCGACCCAGACCTCTTGCCGTTCGTGCTCGAACAGACGGTCAGTGTTGGCGGGGCAGTGCGGCGGCCTGGTGCCTATCCAATCGCTGATGCCGACGATGCTGGAACTCTCGTTGCCGTGGCGGATGGCATCCTCGCCGCAGTGCGCGAGGGAACCGTCGATGTCTCGCGCGATGGTGGCTTCGAGCGCTTCGAGCTTCCGGCAAACCGGGCGAATGCACTTGGCAATCTGGTCAATGTTATACTGCGTCCCGGCGATGAAATCCGCATCACCGCCCCGCTCAGAAATGGCGAAGATGGCTCCGTTCTCCTGACAGGCGAATTTCGAAGCCCCGGTCTCTACGCGATCCAGCCTGGCGAACGTCTTTCCCAGCTGATCGCGCGGGCGGGCGGATATACGGATGCTGCCTATCCCTATGGTGCGGTATTCACTCGCGAAAACGTTCGCAACGCGGAGCGGGCAGGTCGCGAGCGCCTGGGCCGCCAGTTGCAGGAAACCGTACTAACGCTGGCAGCCCGTGATGAAGTCGAGCCTGGGGCGGTCGAGGCGACATCTCAGATTATCGCCGCATTGTCGGCCGATGAGGTGAGCGGACGCATGGTCGTCGAAGCTGATCCCTTGGCATTGGTCGTGCGCCCCGATCTCGACCCTCTGCTTGAATCCGGTGATTCACTGTTCGTGCCCAACAAGCCCAACAGCGTTTACGTATTCGGTAGTGTTCTCAATCCAGGCGCGTTGCAGTTTCAGGCCGACCGCTCTGTGAACGACTACATCGCGAAAGCTGGCGGCGATCAGAGCAATAGCGATGAAAGCCGCATATTCGTGATTTTCCCGGACGGCTCGGCGCAACCGACACGCCGCAGTTTCTGGCGCCGTTCGAATGTCGTCATTCCGCCGGGATCGACGATTGTCGTGCCAAAGGATCTAACTCCGTTTGTCGGCCTTGAGATCGCGTCCTCGATCGCTGGCATATTCGGTAGTGTCGCGCAGGCGATCGCCACGACCATCGTCATTAGTGACAGAAACTAAACCAATGCGCGGGTAGATGCGCTCGCATATCTGAACCTGAAGGAACATATTCCTCGTGATGCACCTATCGTCCGATAGTAAAATCGCCGTCGTCGGCCTCGGCTATGTCGGCCTGCCGCTTGCCGTCCAACTGGCCAAGCATTTTCACACGGTTGGCATCGATGTGAATGCCGAGCGTATCGCCGCACTAAAGGGCGGGCACGATGGCACCCGCGAAGTGGCCGATGATGTTCTCCAGGCCAGCGCACTTTCCTATACCAGCGACCTTGCCGACGCGGCGGATGCGGATATTTTCATCGTAACCGTGCCAACACCTGTCGACGCGGCGAACCAGCCGGACCTAGGTCCGGTCCATGGCGCGACGCGGGCGCTGGCGAGTGTGCTGAAACCCGGTAAAACGCCGGTCATCGTCTACGAAAGCACGGTCTATCCCGGTGTCACCGAGGAGGAATGCGGACCTATCATCGAAGACGTATCCGGCCTGAAGCAGGGCAAAGACTTTTTTCTCGGCTATTCGCCGGAGCGGATCAATCCGGGTGACAAGGTGCATACGGTCGACAAGATCATGAAGGTGGTCGCCGGTGAGAATCAAGAGGTCACCGACCTCCTCTCCGACCTGTACGGCAAGGTTACGACCGGCGGCACGTTCCGCGCCGCCTCCATCAAGGCCGCCGAAGCCGCGAAAGTGATCGAAAACGCCCAGCGCGATATCAATATCGCTTTCATGAACGAGATTGCCGTCATCTTTCAGAAAATCGGTGTCAGCGTTCACGACGTCCTCGAAGCCGCAGGCACGAAGTGGAATTTCCTAAAATTCTCGCCGGGCCTCGTGGGCGGACACTGCATCGGCGTCGATCCTTACTATCTCAGCTACAAGGCGCAGCAGGTCGGGCATCTGCCGCGGGTCATCCTTGCGGGCCGGTCCATCAACGACGGCATGGGTGCCTATGTCGCCGACCGCGTACATGATCATCTGCAGCGTGCGGGCGATGTGCTGGTTCTGGGACTGACCTTCAAGGAAGGCGTTCCCGACCTTCGCAATTCCAAGGTCGTCGATGTGATCGAGCGTCTAAAATGGCTGGGTCACAACGTTACCGTGCACGACCCCATGGCCGATGCGGATGAAGCAGAGCATGAATATGGTCTGCAGCTGGACGCCGACGCGCTTGAGGGTCGGGATTATGACGCCGTTCTGCTTGCCGTGGCGCACGACGAGTATGTCCACATGGACGCAGGCAAGCTGGCTGCACTGGTGCGGAAAGACGGCGTGCTGGGCGACCTGAAGGGTGCGTGGCGCGGGCGCGAGATAGAGGGCGATTTCCGCCGCTGGGTCCTCTAGCTTAGTCGATCCTGCCGGTCAGCCGATACCATAACAGGCCCACATATTCATGCGCAGCGAGGTCGAGCAGCGTGTAGTTGCGAACCGGGCTTGGACCGCCGCCGAAATCCGGTCGTGAATTATAGTCGACGGGATGGGGCTGCAGGTCGAGGCCGGTTTTCCGCGCGCACGCCATGGCGCGGGGCATATGGAATGCCGATGTGACCAACAGGACACGTCCCGATGCCTCGAACGCAGCCAGGTTGGCGCAGGTGTCGGCCGTGTTCTTCAGTTCATGAATTCGTTTCGCCGCGATGCCTGACTTGCGCCAATAGGCGGCGACGGCTCCGGTATCGCTGGCGCGGTTGGCGTTTCCATCGCCATATCCCGCTATCCACAGCTGGGCGCTGGGCATACGCCGCGCGAGCAATGCCGCCTGAACGGGACGGTCGCCCGCGATTTTGAGTTCCATCCGGCCCGACCACAGACCGGCCTGCAAATCCTCTCCGCCAGCCAGGACGAGGATATGGTCGGCAACACCGGGTGTAGAGACCGGCGGATATTGCCTTTCCAGCATACCCATCAGCGCCGGACCCAGCGGCAGGAACGCAAAGGCAATGCCAGTGATCGCCGCGGTACCAAGCGCCATGTTGGCCAGCCTTCGCCGCTTCAGGAAAAGTGCCAGCACACCAATGATCGCCAGCCAGACCGGCCAGCTGACGGGACCGAACATCCCCCAAAGGAAATAGTTCATCTGTCTTGGCCCTGTTCCGCGTGCAGTGGCCGGGTCAGGACTTCAACCCGTGATAGCGCATATACCAATCGACGAAGCGCGGGACGCCCTCATCTATCGTCGTGGTGGGCGCATAGCCCAGGTCGCCCGCGATTGCGTCGATGTCGGCGAAAGTCGCCCGCACGTCGCCCGGCTGCATGGGCAGGACGTCCCGCCTCGCTTCCTTGCCAACCGCCTGCTCTATCAAGCCGATCATCTTGCCTAGCTCTTCGGACTGATTGTTGCCTATATTGTAGAGCCGGTGCGGACTGACCGATCCCCCGGCCTTTTCGCTACCATCGTCGGGCGGCGGATTGTCCAGGCACGCGACCACGCCAGATACGATATCCTCGATATAGGTGAAGTCGCGCTGCATATTGCCCTCACCGAACACCTTGATCGGGCGGTCCTCCAGAATCGCCTGCGTAAACAGCCACATCGCCATGTCGGGGCGGCCCCAAGGGCCATAAACGGTGAAGAAGCGCAGGCCCGTCTGCGGCAGGCGGTACAGATGCGCATAAGTCTCGCTCATCAGTTCATCCGCCTTCTTGGTGGCGGCGTAGAGCGAAATCGGCTGATCCACCCGATCGCTGACGCGGAAGGGGAGGGCCTTGTTGCTGCCATAAACCGACGAGGACGACGCATAGACCATATGATCGACCGTGTCGGAGTGACGGGCATATTCCAGCAGGTTGATATGACCGACCAGATTCGACTGCACATAAGCGTGCGGGTTCTCTATCGAATAGCGCACGCCCGCCTGTGCGCCCAGATGCGCCACCCGGTCGATCCGGTGCGGGCGCAGCGCCTCGGTCAGCGCGGCCTGGTCGGCAAAGTCCACTTCGATGAAGGTGAACCCGTTATGACGCCGCTTAAGGTCGGCGATACGGTCCCGTTTCAGCTTCGTCGAATAATAATCGTTCACATTGTCGATGCCGACCACGGTCTCGCCGCGCGACAACAGCCGCTCTGACAGATGATAGCCGATGAAGCCGGCCGCGCCGGTTACCAGGAACGTCATGGATGGTCTTCTCTTCACATCTAGGTGCGGGAATTCTGTTCCTGCGCTAGACAACAGGCTGGCCTGCGGCAACCCGGTCTTTGCAATTTGCGCGCAGTCCATTAGAGCGCACGCTCCGATTCTGGCAAAAGCCGGAGCCGGGCAGGATTGCTGGGGCGTCGCCAAGTGGTAAGGCAGCGGCTTTTGATGCCGCCATTCGCAGGTTCGATCCCTGCCGCCCCAGCCAGTCTCTAGATTATCGACCCGGACACAGCAAAAAGGGCGCCCCGTTCCCGGGACGCCCTTCCTGTTGGATCGGAATAAACCGAAGCGAGATTACATCTCGGTTTCAGTTTCCATTTCCATGTCCATGTCGGACTCGTCGACCATGTTGCCGTCGACTTCGTCAGCCATTTCGCCCATGGCGTCGGCCTGATCGTCAAGCATTTCTTCCTGACCTTCCATGCCCATTTCATCGGCCAGGTCAGCTTCTTCTTCCAGGATGTCCTCCTGAGAT
>JBARZR010000153.1:0-15974 GCA_049650205.1 Pacificimonas sp. | reverse complement strand
GGGCTGAACAGCGTGGTGTCGCCGGTATATTCGAGGACGCCCACCGCGGGGCAGGCGCTGCGCGCGACCTGGAGCGGATTGCCGCCGCCGCAGGCCGACAGGGCGAGGGCCGATGTGAGGGTGAGGGAGGCGAAGAGGCGGCGCATAGATGTTCGTCCTGACGGGAAAGCTGGCCTTCCTATAGGAAGCGGGTTTCGGAGCGGCAAGAAACTCCTTATCTCCTGCCACATGACCGATACGCCCCTTCCCAATACGCATCCCCTGAAAATCCTGATCGCCAATCCGCGCGGATTCTGCGCGGGCGTCGACCGGGCGATCCAGATCGTCGAGGTCGCCATCCAGAAATATGGCGCGCCCGTCTATGTGCGGCACGAGATCGTGCATAACAAATATGTCGTCGACAGCCTGCGCGCGCAGGGCGCGGTCTTCGTCGAGGAACTGGACGAGGTTCCGGACGGCGTACCGGTCATCTTCTCTGCCCATGGTGTGCCGAAATCGGTGCCCGCCGAGGCGGAACGGCGCGAGCTGACCTATGTCGACGCGACCTGCCCGCTGGTGTCGAAGGTGCACCGGCAGGCCGAACGCCTGATCGGCAAGGACGTGCACATCGTCTTCATCGGCCATGGGGGGCACCCCGAAGTCATCGGCACCTTCGGACAGGTCCCCGAGGGGCGCATGACGCTGGTGGAGACGGTTGCGGATGTCGCGAAGCTGGAGGGGCTGGACCCGGATAATCTCGCCTTTCTGACGCAGACGACGCTGTCGGTCGATGACACCGCGGAGATCGTCGCGGCCTTGCAGGCGAAATATCCCGCGATACAGGCTCCGCGCGGCGAGGATATCTGTTACGCGACATCGAACCGGCAGGAGGCGGTCAAGGCGATGGCGACCGCCTGCGACGTGGTGCTGGTCATCGGTGCGCCCAACAGCTCGAACAGCCTGCGCTTGGTCGAGGTCGCCGAACGCTGCGGCGCGCGGTCGGCGCTGGTGCAGCGGGCCAGCGAACTGGACGAAAGCCTGATCGCGGATGCGGAGACCATCGGCATCACGGCGGGCGCGTCGGCACCCGAGGTGCTGGTGCAGGAACTGATCGCGCGGCTTTCCGACGGGCGCGATGTCGAGATCGAGAATGTGACGACGGTCGAGGAGAATGTGACCTTCAAGCTGCCGCGTGTCCTGAACGCCGCCTGATGGCCGTTTACACGAACGTTTCCGCGGAGGCGCTGAGCGCGTTTCTGACGGGTTATGACGTCGGCGAGCTTGTGAGTGCCAAAGGTATCGCCGAAGGCGTGGAGAATTCGAATTATCTGGTCGAGACCACGGAGACCCGTTTCATTCTGACGCTTTACGAGAAGCGCGTGGATGCGGCCGACCTGCCCTATTTTCTGAGCCTGACCGCGCATCTGGCGGCGAAGGGCCTGCCTGTTCCCGCGCCGGTGACCGACCGGACCGGCAAAGCGCTGCAGGTGCTGGAAGGACGGCCGGCCTGCCTGATCGAATTCCTGCCGGGGGTTTCCGTGACACATATCACGGCGGCGCTGGCCGGAGAGGCGGGGGCGGCGCTGGCGGGACTTCATCTGGCGGCGGCGGATTTCGAAGGCAGCCGCGCGAACACGTTGGCGCTGGCGGGCTGGCATGAACTTGCCGCGGCCTGTGACGGCCATCTGTCGGACATCGACCCCGGCCTGCCCGGTCTGGTGCGGAGCGAACTGGACTGGCAGGACGCGCACATGCCGGCGGATCTGCCCGAGGGAATGATCCACGCCGACCTGTTTCCGGACAATGTGCTGGTGCTGGGCGGGCGCGTGTCGGGGCTGATCGACTTTTATTTCGCCTGCACGGGTGCGTTTGCCTATGATCTGGCGATCACCCATGCGGCCTGGGCTTTCGACGATGACGGCGGCTGGCTGGGCGATGCGATTTCGGACGCGCTCGTTGCGGGATATGCGTCGCAGCGGGCGCTTTCCGACGCCGAGCATGGTGCGCTAAACGGGCTGTGCCGGGGCGCGGCGCTGCGGTTCCTGCTGACACGGGCCTATGACTGGATACACACGCCCGCGGGCGCGATGGTGACACGCAAGGATCCAATGGCCTTCGCGCGCCGCCTCGAGCATTACCGGGCGCATTCCTGATGCGGGGGATGTGGTGATGCAGACGGTGGAGATCGCCACGGACGGCGCGTGCAAGGGCAATCCCGGTCCGGGCGGCTGGGGCGCGCTGCTGCGCATGGGGGGTCGCGAGCGCGAGCTTTATGGCTACGAGGCGGAGACCACCAACAACCGCATGGAGATCATGGCGGCGATCGCGGCGCTGAACGCGCTGAAACGGCCCTGCAAAGTCATCCTGACCACGGACAGCGTCTATGTGCGCGACGGCATCACGAAATGGGTGCATGGCTGGATCCGCAACGGCTGGAAGACGGCGGCGAAGACGCCCGTCAAGAACGAGGATTTGTGGAAGGATTTGCTGGCGGCGGCGAAACCTCATGAGATCGACTGGCGCTGGGTGAAGGGCCACGCGGGCGATCCCGATAATGAGCGCGCGGACGCTTTGGCCAACCGGGCCATCGAGGAAGTGCTTTCCTAGACCGGCAATGCGGAATCGTTTGTAAAACCGGGCAATATTCGGTAGTGCGACAGTAAGTGGCAATGTGCCTTCGACTTCCGTCGCAGAGTCGGTGGATTTTACACTTTGGAATATGCCTGAATCGAAATTTCAATGGATTCAGTGCAGTGCCGGAATGGTACGGCTCTTGCTTGAGTATCCGACAAGTAGATTTCCCAGGCAGAGACAACAGGCGGGATGACGAATATGACGATTGCAGAAACGATATTGCGCATGGCGACCGCGGGGGCGGCGCTGACGCTGGCGGGCGCGGCCTACGCGGCACCGGTTCATATCAACCTGAACCATGAAACGCAGAATACCGGTCATGGTTATGGCAATGCCAAGCTGTATGAGATCATGGACGGCAATGGCGGCACGGTGAACGTGAAGGCGACCGCATGGTCCATCCTGGGCGGAGGCGGCTGGAACAACAGCAGCGCGCATGCCAACGCCTATCTGGGCGAATATGGCGGCGGCCTGGGCGTTACGAACCGCTTCGAGGACGGCACCGCGCCCGGTCACCAGATCGATAATGGCGGCAGCCAGGATTATATCGTCCTGCAGTTCGACCAGCTGGTGCGCCCCGAAAATGTTGGGGTCACGCTTTTCAACAACAATGGCGTGGTCGATGGTGACGTATCTATCCTGGTGGGTAATGTGCCGCTCGGTTTCGATCAGTTCCTCGATCCAACGACGGCTTTCCCGGACCTGTCGACGTTCCTGAATTACGACACGGATTATTGGCAGTCGGGTCATGTGGCAGGCCAGACGCGCACGCGCGACAACTTTGATTTTGGTGCGAGCGACTATGGTAATGTCGTCATCGTCGCCGCCGACCTGTTCCGCACGCAGGACCATATCGCCGACGCGTTCAAACTGAAATTCATCAATCTCGACGTGTTCGAGAATCCACAGAACGTACCGGCACCGGGCGTTATCGGTCTGATGGGTCTCGGTCTCGCGGGCCTGGGTGCGCTGCGCCGCCGTAAGCGCGCCGCTTCCTAGGGATCAGGAAAACCGGGTCGCGGCATAGGGCTGCGGGTCGATGTTCACACTTCGTCGTTTCAACACGCCCGCCGCAGCCATTTCGGCCGCGGCGGGCGCGGTCTGTATGCCGAAGCCGCCCTGTCCCGCGCACCAGAACAGATTCGGGACATTTTCGTCATAGCCATAGACCGGCAGACGGTCGGGCGCGAAACTCCTAAGGCCCGCCCAGCTATGCGTGACGCGCATGACTTTCGCGGTGGTCGCGCGTTCGAAGCGGTCGATCGCGATGGCGATGTCGATGTCTTCGGGCCGCGCGTCGCCAGGGTCCGCCGGAATTTCGTCATGCGGGCTGATCCACAGCCGGTCGCCTTCGGGTTTGAAATAGAGACCGCCACCGGCATCCACCACGAGAGGACTGTCACTGGCAAAGGTCCGGTCGGTTTCGGCCACCACCATGTTGCGGCGAAACGGTTGGATGCCCAGTGGTTTCGCGCCAAGCAGCAGCGCCACCGGATCCGCCCATGCTCCGGCGGCATTGACGACGATTTCGGCCTCGATCGCGCTGGTGCCAGCCTGCAACCGCCATCGTTCAGCTTCTCTGGCGGCGGTGAGCAGGGGCGCCTCCGTGAACATCCGTGCGCCGTCCCGTTTCGCCATGCGCAGATAGCCCTGATGCAGCGCGGCAACATCAATATCGCGGCACTCCGGCTCCCACAGTGCGCGCCGGTTCCAGTCCGCCGCCAGAAGCGGACAGCGCGCTCTGGTCTGTGCCTCACCCAGCACATCCACGACGACAGGCGAACCGGCGAATGTCTCCGCAAGCCGCCGTAGCGCCGCGCCATCGTCGTCCGCGACGTGCAGGGCGCCGCGCGGCGTGACGAGCGGGACGTCGGCGAATTCGGACGGCGGGTTCAGGAAAAACGGCTTCGACGCCGTCGTCAGTGGCTGCACCACCGGCCCGCCATAGGTTTCGGCGAAAAAGGCGGCGGAGCGCCCGGTGCTGTGCATTGCGGGATGCGCTTCGGCCTCGATCAGTGCAACCCGCGCATGGGGGGCAAGCGCGGCCGCAAGGCTGACGCCCGCGATGCCAGCGCCGACGATGGCGATGTCGGTCCGGTGCCGGGTCATGCCAGAAACGCCATCACCTCGGGCCAGATCTGCGCCTGCACCGCATCGCTGTCCTGCTGCAACTCGTGCCGTCCGCCTGCGATGATCTTGAGCGTGGCGTTCGGCAAACGATCCATGGCGGACCTTATGGCGGTGCTGCTGACCACGCGCTCGTCACTCCCGAGAAGCATCAATATGGGCATATCGACCGATTCGAGCGCGCCGGGGGCGGCGATCCTGTCCATGGCGCGGTAGCCGTCCGCAAGCCAGCCCCACGTCGCGCCGCCCGCCGCAAGGCCAGGCTCCCGATCGATCCAGCTGAAGCCCTCATCGAAGCGGGTACGGTCGTTCGACAGGCGCGCGAATCGCGCAGGCGATCGGTACTCAGGACCGTAGGGCAGCTGTCCGGGTGGATAGCCGCGCGCATTGCCGCGCCCCACCTGCCAGTTCGCCGTGCGGGCGATGACCCAGGGCGGTATGCCCGCGCGGCCAATGCCCAGCATGGGCGCGAACAGGACGGCGCGGGCAATCTGCGCGCGCACCGTGCTGTCCGACGTCATGAGGTCGAGAAAGACGCAGCCGCCCATGCTGTGCATCGTCAGGCTGACGGGGCCGCCCGCATGGGTGGCCGTATCGGCCACGATCAGGCGCAGGTCGGCGCGCATGTGCAGGAACAGCTGCTCGTCCGCCACGCTCGCCCGCGCCGACAGTCCCTGGTCGCGCCAGTCGAATGCGGTGACGCCATGACCGGCGGCGATCAGGCGGTGCAGGCTTTCGGCATGACGTTCTATGAAGTCGCGCTTGCCGCCCGCGAACAGGACATGCCGGGAGGGGGCGCCGCCGCTTGCCCCGCCCCAGCGGATCATTCGGATGCGGGCGCCGTCGTCCGCTGTCAGCCAGAGCGTCTCCCCGCCAGCGGGCAGCTGGACACGCAGGTCGGGATGCGGATTGTCGGCGGCAAACATCATTACCGGCCATGGTTACGGCTTCTTTAGGCTTGGCGTCTATCCCTTGCGGCCATGCAGACGGTCATCATCTTTCCCACCGGCTATTGGGGAGCGCTCGCGGTACTGGCGGGCCTGCTGCTCTATACCATCTTCAGCGACGTGCGCGCGCGGCGGATTCCGAACTGGCTGAACCTGGCGATTGCCGCGCTCGCGGTGCTCTACTGGGCATCGCAGGACGTGTCCTATCTGGCGGTTTTCAAGGAGCAATTGCTGCTTGCCGGATGCGTGGGACTGTTCTTCGGCCTGTTCTGGCTGAGGGGCTGGCTGGGTGGCGGCGATCTGAAGATGCACATCGCGCTGGCGCTGTGGCTGCCGCTGCGCCCGCTGATCGAGATGATGCTGTGGATGTCGATCTTCGGCGTCGTTCTGACCGTGATCGTTTTCATCGAACATAAATGGTGGAATCGGGAGGGACGCATACGCGCGCCCTATGGCGTCGCGATCTCGTTCGCGGCCTTTCTCATTCTTGGCGAACCGATTGTTAACCGGTTCGCGGCATAGAGGCATGACTGGGTAACGCCGGATTAGGGGCTAGAGACGTTATGGATATCAAGAAAGTCATGTTGCTGGTGGGTGCGCTTGTAATCGCACTGGGGGCCGCATTCGGAATTCGCATTCTTCTGGGATCGGGGGCAACGCCTGTCGCACAGGCTGTGCCGGTGGTGCAGCAGGCGGAGCCTGATGGTCCGAAAGTCCTGGTGGCGCAGACAACGCTGTCCATGGGCACGATCGTCCGTCCCGAACATTTCAGCTATCAGCCCTGGCCGCAGGATCTGGTCGAGAACGCCTATTTCCTCGAGGGGACGGGTGTGCAGATGGATGACCTCCTTGGCAAGGTCGCGCGGATCGCCATTCCGGCGGGCCAGCCGATCACCAAGCCATCGCTGGTGGGGCCGGGCGACCGCGGCTTCCTGGCCGCTGCGTTGCAGCCCGGCATGCGCGCCGTCACGGTACCGATCAACAACATTTCCGGTGTCGCCGGCTTCATCTTTCCAGGCGACCGGGTCGACGTTCTCCTGACGCACAATATCGGCGAGGGCGGGGAAACCGAACAGCGGACTCAGGCCAACCAGTTCAAGGTCGCCGAGACCATCGTTCGCAACGTCCGCATTCTGGCCGTCGACCAGCGTCTCGAATCGCTTGAGAACTCCGCGCAGAAGGCCAGCACGGTCACGTTCGAAGTGCCGCCGAAGATGGTGGAGAAGATCGCCGTGGCGCAAACGCTCGGCAAGCTCAGCCTGTCGCTGCGCTCTCTGATGGAAAACCGCGCACAGCTGGAACAGGCCATTGCCGACGGCTCCATCGAGGTCGGCGACGACCAGTCGACATCGGAAGACGCCGCCATGGAAATCGCGGCGCAGGTTCTGCCCGACGATAGCGGTTCGACCTTCACGACGGGCGGTGAGGTTTCGCGCTTCGCCCTCGACCAAGATGGCCGGGCACGCATAGCGGGCAGCAAGAAGACGCCGGAAGGCAATATCGTGGAGCCGCCAAAGGTCCGCGTCGTCCGGGGCCGGGCGAAGGCGCAGGTCATCACGGTCGAGACACCCAATGGCAATGTTGAAATGCCGATGCCGACGCCTGCCGATGTCGCCGCCTTCCAGGCTGCGCGGAACGAAATCAACGAAACTGGGGGCCAGTAACATGACCAGTAAGATCAACCGTGCGAAGCTGATGGGCGCTGCCGCGCTGACCGCCGCACTCACCCTGCCGATGCTGCCAGCCGCAGCCCCGGCAATCGCCCAGACGGCGCAGGCCGTTCTGACCACGACGGACTCGGTCGTCGAAATCTCCGACGGCAAGGGCAAGCTGCTGACGATGCCCCGTGCCGTCACCGACATCTTCGTCGTCGACCAGGGCGTTGCCGATGTGCAGGTGAAATCGCAGCGTGAAGTCTATGTCTTCGCCAACGGTGCCGGTGAAACCAGCATGTACGCCACGGATGCCCGCGGCAACACGGTTTACAGCGCCACCATCCGCGTCGCGCAGAATATCGACGAGATGCGCGAGATGCTGCGCCTCGCCATGCCCGGTTCCGCCATCGAGGTGATGAACATGAACGGCATGACGCTGCTGACCGGGACGGTCGCCAGCCCCTCTGAAGTCGCCGAGGCGACGGCCCTGGTCGAGGCCTTTTCCGGCCCGACGCTGGTCGTCAACAAGCTGAAGGCCGCAACGCCGCAGCAGGTCAACCTGCGCGTGCGCTTCGCCGAGGTCAGCCGCGGGACGCTGAAGAATCTGGGCGTGAGCTTTCAGGCGGTGGGATCCGGTTCCGACTTTCTGCTCGGCCTGACGCGCGGCCGTGATGTCAGTCAGGGCGACACATTCATTGATGGCTTTCCCGGAACCGACACGCCCGTGTTTGAAACCGGTGGTGCTGCTACCGCGGCCAATTTGATCGGTAGCCTCTTCGGCCTCGATTTCAACGCCGCGATCGACGCGCTGGAGACCGACGGTCTGCTGACGACGCTCGCCGAACCGAATCTGACCGCGCTGTCCGGCGAAACCGCCAGCTTCCTGGCGGGTGGTGAATTCCCGATCGTCACAACGACGAACAACGGCGGTACGCGGGTTGAATTCAAGACCTACGGCGTCTCCATCGCCTTCGCACCAACCGTGCTGAGCGATGACCGCATTTCCATGCGTATCCGGCCGGAAGTATCCGAACTGACCGAAGCGGGCGCGGTGCGTATCGGCGGTGTCTCCATACCGGCGCTGTCGACGCGCAAGGCGGAGACGTCGGTGGAACTCGGATCAGGCCAGAGCTTCATGATCGGCGGCCTGACGCGGAACACCTTCCAGACGTCGACCGACAAGGTCCCGTTCCTGGGCGACCTGCCCATCCTGGGCGCGCTGTTCAAATCTGACAGTTTCCGCCGCGATGAAACGGAACTGGTCATCATCGCGACGCCATATCTGGTGAAGCCGGTATCCGGTCGCCTGGCACTGCCAACGGACGGTATGCGCGCACCGAACGCCGCCGAACGCTGGCTGCTGGGCCGCACCTATGAATCCACGGACGAGCCCGAAGTCGATGCCATCAGCGCGGGTACGCCCGGCGCGGCACCCGGCTTCTCGCTGCAATAATCTGAAAAAGGGGCTATTAACATGAACCGCAAGATTGCCTTTACGATCGCCGCCACCGCTGCCGCGATCAGCCTCTCCGCCTGCAACACGCCGGGCACGGCCTCGCCGCGCCTTGCCAGCGAGCATGTGCCAACCGTCACGCAGACCGTCATGACGCATGACATGGGCTATGCCGCGGGCGGCGGGTTTTCCCGTGCCGACATGCAGGAATTTTCCGAGTGGCTGGACAGTGTCGACGCCCGCTATGGCGACCGCATCAGCATCGATGATGCGAACCCGGCCGGCCAAGCCCTGCGCGCCGCGACGATTTCCCGCGAAATCGGCTCGCGCGGGCTGATGCTGAAGGCCGAGGGTCCGGTGACGGCGCCCGATGTTACCAATGGTGTCGCGCGGGTCGTTCTGGTTCGCGCGGTCGCCAGTGTTCCGGAATGTCCCGATCACCGGCGCAAATCGAACCCCGAATATGGGGCATCGAAGACCAGCAATTATGGTTGCAGCCTGACGTCGAACATCGCCGCGATGATCGCCGATCCGAACGATTTCATCAGTGGCAAGGCACATGGCGGCACCGATGCGGAGCGCGCCGCGGTCGCCGGTGCGAACCATCGCGGCAAGATCGGCAAC
The DNA here is from genome assembly GCA_049650205.1 of Pacificimonas sp. Classification (GTDB taxonomy): domain Bacteria; phylum Pseudomonadota; class Alphaproteobacteria; order Sphingomonadales; family Sphingomonadaceae; genus Pacificimonas. The sequence goes on along the minus strand of JBARZR010000153.1, from coordinate 6,555 downwards.
GATCGGGTCAACAGCTCCGTCGGCAGCGCAAACTAGAGGGATAAGATCACCATGAACGCACCCTTCAATCCCGCAGGCGCGGGTACACGCGAACTGTTCACGGCCTTTGTCTGTGACGACGAGCTGGCGGAAACCGTAAAGGCTGTCGTCCCCGACCTCGGCTGGCCGGCGGACAAGACCAACAAGGGCGGCCTGCACAATGCCGTTCAGACGCTCAGCGTGTCGGCATCGCCGATCGTGCTGTTCGTCGACCTGTCCGAGGCCAGCGATCCGCTGAACGACATCAACGCGCTGGCGGAAGTCTGCGAGCCCGGCACCATCGTGCTGGCGGCAGGCACTGTCAACGACGTGACCCTCTACCGCGATCTGGTGGCCAGCGGCATTCAGGATTATCTGATAAAGCCGGTGACGCCCGACGCGCTTCGTGAAGCGTTCCTACAGGCGCAGATGATCCTGCAGGCCCCCGCGCCCGATGCCGGCGGCGACGGCGAGGACAAGCCGCATACGGCGATCGGCGTCATCGGGACGCGCGGCGGTGTCGGCGCCTCCATGATATCGACGTCGCTGTCCTGGCTGCTGTCCGACAAGAACAGGCGCAACACGGCCATGCTGGACCTTGATGTGCAGTTCGGCACGGGCGCACTCAGCTTCGACCTGGAGCCGGGCCGCGGCCTGGTCGATGCGCTGGAAAATCCCAGCCGCATCGACGGCCTGTTCATCGAACGCGCCATGACGCGCGTCAGCGATAAACTGGCGATCCTGTCGGCGGAGGCACCGATCAACCAGCCGCTGATGGCCGATGGCACGGCGCTGCACCAGCTGGAGGAGGAGCTGAAAGGCGCCTTCGAGGTGCTGGTGGTCGACATGCCGCGCTCGGTCGCGGTGCAGCATCCGCATCTGCTGGCGGAAATGAACCATGTGGTCATCGTGACGGAACAGTCGCTCGCGTCGACGCGCGACGCCATCCGGCTTCTCGGTTTCCTGCGCTCGAATGCGCCGCAGGCGAAGATTTCCATCGTCGCCAACCGCGTTTCCACGTCTCCGCCACCCGAAGTGTCCCGCAAGGATTTCGAGGCGAGCATCGAGCGCAAGGTCGATGTGGTCATTCCGATGGACGCCAAACAGGCCGTCGGTGCCGCCAAGAACGGCAAGGCGCTGGGTGCGGTCGCGACCGGCAAGCTGGCGAGCGGACTGAACGACGTTCTGAAAGTCATCCTGGGCGGCGAAATCGAACAGGAAGCGGAGGCAGGCGACGACGACGCCGGCCTGATGGGAAAGATGCGCTCGCTGATGCCCAAAAAGGGTGCCGCAAAGGCGTCCGGCAAGAAGTGAGTGGAGCGCGGCAGGTGCGGGACCCGTGCCTGCCCTCGATAGGGGCCTGACATGACACCATCTGGATTCGGCAAGCGTTCGGGCGCGGCACTCAAGCGCCCTGTGGAGGGACTTGGCGGCGGCTTCGGGCAGGCGGCCCCCGCCGGGCTTGTCAGTGCGAATGCCGCTACGGTCGCACCGCGCGAAGGACGCAGCACCGAAAACTGTGTCTGGGAACTGCACGAACTGCTGTCGCCGCAGCTGCTCGACCTGTTCCCGCGCGAAAAGGCGAAGAAAACGCCGCGCGGCGAGCTTGCCGCCCGTCTGGAAGACCATATCAAGCGTATGGCGACCGACCAGGCGCGCGACATGGACGCCGCCGAAGTGCGCGACACGGTCACGGTCCTCCTGAACGAACTGCTGCACCGCATCGGCGGCCTCGACAGCGCCAACGCGGCCAAGAAGACCGCCGCGTCCTCCGCCAGTGCCAAGTCCGTCGTCGCGGCGAAGGAACATATCCAGCCGCTGCTGATGGAGCGGATCGACGCCAGCGTCATCGCCGAGATGGAACGCGGCGAGCTGGCCGAACAGGTTTCCGAGGTCGTTTCCGAAATCCTGGTTCAGGAGAAGATGAGCCTGAACAGCAAGGAACAGCGCGACCTTGTCACGCTGCTCCTGAATGACATGCTGGGCCTCGGCCCGCTCGAGCCGCTCCTGAACGACGACGACGTCAGCGAGATCATGGTCAATGGCCCCCGCACGATCTATATCGAGCGCGCGGGCAAGCTAACGGTTTCCGGCGTCGAATTCCGCGATGACGCACATCTCCTCAACATCGCGCAGCGCATCGTCAGCGCCGTCGGCCGCCGTGTCGATGAAACCAGTCCGATCTGCGACGCGCGTCTTCTCGACGGCAGCCGTGTCAATGTCGTCATTCCGCCACTCGCCATCGACGGCGCGTCGATTTCCATCCGCAAATTCGCCAAGGACAAGCTGACGCTGGAGAAGATGCTCGGTTTCGGGTCGTTTTCGGAACCGATGGCGAAGTTCCTGAACATCGCCGGGCGGATCAAGCTGAACATCCTGATTTCGGGCGGTACCGGTTCCGGCAAGACGACGATGCTGAACGCGATCTCGCGCAATATCGACCCCGGCGAGCGTATCGTCACCATCGAGGACGCCGCCGAATTGCAGCTGCAGCAGCCCCATGTCGTCCGCCTGGAAACGCGGCCCGCGAACCTGGAGGGCAAGGGCGAGGTCAACATGCGCGACCTCGTGAAGAACGCGCTGCGCATGCGCCCCGACCGTATCATCCTGGGTGAGGTGCGCGGGCCCGAGGCCTTCGAGCTTCTCGCGGCCATGAACACGGGCCATGACGGCTCGCTTGGCACGCTCCACGCCAATCGCCCGCGCGAGGCGCTGACGCGTATGGAGAACATGATCAACATGGCGGGTCTGAACCTCAATTCGACCGCCATCCGCACACAGATCGCCGACGCGCTGAACCTGATTGTGCAGATCAGCCGCCAGCGCGACGGCGGACGCCGCATCACCCACATCACCGAGGTTGTCGGACTGGAAGGCGACGTTATCACGACGCAGGACCTCTTTACTTACCAGCATACCGGCGAGGGCGACGACGGAAAGCTGCAGGGCAATTTCAAGTCGACCGGCCTGCGCCCCGCCTGTTTCGAACGTGCGGAATATTTCGGCCTGGGCCGAGTCCTGATGGAGTGCATATCATGATGACCCGCGACATTCTCATCTTCGCGATCGGCGGCGGCATTTTCATCAGTCTGGCCATGGTCGTGATGCTGCTTTCTGGCGACGGTGGCAAGGCGAAGGCGGGCAAGCGCCTCTCCAAGCTGCGCGAACGCCATTCCGATTCCAAGGCGGTGCAGACCGAAGCGCAGATGCGCAAGATCCTGGCCGCCCGCGACACCAAGCTGGATACCAGCCTGGGCGGCTTCCTGCCCAACAAGGAGGCGCTGAAAATCCGCTTGCAGAAGACCGGCAAGAACTGGGGCGTCGGGCAATATGCCGTCGCGACCTTTGCCGGCATATTCATATTCGGCGTCTTGTTCTGGACGCTGGGACTGCCGCCACTGATGGCCGCGGGTGCGGGCGTTCTGATCGGCGTCGCCGTGCCGCATCTGGTGGTCGGTTTCATGATGGGTCGCCGTCTGAAGGACTTCAACACCCGCTTTCCCGACGCCATCGAACTGCTCACCCGCGGGTTGCGTTCGGGTCTGCCTGTCGGCGAGTCCATCAGCGTGGTCGGAACGGAAATACCGGGGACGGTCGGCGAGGAATTCCGACGCGTGTCGGACAAGGTCCGCATTGGCCGGACGATGGATGAAGCGCTGCAGGAAACCGCCGACCGCATCGGTACGCCAGAATTCCAGTTCTTCGTCATCACGCTCGCCATTCAGCGCGAGACGGGTGGTAACCTCGCAGAAACGCTGAACAACCTGGCGAACGTGCTGCGCAGTCGCCAGCAGATGAAACTGAAGATCAGGGCCATGTCGTCGGAATCGAAGGCGTCGGCCTATATCGTCGGCTCGCTGCCCTTCATCGTCTTCGGCCTGATCTACACCATGGATCCCGCCTATCTGATGGGGTTCTTCACGGAGCCGCGCCTGATGATCGCGGGCGGCGGCGGCCTCGTCTGGATGTCGATCGGCGCGTTCATCATGGCCAAGATGGTCAGCTTCGAGATTTAAGGGACGGGATATGGATTTTCAGAACGATATCGTCTTCCTGGGGCTGACCACGATCGACCTCATCACGGTGCTGGTTGGCATCGGCGCGCTCGCCATGTGCGGCGTCGTCTGGTCGGTCGCTACGGTGCGCGACCCGATGCGGGGCCGCGTCAAGGCGCTGCAGGAACGCCGCGAGCAGCTGAAGGCGGGCATCACCGCCTCGCGCCGCCGGACCAAGGTGACGAAGAGCGCCGAGACCACCGACCAGATGCGCAATGTCCTGAAAAGGATGAAGGTGCTGCAGGACGAACAGGCGAAGGAAGCCGCCGTCACCTTGGCGCAGGCCGGCATCCGCAACAAGGACGCGGTCGTGAAACTTCTGTTCGCGCGGCTGGTCATGCCGTTCGTCTTCTGCGGGGTCGCGCTGTTCTACCTGTTCGGAATGGACGGTGCGGCGGAGATGTCGCAGATGATGAAAACGGGCATCCCGCTCGCGTCCCTGTTCGCAGGCTACAAGGCGCCCGACCTGTTCGTGAAGAACCTGGTCAAGAAGCGCACCGACGCGATCCGCAAGGGCCTGCCCGACGCGCTCGACCTTCTCGTCATCTGCGCCGAGGCCGGGCTTACCGTGGACGCCGCCTTCAACCGCGTGTCGAAGGAACTGGGCAAGGGCTTTCCCGAACTGGCCGACGAATTCGCGCTGACCGCGATCGAGCTGGGCTTCCTGACCGACCGCCGCCAGGCCTATGCGAACCTTGCCGAGCGTGTCGACCTCGAAGCGCTGCGCGGTGTGGTCACGACGCTGGTGCAGACGGAGCGCTACGGTACGCCGCTCGCCTCTGCGCTGCGCGTCTTGTCGGCGGAATTCCGCAACGAGCGCATGATGCGCGCCGAGGAAAAGGCCGCGCGCCTGCCTGCCATCATGACCATCCCGCTCATCATGTTCATCCTGCCCGTGCTGTTCGTCGTGGTCCTGGGGCCAGCGGCCTGCTCGATCAGCGACGCGCTGGTGACGACGGGGTAGCTGTCTTCCCCTCCCTTTCCGGGAGGGGCTAGGGGAGGGTGCGAGACGCGAAGCGGCGAGCTTGCTTGTGTCGCAACAGGTACGAAGCTGGCTGGTTTTATCCGGTCTCAATACCGCACCAGGCTCGGCTACGCCCTCGCCATCCTCCCCCAACCCCTCCCTGCAAGCAGGGAGGGGAGCGCGCTATTCCGGCATCAGTTCGAACTTCATCAGCAGCGTGCGCTGCAGCGGCGAGAAATTATCGTCGCTGACGATATAGAGGAAGGTGCGGCCCGCCACCACGCGAACGGCCAGCCCCTCCATATTGTCCACGGTCAGCGGCGGACGAAGAGTCGCTATGTGCGTTGACGAAGCGGCACCGATGTTGTCCAGCTGAACGCTGTCGAGGCGGGCGCCCACGCCCTGCAACTGGCTGAAGGAGCGCGACAGGAGGAGGATGCCGCCCCGCCGTCCATCGCCTGCGGCGTCGGTCGGCTTGAAGGGTTCCGGCAAGCGGGCCGTTCGCGGCGTTTCTATCGGTAGCGGATGTGAAAAGCGAACCAGGAACGGGACCGTGTCCGCGTCTTGCCGCATATCCTCTCCAAACAGGAACCAGGCGAGGCCCATGTCCATGGGAGCCATGGCGATCGCTTCTATCCCGCCATTGTCCGTCAGGCCGCCGCGCCAGGCCGGGGACGGATAACCGGCATCGCGCGGCGTTCCGGGCCAGCCGGCGTCGTCTCGGTCATATTGCCATATGCGGTGATCGCGCTCGAACGCGATCAGCAGCGTGTTGTTGAAACCGAACTCCAGCGCTTCCGCATCGGCCTCGTCCTTGCCGCTGATCGGCGCGCCGTCTTGGCCGGACAAGCGCCTGATCTGGACAGCGCCGATACCGAGAAGCCTTTTTCCTGATTCTCGCGTTTTCAGGGACATGAAATCGCCCTGATCGGTAATCGCGATCAGGTGATTATGTCCAAAATCCCACCGCAGTCCCGAAATGCCGCCGAACCGCGCATCTTCCGAGCGCAGGACCAGTCCGCCCATGTAACGCAGGCGGCCGACGGTCTGCTGCGACGGGTCTTCCGGGTTCAGCGCCACCGGTTCCGCCGCCACTTCGATATCGGGGCCGGTTCCGGCGACTTTTGCGGGCGCGATGCCGGTCGCGCAGGCGCCGGCGACGAACAGCGCGGCGGCTAACGGATAGAGTATCAGGCGAATGTCTAGTCTCCCGGTGGCATCGGCTCGCTATGTCCGTTATGCGCTTCACCCGTGACATTACGCGATCCCCGGACCATTTTGAAACAGACCTTTGGCTATGAGGCGTTCCGGCCTTTGCAGGGGGAGATTATCGACGCCGTGACGGCGGGCGAGGACCGGCTGGCGATCATGCCGACGGGGGCGGGGAAATCGCTTTGCTATCAGATTCCGGCGATGGCGCGGGCGGGGACGGGGCTGGTGATATCGCCTTTGGTCGCGCTGATGCACGACCAGGTGCGGGCGCTGCGGGCGGCGGGCGTGAACTGCGCGGCGCTGACC
>JBARZR010000152.1:0-15497 GCA_049650205.1 Pacificimonas sp. | reverse complement strand
CAGCTTCGCCATCATCGTCCGCAAGTTTTGCCTCCGCTTCGTCCAGTCGGCCCAAGGCAATCAGCACCTCGGCTTCCAGACGCAGAAGATCGGCACTGCGCGCTGACAGGCTTCGCAACAACATGGCGGCGCGTTTGGCTTTGCCCTGTCTGAGGTAGATGCGGGCCAGACGTTCCAGCGCCATGTCCCGTGCCGCGCCGGTCAAGCGCCGTTCGGCCTGATGCGCCAGCAGGTTGGCGGCCTGGTCCATTCGTCCCGCGCTTTCCAGATCATCCAGCAGGGCGGAAACCATGCGGTCGCCCTGCGGCCCGGCAGGCAGATGGTCCCGTCCGGCCCAGAAGGCAGCGAAGCGCACGGACACCGACATGCCTGCCGGTTCCCCTAGCATTTTCCGGTAAAGCATGGAGGCCTTCGCATTCGCCCGCTTGCGGATGCTGTCGCCGCCATGTGCGGAAAGTTCCGACAACAGGGCTATGGCCGACGCCGGGTCGGCGTTTTCCAGCGAAAGTCGGGCCATGTGGGACAGCAGGAGATCCTCGGCAGCGCCGCCGCGCCACTCGTGGCGCACATTTTCCAGCCGGGCCAGGGCTTCGCCACTGTCGATCAGCCGGTCGCCATGGTCGAGTTCGACGAGGCGGACATGGGCGCGAAGCGCCGCGCCTGAGTGTGCGCCGCGCTTTGCCGCGCGGAAATGGCGGCGGGCGAGATCGTGGTCTTTCGCCAGCTGTGCGAGGCGTCCGCGCCAGTATGAGGTTTCGCCCTTGGCGCGCGGCGGCAATGCGAGTGGCAGCGCCGCGAGTGTGGCCCGTGCCTGTGGCGCGTCTTGCGACAGCATGGCCGCGCGCAGGCGGGCCAGCGACGCCTTAAGGTCTGGACAGGAAGGCTGTGCGAGTGCCGCTTCGTGATTGCCCAGGGCTGACAAAGCGCGTGTGCGGACGATGCAGGCTGTGTTCAAGCCATCGAAAGCGGGGCCATCTATCGTTGCCAGCGCCGCTTTCGGCCGTCCGGTTTCAAGGAGCGCCGTCGCGAAGGCCAGGCGGACATCATGTGCCGCGCCGCGCTCCGGGTCTTCGGCAGCAAGAACGGTCAGGACACCGCTGGCTTCCTCGAAACGGCTGTCGGCGGCATAGAGCCGGGCGAGTGTCCAGCGCCAGCCGGTGCGCGCCTCTGGCGGCGCGAGGCTGAGCGCGTGCAGGGCGGAGGCGACGTCGCCGGCGCGCGCCGCCGCGGGTCCGGCCAGGGCCGAACTGAAAACCATGGCGACAAGCGCGAAGAATGACAGGCCCCGTTTCACCGGCGCACCCATAGCAAATCAGCGATTAAGAAGCGGTAAGTGCTATTCGGCGGCGGAAGCGGCTTGCGCGCGGCGGCGCGGACTGCCGGCCAGCGCCATCATAAGATCGCTCGCGGTTTCGGGACGCATTTCCGCGAGGATCGCGGCCATCGTGCGTTCCCGCATGGCCAGCGCGATATCGACCTGAACGGGCAGATCAAGCCGTTCGAATATCCGCGCGGCGTCCTTCGGACGCATGGCGGCATACATCTTGGTCAGCTGCGCCATGCGCGGGTCAATTCCGGGCACGGGTGCGGATGGCGCTGAAGCCGAAGCCCGGTTTGGAGAAGAAATTGTCTGTGTGGGTTGAAGCGGTGTTTTCGCGGTCGTGGCCAGCAACGCTGCCTCCAGCTCGGCGATATCATCTATCGCAGGCGGAGCTTTTTCCCGTTCAATGGCGATGCTCGCACGGCTGGGTGCGGGTTTGGAAGGCTTTGCCTTCGCGGACGTCTCGCTACCGGGAAGCCAGGCCGCGAGATCGACCGCCGCCAATACGCCGTCAAGACGTAGGGTCAGCGAAGCCGCGACCGCGAGCAGTGCCAGAACAAGCATGCGACCAATGCCCATCGTCAGGCGGCCTTTTTCTGCCGCGCCTCAATGGCGGCGAGGGCGGCGGCGAGGCTGCCCGGTTTGGGCGCTGCCGTGGCGGATGGCGCGTAGGGGCGCTCGGCGACATCTTCGACTGGTGAAGGCTTGAAATCAGGTGCAGAATCCGGTGCGGATTTCGGCTGGGTGGCAGCTGTCTCCAGGCGAACGGCGAGCGCTTCGCTGCTGGCGTTCATGCTTTCCATTTCATCGGTCAGGCGACGGGCTTGGCGCAGCCGGGCGGTCAGACGCTCTTCGGCATCGTCGCCCGCCTCGGTCAGGGCCGTTATCGCCGCCTTCGCCTGCACGACTGTCCCCGAAAGTGTGGCGATGAGCGCCTCCAGATCGCGGCGGGCCGATTTGAAATTCGCCAGGCGGCGCGACAATATCATGCCGTAGATCAGGACGGAGAACAGCAGCGCGCCGAGCGACAGGTCGATCCAGCGGTCAAGAAATGGGTCAGCAGTCATTGATAGTCGTCCTGACTGGGCGTGTAGCCCGATTGAATGTCGCCCGATTGAATATCACTGGCGGGCGGCAAGACGGCCTGATCGGGAGCGGACGCGGGTTCGATGCCCGTCTGTCCGTCGGTCAGCTGTACGGCGACGCGCCCTGCGGACTGGCCCATCTGGCCGACCGCGAGCGTGACGCCGCTGGCGCGCAGTTCGACGGGACGCTCGGCAGTCGCGCCGAAGGTGATGGTCTCGCCGACACGAAGCCTGCTGATGTCGGAAAGCCGCATGGTGCGTTCGCCCAGCACGGCCTCGACCGTCATGTGCGCGGCGTGAAGTTCATGCGCCAGATGCGACTCCCAGATGGTGTCGCGGCCGAATTTCTCTCCCATGAAACGTTCCAGGAGCAGCTCCCGCACCGGCTCCAGCGTGGCATAGGGAATGGTGAGTTCCATGGTCCCGCCGCGGTCCTCCATATTGACCGACAGCCGCAGATTGACGGCGGCGTTGGTGGGGCGGGCAATGCTGGCGAAGCGCGGATTGGTCTCGATGCGTTCGAAGGCGAAATTGACGGGCGACAGGGGTTCGAATGCTGCGCTGAGATCCTTCATAACGACATGCACCATGCGCTCGACCAGCATGGTCTCGATGGTCGTGAAGCTGCGCCCCTCGCCGCGCAGGTCGACACTGCCCCGGCGACCGCCGAGAAGCACATCGACGACGGCGTAGATGAGGTCGCTGTGCAGCGTGACGAGACCGTAATTGTCCCATTCCTGCGCGCGGAAGACGGCGAGCATGGCGGGCATCGGCACGTCGGCCAGATGATCCCCGAAGCGGACGGATTCAACGCTTTCGATGCCGACCTCGATATTGTCGGACGTGAAGTTGCGGAGGCTGGTCGTCATCACGCGCACGAGACGGTCGAAAATGACATCGAGCATCGGCAGGCGCTCGTAGGAGACAAGGCTGGACCCCATGATGGCGTCGATGCCGGTCTTCGGCTCCTCATAGGGCGCGAAGTCGGCTTCTTCGGGCGCGAGTGCCCATTCCGCCTCGACATCGTCGTCGATCCATTTGGCTGCCGCTTCACTCATTGCTGGATCATTTCCTGTACGAGGACATCGCTGGCCCGCGCGGGATGCACGGCGAGATTGACGCGGCGCAGAAGGTTTTCCTTCACCCGGAACGTGCCCGCCGACCCGGACAGGTCTTCGGGGCGAAGCTCTCGCAGATAGCCCTGGAAACCGTCGATGACGGCGGGCAGATGCGCCTCGAGCGCGCGGGCGTCGCTGGCGCTTGGGGCTTCCAGCATGACCCGCACTTTCAGATAGCGACTGCCGCCGTCGGATGAGGACAGATTGACCATCATGTCCGGCACCTCGACATATTGCGGTCCCGCGGCGGGCGCGATGTCGGGGCCAACCTCGCGCAGCGCGAATACCGCCGCGGCGATCAGGCCCGCGAGGAGCAGCGTCAGCGCGATGTTGCGACCGCTCAGCATACGGCGCGGCAGGTCCGCGCTGTGCGTCCGATAGTCTTCGTCGTTGATGGCGTCGGTGGTCATGGCAGGCAAGATATGCCGCGAATGGTTAACGCGGCGCTAAGCCTCCCGGCACTTCTTGCCGACCCCGGGCCGGGGCGGGCGAGGGAAAATGCAACTGGCATCATCATTGCTGGGGAGTTGCCGGGTGCAGAACGCGCCCGGTAGATGAAGAGGCCCGCCGACCAGATGGACATCCAGCCGTCAATTTCGCTTTCCCACGCCGCCGCGCTCCGCCGCCGCATGGACGTGGTGGCCAACAATATCGCCAATATGAACACGTCGGGTTTCCGCCGCGAGGACAGCCTGTTCGCCGCCGCGCCCACACGCGTGGGCGGCAATGTGCCGATGCCGCTGCGCCAGGCGAACCATGTCATCGACCTCGGCCTTTCCATGGACCGCAAGGCGGGACCGATGGTCGCCACGGGATCGCAGCTGGATATCGCCATCGAGGGCGAACACTGGCTGGCCGTGGAAAGCCCGGACGGTGACACCGCCTATACGCGCGCCGGTCATTTGCAGGTCTTGCCGACCGGAGAGCTGGCGCTATCTTCCGGAGAGATCGTTCTTGGCGAAGGCGGATTGGTCATCGCGCTGTCCGAGGATGAAACCGATATATCCATCGGCACGGACGGGACGGTCTCGACATCCGAGGGGATCGCCGGACGCATCGAACTCTGGGCGTTTCAGGATGGCGCGCGGCCTGCGCGGCTGGGCGGCGGACTCTATCGCGCCGAAGCCATACCGGTCGATGCGACCGAGACCAACATTCGCGCCGGCATGATCGAGGGCTCCAACGTCGAGCCCATCGGCGAAATGACCAAGATGATCGACATTCTGCGCTCTTATCAGGCGAGCCAGAGCCTCAACGACAAGATCAACGACCTGCGCAGCCGCTCCATCGAGCGGCTGGGCCGCGTGACCCCGTAAAGGAGACCCGAATATGCGCGCTCTCAATATCGCCGGAACCGGAATGTTGGCCCAACAGATGAATGTGGAGGTCATCTCCAACAACATCGCCAATATGAACACCACCGGCTACAAGAAACAGCGGGCCGAGTTCCAGGATCTGCTCTACCAGACCGTGCAGCGGTCGGGCGCGGAAACCGGCGCGCTGGGACAGCGACGGGCGACCGGAATCCAGATCGGTGTCGGCGTGGCGGCGGCGGGCGTCTACCGCATCGCCGAGCAGGGCGACCTGAATTCCACCGGAGGACGCTTCGATATCGCCATCGACGGGCGCGGCTATTTCCGGGTTGAAATGCCGTCGGGCGAGGAAGCCTTCACACGTGCCGGGTCGCTGCAGGTCAGCGCCGAGGGCGACCTGGTTACGCCGGAGGGATATCGGGTTCTGCCGGGCGCGAGCATTCCCGAAGATGCGCTTGACGTTCTGATTTCGGATAGCGGCACGGTGCAGGTGCGCCGCGCGGGCGAGACAGAATTGTCGGACGTGGGCGAAATCGAACTGGCCAGTTTCCAGAACGAGGCCGGTCTGTCGGCGCTGGGGCAGAACCTGCTCGCGGAAACGGAATCGTCGGGCGTGCCGGTCTTCGGCCTGCCGGGGGAGCCGGGTTTCGGCACGCTGCGCCAAGGGTTTCTGGAAACCTCCAACGTCAATCCGGTGGCGGAGATCACCAACCTGATCACCGCCCAGCGCGCCTATGAGATGAACAGCCGCGTCATCCAGACGGCGGATGAAATGATGACACGTCTGGGACAGCGCTGATGCGCGGTCTGATTCTTGCCGCACTGTTTGCGATGCCCGCCCTCGCGAACGGCGTCACGCCGGTCGCCGTCATCGAGCGCGGCAGCGTGATCGAGGGGCTGGACCTGATGGCTGCCGCACAGACACCGGGGGCAATTCCCGCGTCCGATGTTATCGGCAAGGAGGCCGCGCGTCGCCTGGTACCGGGCCGTGCCATTCGCGCCGCCGATGTACGCGAGGTGCGCGCGGTCGAACGGGGTGAAGATATCACCATCGTCTTCGCTGCGGGCGCGCTCGAAATCTCCGCGCAGGGCCGCGCCCTGTCGGGTGGCGGCATGGGCGACAGCGTCCGTGTGCAATCGGCGGACAGCCGCACACCGCTTAGCGCCACCATCACCGGCCCTGGCCGCGTCACATTGAACTGAAGGTTTATACTATGACCATGAAACCGCTTGTCGCCCTTCTGCTCGCTGGCAGCCTGAGTGCCTGTACCGGACAGCTCAACCGTATTGGTCAGGCCCCGGACATGACGCCGGTTTCCGATGTCCCCGCCCCGGCATATGAAGCCTCGCTGGGCGCGGCCAACGCGCAGTACCGCACACCGGAAACCACGCCCCCGCCGGCCGCGCAGGCGACATCGCTGTTCAAGACGGGCGCGCGCGCATTCTTCCGCGACCAGCGCGCCACCAAGGTCGGCGATATCCTGACGGTCGAGATCGACATCGCCGACAAGGCGGATATCGACAACCGCACGCAGCGGTCGCGCTCCAGCGGCGAAGACGCGGGTGTCGGCAACCTGTTCGGTCTGCAGACCCTGCTGCCCGATGCCGTCAATCCGGGCAATCTGGTCGACTTCGGCTCAAACAGCAGCAATACGGGCCGCGGCACGACGCAGCGGGCCGAGGAAATCGAGCTGGAGCTGGCCGCCATCGTCACGGGCGTGCTGCCGAACGGCAATCTGGTCATTCAGGGCCGTCAGGAAGTACGCGTGAATTTCGAGAAGCGCGAGCTGATCGTCACCGGCGTCGTCCGTCCGGAGGATATCACCCGCACGAACCGCATCGCCCATACCGATATCGCCGAGGCGCGCATCGTCTATGGCGGTGAAGGTCAGCTGACCGATGTGCAGCAGGCACGCTATGGCCAGCAGGTGTTCGAGGCGCTGTTCCCGTTCTAGACAGGCTTTTTATAAACCGCCGCCACCGCTCCGGGGGCCAGTTTGTGCCAGAGCCGTGTGCGGCGGTATCGGCTGTTCGCTGCTGTCATCCGGCACAACAGGCCATCAAGGCGGGTGAACGCGGAACTTCTGTAGGGTGCGACGAGTCCGGCGCGGCTGGCAGTACGCGCCAGCGGGCCGAACAGGCACGGTATCTCTTTAACCGTGTCGAGGCCCAGATCGCGCATCGTCGCCCTCAGCCAGGGAAGCGGCAGACCCCGCTCGTGCCGGGTCGCCCCCCTGCGTGGCTGCCGCCAGTCGCCCATCCAGCTGATCGGCTCACGCAACAGCAGATAACCTCCGGGCTTGAGAATTCGCACGATTTCAGACAGGACATGCGTGACATTCGGAATGTGATGCAGAACGCCAAGTGCGGTCGCGATTCCGGCGGAGCTGTCAATCAGATCGATATCGCCATTGGACTGCGGTGCCCGGTAATCGGCGGGCTTTCCACCAATTTCACGGCACCACCAGGCCCTCGCAGGCTCTATGCAGGTGAAGCCATCGACCCTTGGTGCCAGCGGCTGCACATCGCCGCCGTTCGCCGGACCCAACGCAAGGCAGTGGCCGAACGAAATATCCGGTAATACGGAATAAAGATGCCGATGGTGAAGCACGGCATACTCATCCAGCGCGCCCGCGTGAATGTCATGTCCGCCCGCGGTGGCCAGTCCGTAATAGCCCTGCCGCTCCGCCTCTACCCAGGCGGCGATCTGCGCAGGGGTCAGATCGTCGCCATAGAGACGCTCGCCCTTGAGATCCGCGTCGCTCGGGACCGGAAGGTCGATGACCTATGAAGCGGCCCGCTGATCGGCGGGACCGCCCTCCAGAAGGAAACGGCGGTCACAATAGCCGCAATCCACATACCCCTCGTCACCCATTTGCAGATAGACGAGCGGATGGCCGAGCGCGCCGCCCTCCCCCTCGCAGGATGTGCGGGTCGACGCAACGTAAACGGTTTCGGGCTGAGAAGGATCGATGGTCATATGGGGGCGTCATTAGCAAGGCAGCCCTGACATGAAAATGGCCTATTCGTAGCTGACCTCGACATTGAAACTGCCTTCGTAACGCCCGTTCGCCGCACCGCTCTTCAGATCTACCGTGCCGCCAACGTGGAAGGTCAAATATCCGTCCGCGTCCAGTCGCTGACGCCCGGCATTCAGGTTCGTGCGCAGACGCCGCAGCGTCATGGTCTCCCCGCCGCCTTCCCGGATCAGATCGATCTTTCGCTCGGGCAAGCGGATGCGCACCCGCCCGCCCGGGTCGCCGCGCGTCGTGAAGCTGGCGACGCCGTAGCTGCCACCCGCCGGTGTGACGCCCCCGTACGTCGTGCGAGTTTTCGTTACGGGGTCGATATCGACCCGGCCCTTTCCCGTCACGGTCAACTGGCCGAACTGCAGATCGGACGCCTTCGCGACCGTGAACGGCGCAATGACGTCCAGGCGCAGAACCTCGTCGACGCTCGCCGCGGATGCTGGTGCTGAGGTCGCGCTCGCGAATAGAAACAGGGATATAAGAAGTATGCGCATGCCAGGAAGAGTAAGCGCTTATGGCTAACGCCGCGTTACCCCGCACAAACCGGCATCAGAAATAATTGATCGTAAGGGTGTACTGGCCCGTATATATGCCGGGAACCGTTCCGGCCGGGATTGCCAGGTCGGCACCGACGCCCAGCGTGACAATTCCGTCCAAGCCGATGAACTTGTAGGTATAGGTTGTTCCCAAGACGGTAAACCGACGCCAGCTGCTATCAGGGTAAAGCGGTTGAGCAGTTAAGGTCTCGGTCCCGCCGACACGGGTCAGCACCGGGAAATCCTGACGATTGATGGTCACGATCCCGCCGGGCTGACCCACACCGACGAAATCACCACGGCGCGGCGTTCCACCAGCGACGGTGACGCCTCCGGTCGTTGTTCGTGCCGATGTGTCAGCATTAATCGAAACGGTCCCCGCACTGCCATCGAGGGTCAACCGACCAAAATCCAGATCCTGGACGCTAGTCAGGGAAAACCTTTCCAACAAACGCACCTGTGCCGTGCCATCCTGTGCCTGCGCAGGGGCCGGTGCGAACAGAAGCGCAGCAAACAGAAAGATAATCAGACGGTACATTTATCTCGATCAGGTTCTTTGGTGGCTCCGAAATAGGACACGACCCGTAACGAATGTCCTAAACATCAGCGTTAACGGCAAGTGAAGCGGCGCGGCGCACCGGCGCGGGCGCTGCACCATATGTAGCGAGAACCGGTCCGGCGGCACGGCAGGCTTCGGCCTCGATGGCCTGAAGGATTCCGCGCGACAAATCCGCGTGACGGCGCAACGCGGCTTCATTCTCGGTCATGGCCATCTGGAGCGTATCAAGCTGGGTAGCGAGATGCTGGCGCGCGTCGGCAGGTACGGCGGCGAGCGCCGAACGTCCTTCTCCTTTGACCGCTTCCAGAGCTGCCTCAAGGCCTTCTGCCCGCTCGGCTTTTTCCTCTGCGACCATGTCGTGTTTTTTGGGATCGAAAGGGCCGTCAAGCAGCGACGCCTCCTCCGCCAGAAGCGCCAGCAGGCGCTCGGCGTGGACGGAAATGGCGTCAAGCGCGCTCACGACCCCTGCTCCATGCGGATCAGTTGGTCCATGATAGCGGGCGAGAGGCCAAGGCCGCCGCGCCGGGCGATCGCCTCGCCCACATGTTCGGCCATCATGCCGCGGTAGATGCCCTCGGCATGCCCTCCGCCGAACGGGCCTGACGTATCGAGGCCGGAAACCATCATCTTGGCGAATTCGCCTGTGATCAGGGCTTCGAACGCCTTTGCCGCCTTGGCGTGCGGCTGGCCGGAAAGCTCGCCCGCCGCCGGGAGCGCCGGGTCCATGGAAATGTCGGTCGTGAGTGTGGGAAACATCGCGTCCATGGTCAGATCACCACGATGTCGGCCTGGAGCGCGCCCGCCGCCTTCAGCGTCTGGAGAATCGAGATGAGGTCGCGCGGGGCGACACCCAGCCGGTTGAGCCCGTCGACGAGATCGCGCAGGGACACACTACCATCGATGGTGGCGAGGCTGCTGCCGAAGCCGTCATCGACATCGACGCGGCTGCGCGGGACGACAACGGTTTCCGCGCCGGAGCCGCGCTGGAAGGCTGCGGGCTGCGATACGAGCGGGGTTTCGGTGACGCGGATGGTAAGCTGGCCCTGCGCCACGGCGACCGGGCTGATACGGACGTCCGCGCCCATGACGACCGTGCCGCTCGCCTCCTCGACCACCACGCGGGCGGGCGCGTCGACCATGATCGCCAGGCTTTCGACGCTGCCCATCAGATCGACCATGGAGCCGGAATAGCCTGTAGGCATGGCGAGCTCGACGGTTGCCGGATCGAGAGCGCGGCCCGCGCCGGGAAAGCGGCCGTTGATGGTGTCGGAGATGCGGCGCGCCGTGGTGAAGTCAGGATTCTTCAGGGCCAGCTTCAGCGAGGTCGCGCTGGCGAACTGGAAGCCGAGTTCGCGCTCGACGATTGCCCCTGCGGCGACACGCGCCGTGGTGGTCACGCCGCGCGTCACGCTTTCCGCCGCCCCGCGCGCGTTGAAACCGGACATGGCGAGCGGCCCCTGTGAAGCGGCATAGACCTCGCCGTCCAGACCGAGAAGCGGCGTCGCGAGCAATGTGCCACCGCGCAGGGAAGACGCGTCGCCCATGGCGCTGACCGTCACGTCGATGCGGCTGCCGGACCGGGCGAAGGAGCCGAGATTTGCCGTCACCGTCACGGCGGCGACATTCTGTGTCCGTAGCTGGCGGGCGTCGCGGATGTTGATCCCGAGTCGTTCCAGCATCGCCTCCAGCGCCTGCTCGGTGAAGGGTGAGTTGCGGATGCGGTCGCCGGTGCCGTCCAGGCCGACGACCAGGCCGTAGCCGATCAGCTGGTTTTCGCGGACATGCTCGACATCGACGATGTCCTTGATGCGGCTGGCGGCATGGGCCGTGCCGGACACGGCAAAAGTTGCCATAGCGGCAGATATTGCCAGGCAGATCCTAAGGTAGCGGTGGATGCTCTTCATCATCTTTTCCCCGTTTCTCGGGCTGGACGCTTCGTTCGAGGGAATGTTCAGCAAACCATGTGCCAAGTGCGGCGATAAGGCTTTGCTAACCATGCGCATGGCAAAGGGTCCGCATGAGGATCGAACGCACTCCTGCCGCCGCGCGTACCGCAAAGCCCCCTGCCACAAAGGCCTCCGGGTTCGCGGAATATGTCAATGCGGGTGCGCCCGCCGGGGCCGCGCGACAGGCGGCGCCGACGATGATGGTGGGCGGCCTGATCGCCGCCCAGTCCGAGGACGATGCCGCGGGATCACGCTCACGCGGGCTGCGTCAGGCAAATGATCTGCTGAACGATCTGGACGCTCTGCATCGACAGCTCTCCATAGGCGCGATCACGCCCGCGCATCTACATGGTCTCGAACGAAGACTGGACGCGGCGGATATGCCCGACGATCCTCGTCTGGCGGGTGTGATGGCGGACATTCAGCTGCGCGTAGCGGTGGAAATCGCGAAACATCAACGTATCTGATCATGTAGTCATGTTGCCGTCATCCTAACCTGCTTGTAGGCGCGGCATCTTGAGTGGTTGCGTGCAGGAAGAGGAGCCGGCGCGTGTGCCATGTGGAGGAAGCAATGGAAAGCCTGTCACCCATGAGCGACGAGGATCTGCCGGAACCGCAGAAAGACGCCGAAATCAAACTGCCCGCGGACTACGCGCCGCGCGAGGACGAGCCCTTCATGGGACCGATGCAGCAGGCCTATTTCCGTAAGAAGCTGACCGACTGGCGTGACGAGCTGGCGCACGACGTCCAAGAGACGCTGAACGAACTGAAGGCGGACTCGCTGCACGAGGCGGACATGGCCGACCGCGCATCCAGCGAGGAAGGCTGGGGCCTGCACATGCGCAAGCGCGACCGGCAGCGAAAACTCACCAGCAAGATCAACGCCGCGCTGCGCCGCCTGGACCGGGGTGAGTATGGCTATTGCGAAGTGACGGGCGAGCCGATTTCCCTGAAACGTCTGGACGCGCGGCCGATTGCCACCATGACGGTCGACGCGCAGGAAGCGCACGAGCGTGCGGAAAAGGTCTCGCGCGACCAGTGACAGGGTAACGCTTTGCCCCGCGCCCGCGAAGGGCTACATATGACAGCCATGCTGCGTTTCCTTTCTCTGACCTCGTTTTTCGTCATGCTGGCTGGTCCTGCGCTGGCGCAGGCCGACGTTCAGAATCCGAATACGCGCGTCGAATTGCAGGCTGGACCGGAGCGGGACGGTACGCGGACGCTGGCGATCGTGATGACGCCGCGCGATGGCTGGCATACCTACTGGAAGAACCCCGGTGCGGCGGGCGTCGAAACGCAGGCCGAGTGGACCTTGCCCGGCGATGCGGACGCCGGCGATATCCGCTATCCCGTGCCCTCGCGGTTCGTCGTTTCCGGAATCATGAATTATGTGTTCGAGGGCGAAAGCGCGCTGCTGGTCGATGTCGCGGGTCTGCCATCCGGCGGTGAGCGCACCGTCGACCTGCAGCTGGATTATCTGGTCTGCGACGACAGCATCTGCGTCCCGGAAAGCGCGGCCCTGCGCGCGGAAATGAACGACATCGCCGTCGGTGCGGACCGGATCGCGCGCTATGCCGCGAGGCTGCCGACCGACGACGGTGCGATCGGCAGTTTCGAGCGAAGCGATGACATGCTGCGGCTGTCCGTCGATGTGCCGAACGCGGACGAGCTGTCGGATGCCTATTTCTTCCCGCTGCCAGATGGCGCGCTCGACTATAACGCGCCTCAGGCAATCAGCGTTGATGGCGACCGGCTGATTATCGAAACGCTTCCGGGGTTCGATGCGGCCCTCGCCGAACTGTCCGGCATATTGAAGCTGATCCGCAGCGACGGCGACGCCATCGGCATGGCTGTGACGCTGGCTAGTGGCGAGGTCGCGGCGGGCGGGGCGGCACTTCCTGTGGGCGACGATACCAGCGGCAATGATGTCGGCGGCGTATCGGCAGTGACCGCCTTCGCGCTGGCGCTGCTTGGTGGTCTATTGCTGAATGTGATGCCCTGCGTGTTCCCCATCCTCAGCCTGAAGGCGCTGAGTCTGGCGAAGGGCGGCGCTTCGCCTAAGGCGGCGCGGACGGAAGCGATTTTCTATACGCTGGGTGTCGTGGCGACCGTCTTGGCGCTGGGCGCCGCCCTGCTGGGCCTGCGCGCGGGCGGCGCGAGTATCGGCTGGGCGTTTCAGCTGCAGGACCCGCGCGTGGTCGCCTTCCTGCTGCTGCTGGTGACGGCGATCGCGCTGAATCTGGCGGGCCTGTATGAATTGCCGAGCCTGTCGCTGGACGGCGGCGGACGCGTCGCCTCCACCGGGCGGTCGGGATCGTTTTTCACAGGCGTGCTGGCCGCCGTCGTCGCCACACCCTGTACCGGCCCGTTCATGGGTGCGGCGCTGGGCGCGGCGCTGGTCCTGAGCGGCCCGGCGGCACTTGCCATCTTCCTTGGGCTGGGGATGGGTCTCGCCCTGCCCTTCCTGCTTATCGGTTTCATCCCCGCACTCAGAAATCGCCTGCCGAAGCCGGGCGCGTGGATGCAGACCATGCGCAGGATATTGAGCATTCCCATGTTCCTGACCGCGCTGGCGCTCGCCTGGGTGCTGGGGCGGCAGGCGGGCGTGGACGGGCTGGCCATCGGGCTCGGCGGCGCGTTGCTCCTTGGGTTGGCGCTGTGGTGGCTGGGTGGAAGCGGGCGGCGGATTGCCCCGCTCGGTCTCGCCCTTGCCTCGCTCGCCATCCTGTTTTTCGTGCCGCAACAAACGGAAACGGCGCACGCCCAGATCGCCAGCGATCTGCCGGAAACGCGCGATTTTTCTCCCGAAGCCTTGGCGTCGCTCCGCGCGGACAGCACACCAACGTTTCTCTATTTCACCGCTGACTGGTGCATCACCTGCAAGGTGAACGAAAAGGGCGCGCTGTCGGATAGCGAAGTCGCGCAGGCGTTTACGGATGCCGGAATCACGACCCTGGTCGGCGACTGGACGCGCGCCGATCCGGTCATCACGGACTTTCTGGCGGCGCATGGCCGCGCGGGTGTACCGCTATATCTTTATTACGCACCGGGCGCGGAAGCGCGGATTTTGCCGCAACTGCTAAGTTCGGATATGCTGACGGCATTGGCCTATGGCGAGGAAACCGTCTGATGCTGAAATTGGAATATTGCCTGACTCGGAAACGGGAAATGTCGCGCGCGGACTTTCAGACCTACTGGCGCGAGACCCACGCGCCGCTGGTGGCCGCCGCGAAGGACGCGCTCGCAATTCGTCGCTATGTGCAGGTGCACACTGTGGAGACACCGCTGTCGGACGGGCTTGGCAAGGCCCGCCCCGGCATGACGGCCGCCGATTATGACGGCGTCGCGGAATTGTGGTGGGACGATAGGGATAGCCTTGTTGCGGCCATGTCGAGTGAGGACGGCCAGCGCCACGGCGCAATTCTGGCGGCGGACGAGGCGAAGTTTATCGACTTTTCACGTTCCCGCATTTTCTTTGGTGAAGAATATCAAGTCATAGGAGACTGACCATGCGTAACATTCTGATCGCCGCCGCCCTGATTGCGGCCCCTGCTCTCGCGGCTCCGCAGGTCGGCAAGGCCGCGCCGGAATTCACGGCCATTTCGGCGTCGGGAGAGACTGTGAAGCTGTCCGACTATCGCGGTAAAACGGTCGTTCTCGAATGGACCAACAAGGGCTGTCCCTATGTCGCCAAGCATTACAAGAGCGGCAACATGCAGTCGCTGCAGGCGGACGCGGCGAAGGATGGCGTGGTCTGGCTGACCGTCAACAGCGGCGCGGCGGGCAAGCAGGGTCACGTCGATGCCAAGGGCGCGAACGCCGAAATGGCGGAATATGAAACGACGCAGACGGCCTATCTGCTGGATCTGGATGGCAAGGTCGGCAAGGCCTATGGCGCGAGCGCGACGCCGCACATGTATGTCGTCGATGGCAAGGGCGTCCTTCGCTACATGGGCGCGATCGACGACAAGCCGACGTCGAAGCCGGAGGACGTGAAAGGGGCTACCAACTATGTGGCAGCGGCGCTCGATGCCGTTGCCGCGGGCGAAGCGCCCTCGCCCGCCGCGACGCGCGCTTATGGCTGTAGCGTGAAATATGCCGGTTAGCGCACAGGCTTAAACCGGCCTTAACCAAACCGCCTCCATAGCGGTCCGATGCAACACGGGGCCGCATTCCTATGATCATCCTGTTCGGTCTGGCGATCGTTCTGATCTGCGTCTTTGGCGGCTTCGTCATTGCAGGCGGCAAATTCGCGATCATCGCGGGTGCGCTGCCGCAGGAACTGCTGGTCATTTGCGGTGCAGCGGCGGGCGCGTTCATCATCGCCAACAGCGGCAATGTCCTGAAACGCGCCGTCGACGGTGTCGCGCGCGCCGTGCGCGGCGAACGCTGGAGCCGCGAGGACTATCGCGATCTTCTCTGCCTGCTGTTCCTGCTGACAAAGACCCTGCGCACACGCGGTGTGGTCGCAGTGGAACAGCATGTCGAAGCGCCGCAGGACAGCCGACTGTTCGCCGCCTTCCCGCGCATCCGCGCCGATGCCGCGCTGACCGCCTTCATCTGCGATTATGTGCGAATGATGACCATGAA
>JBARZR010000151.1:0-5489 GCA_049650205.1 Pacificimonas sp. | reverse complement strand
GGGCGCGGTCGCTGGCGAGACGCTACCCGTGCCGCCGCAAGCGGGCATTTATGCGCTGCCGCTGATTAGCGCCATTTTATACGGCCTGCTCGCAGCCATCGTCTTCGCATTATGGCCGCTAACGCAGGCGAAGGACGTGCCCGCCGCGCGGCTGTTCCGGGCGGGTGCCGAGGGTCTGGTAAGACCGCCCGCGCGTGTGATTGCCATTATAATCATATCGGGGCTGGTCATCGGCGGGCTGGCGGTGGCGCAAGCGCGCGAGCCGCTGTTCGCCGCCGGGTTCCTGGTGGCGGCGGTCGCGGTCCTGGCGATCCTGGCGGCGCTGGCCAGCCTTATCACTTTCGTCGCAGGCCGCGTGCCGCGTCCGCGCCAGCCGCTCCTCAGGCTCGCGCTCGCCAATCTGACCCGGCCCGGCGGCATGACGCGGCAGCTGACCGTCGCGCTGGGGCTGGGTCTGACACTGTTCGCGACGCTGGCCGTCATCGAGACCAATCTGGGGCGGCAGATCGGCGAGACCATTCCGGATGAAGCGCCAAGCCACTTCATTCTCGATATTCCTTCCGAGGAAGCGCCCGCGTTCCGCGCGCTGGTCGAGGGCGTGTCGCCTGGTGCGTCGGTGCGGACCGTGCCGTCACTGCGCGGGCCGGTCACGGCGCTGAACGATGTGCAGGTCGCCGATATGGAAGAGATTCCGGAGGGCGGCTGGGTACTGCGCGGCGATCGTGGGCTGACCTATAGTCCACAGGTGCCGGAAGGAAACCGCGTGGTCGATGGAGACTGGTGGCCCGCGGATTATGACGGGCCGCAGCTGGTATCGATGGACGCGGAAATCGCGGGCGACCTGGGGCTGACCGTGGGCGACCGGATCACCGTAACCATCCTCGGCCTGCCGCTGGAGGCGGAGATCGCTAATACGCGCGAGATCGACTGGGAATCCATGGGCTTCAACTTCGCGCTGGTATTCTCGCCCGGCCCGATCGAGGACGCGCCGCACAGCTTCATGGCGACGGTGCAGGCGCCGGATAGCGCGGACAAGGCGCTTTCGCGGGCGATGACGGCGGCGTTCCCATCGGCCAGCATGATCCGGGTGCGCGATGTGGTCGACAGCGCGCAGGCGCTGCTTGGCCAGCTGACGACGGCGATCCGTGCCTCGGCGTCGGTGGCGATCCTCGCCGGTATCGCCGTTCTGGTCGGTGCGATCGCGGCGGCGCGGCGGGCGCGGACCTATGATGCGGTCATGCTGAAGGTGCTGGGCGCGACTCGCGGCCAGGTGCTGACGGCGTTCCTGATCGAGTTCGTCATCCTGGCGGTGCTCGTGTCGGGACTGGCGCTGGCGCTGGGCGTCGCGGGCGGCTGGTATGTGGTGACGCAGGTCTTCACGCTGGACTGGCTGCCGGACTGGACGCCTGTGCTGGCCATTACCGGTGCGGGCGCGGCGGTCGTGGTGACGTTCTCGCTGGTTGGTGCGTGGCAGTCGCTGAGGGTGCGTCCGGCGCGGGCGTTGCGCGCGCTTTAACCAGCTTTCCGGTTTTGCTTGAAACTTTGCGGTAATGGCCCCACATTATGGGGTATCGCGGGGGCGCAGTAGTCCCTCGCACCATAAGGAGAGTTTACAGCGATGGATAATCGTACGGATCCTCGTTTCACCGTCAGCCAGCAGCGTGCCGGTACGTCCGTGCCGCGCGCGGGCGGGGCCAGCTATGACGCCGGTCTTCGCAGCTATATGCTGAACGTCTACAACTATATGGCTGGCGGCGTCGCGCTGACCGGCGTGGTGTCCTGGCTGTTCGCGTCCAGCGGCATGGCGGCTAGCCTGTTTACCTCTGGCGGCATCATGCAGTGGGTCGTCATGCTGGCACCGCTCGGCTTCGTCCTGGCGCTCAGCTTCGGCATCAACAAGATGTCGACCGCGACCGCGCAGGCCGTATTCTGGGCATTCGCCGCCGTCATGGGCGTCTCGATCAGCTATATCTTCCTCGCCTATACGGGAACCTCGATCGCGAAGGTGTTCTTCATCACCGCGGCGGCCTTTGGCGGGCTAAGCCTCTATGGCTATACCACGAAAAAGGATCTGTCGGGTCTCGGCACGTTCCTGATCATGGGCGTCATCGGCCTGATCATCGCCAGCGTCGTCAACATTTTCCTGCAGTCGTCGATGTTCGATTTCGTCATCTCGATCCTGGGTGTGCTGATCTTCGCCGGCCTGACCGCCTATGACACGCAGAAGATCAAGAACATGTATTTTCAGGTCGCGGGTACGAACATGATGGGCAAGACCGTCATCATGGGCGCGCTGTCGCTCTACCTCGACTTCATCAACATGTTCCTGTTCCTGCTGCGCCTGTTTGGCAGCCGCGAATAGGCCGCCAGCGGCGACGGGGGTTTTCGCCCGTAGCCGGTTTGGGATATGGAGGGCCCGGCGGGAGCGATCCTGCCGGGCCTTTTTCAATCAGCCGGGCGGCAGTTCCCAGGCGGCGGCCTCTTTCAGCCGCTGCATTTCCCGTTCCGTCAGCGGCGGGCTGGCGGTGTGGGACATGACCTCGTCGGCAAGCGCGCGGGCGGGTTCTCCATGCAGGCCCTTGTGGCTGAGCGCGATGATTTCGAGGTTCCTCTGGATGCGCAGCAGAACCTCGACCGTGCCCCTGCCGTCGCGGGCGATGGCGTTGAAGAAATCCTCCAGCATCTCGGACACCTTGATGTCGGGCGCGTAGAGGCGGTCGAACAACTCGTTCTGTTCCTCGTTGACGCCGTCCGCATAGGCCTCGAACACGCGAACGCCCGAGCCCAATATGGCGATGGCCGTGCCGGGATCGTTGACGGCGGCGCTGAGAGCGCGGCTGGCGATTTCCGACAGGACGACGAGGCCGTAACGCGGATCCTGGTCGTAGTCGCGGTCCTTGCCGATATAGAAGGCGGCGTTGACCTTGTCCCTCTTGTCGCCGTCCAGTTCAGGGACGGTGTAGGCGATGGGTTTGTTGCCATGGACGAATTCGCCGGGGAGCGCCTGCAGGTGCAGGACCGCATCCTCGTCTTCGCAGATGCTTTGCAATTTGCCGACATCGACATGTTTCAGATAACCGGTCTTGCCTGGATAGACGGGCGCGGCGTCCGGCGACAGCGGCGTCGGTGGCTGCGCGCCGAGACGCGGACGCTTGCCCCAGTTGCGCGCGGCGGCGACCGCCTTTTTCTCGACGCGTTCGATGGTGTCGCCGACCCGGCCGAAATAGTTCAGCTCCTGTATCCAGCGGAGCAGGGATGCCGTCACGATGAAGATGACGGCCAAGGTCGCGAAGAAGAGGATGATGCGGCCCGGATCGCCATAGATGTTGGCGGCGAGACCGACGATGCCGACGATGGAAAACAGAAAGGTGCCAATGAAGGTGGAGAGCGTGTTGGTGGCGACGCTGTCGGTGATCAGGAGGTTCGTCGCGCGCGGCGTGACGTTGCTGGTCGCGCTGCCATAGGCGGAGACCATGATGGAAAGGCTGAACGTCGTCACCGCCAGCATCGACGACGCGAGGATATTGAGAATGCCGCCGACCGATCCTGCGGCCAGCTTAAGCTCCCAGGTGGCGGGAATATAGGGGCCGATAACGGACGCTACGAGCGCGGTGGCGACGGCGGCGAGGCTGAACAGCGACGCACGCACCCACATGCGCCTGCCAAACTGACGTAGAAGCCAGCGGCCCCGACCGATCAGGTAATCGCCGGTGCTTTCACTCATGTCTTTCGCTCATGGGCCTTGCATACACTGCTCATATCGGTGTCGCCGCCCGGTCCCGCTCGGGATCGCCATTGCCCGTCGGCACGATCTCGACGACGATGTCATGCTCTTCCAGGCTCTTGGCCTCCTCCTCCCAGAAACCGTAATATTTGCCGCCCCGCACGATGCGGACGGCCAGGCCGCCCTGGCAGCTTGAGAGCGGCTGACCAGCCTCGCCGATGGCGATGGGACGTTCGACCAGCTGAACCCGGCCCGACGCGACGATCAGGTCGGTGACATAGTCGACGACATGGCTCCCCGTCGCGGCGCGGGCGAGGAGATGGCCGCCGAGCGCGACCGGGTTGATGACGGATTCCGCGCCCGCCTTCTTGACGAGGAATTCGTTCTCCTCCGACTTGATGATGGCGCTGATCTTGATGTCTTCGTTCAGCTGCCGCGCCGACATGACGAGGAGCGCGGTGGTGTCGTCGCGCCCACCGCAGGCGACGAAACTCTTCGCCGTGCCGATGTTCGCCATTTGCAGCGTGGCGTTCCGCGTGGCGTCGCCCTGCAGCGTGGTGCAGCCAATGCCGAGTGCCCGTTCCAGCGCCGCCTCGGCCGGGTCGATGACGAGGATGGTCTTCGGCTTTACCCCGTTTTCCATCAGCTCATGCACGGCGGCGGTGCCGGTCGTGCCGTAGCCCGCGATGATGAAATGATCCTTCAATTCCTTTTGCACGCTTCTCATGCGCCATTGCTCCCAGCTGCGACGGACGACGAAATTATAGGCAGTGCCGATGAACAGCAGCCAGATGAACAGGCGGATCGGCGTAACCACCAGCGCGTCGAACAGACGCGCGTTTTCGGTGACCGGGGCAATGTCGCCATAGCCGACCGTCGTGATCGTCACCATCGTAAAGTAAACGACATCGATGAAGCTGATCTGGCCATCGACGCCGTCGACAAGGGCGTCGCGACCAAACCAGTGCCCCGCAAGCGCGATTCCCATCAGTGTCAGGACAAGCCCACCGCGCAGCAGCAAATTGCCCCAGGGCGACAGCCGGTCCGGTTTGCGCAGCCTCAGTGTGCGGTCGCGTTCGACCCGCATCGAGAAGATGCCGGGCATTTGCGGCGCGGCGCGCGACGGTTCCGTGGACGGCGGCGGGACGTTTTTCTTCGCCATTATTCGGGCGAAACCTCCACAAGCAGTTTGCCGAAATTGCCGCCGGAATAGAGCAGCTTCACATGCTCGTCGGCTTTGGCCAGATCCCTGCGGACGTCCTGACGGGTTTTCAGTTTTCCCTCGGCCATCCAGCCGCCGAGCGCGGCGGAGGATTCCGCGAACCGGTCGGCGAAGTCGGTGACGATGAAGCCGCGTACGGTCAGGCGGCGCATCAGCATGGTTTCCCAGTAGCCGGGCGCGCCGCCCTGCGTGTCGCCGGTCTCGTTATACTGGCTGATCAGGCCGCAGAGGGGAATGCGCCCGAAGATGTTCATGCGGTCGAGGATCGCCTGCATGATGGGACCGCCGACATTTTCGAAATCGATGTCGATGCCGTCCGGGCAATGCCTGTCGAGCGCTGCGCCGACATCCTCGTTCTTGTAGTCGATGGCGGCGTCGAAGCCGAGTTCGTTCACGATCCAGTCGCATTTGTCCCTGCCGCCCGCGATGCCGACGACGCGGCAGCCCATGATCTTGCCGATCTGCCCGACGATCTGCCCGACACCTCCAGCGGCGGCGGAGACCACGAGCGTCTCCCCTTCCTTTGGCCGGCCGATGTCCATC
>JBARZR010000150.1:0-2076 GCA_049650205.1 Pacificimonas sp. | reverse complement strand
GTACATGGCAGCAGACAGACACACGCAGGCAGAAGGCCACATGGGTTGCCGACGCGTAGGTGTACCAAGGCGCGGTACAGTCGGTGCTGCACAGGACTAGGTGTGTATCAGTTCTACTGCCTTGTTTGTTTGTGAATCTTGCCCTATCCCATGGGTGGGACATCGGCCACGCGCTCACTGGGTGAGCGGTACAAAGGGGGGTTCTTGGGGTCGCCCCTGACCCGCTTGCTTGCGCGCATGTCCGCCGCAGACTCTGCATTTGTCTGCCCCTCACGTGTGCGCTTTCTATTGCGGGTACTGATCGCGCCTGTGGCGTCTGTCACATCATGGCCGCCATTCACTCCATGCACTTCATCCATGTCTTTGCGAGTGCGTTCCAGTTCGTTTAGGTCTGCCCTTAGATAAGCTGCCACTATTCTTGTCAGTTGTTCTTTGAGGCTTGTTGGTGGGTTTTCATAGCTGTCAGGGCATGTGACAAAGCTCAGAAATCTTTCCATCTGCTGCTTGTTTGTGGCGCGCCGCGTAATCATTTGTATTCGCACATCTGTCAATATTTGCATGATTGTCGTGGCGTGCGCTGAGTCTGCAGTGTTGTTGCTCTTTCGCACTCTACTCATTATGTCTGTGAGTACATGAAGGCACTGCCTCCTGCCCGCCTGTTCAGTGGCTCTACATTCTACCAGCATGTGCCATAGCTCCAGCCAGGGCTTTTCCCGTGCGCTGCAGTCTTTGGACTGTGAGTGTGTGGCATGTTCGCACAGTTTGCAAATATCTGCGTCTCTGTCAAAGGACTCAAAGCAGGCTTCGTCTATCAAATGTGCGCTGCGTGCTGCGGCTAGGGGTAGCGCAACTTTTGATGGGAAGCGCATGTAGTATGCCTGTTTGTGGCTGGCTGGTGCATCACCTCGCGACAGGATGGACTTACAGGGATCTATGACATGTGTGTCTGAGTTAGTTGTTGTCGGCGCTCTGAGCCTACAGTCCCGTCTCTTGCGGGTTTGCCCTAGCGTTTGGTAAGTTTCAGCTTCATGTGCGTTTCTTAGCGCTTTGTTGATCTCTTCATTGGTTTTCTTTGTTGAGAGGTCAATGTGGTCTTCCACCCTGCGCTTCGCCTTGGCAACGCGTTTGCTCCAAGGCGCGTTGGGCAGTACTTGGTTTCGAATGCACTCTGTGATGCTAGCACCATCTCCCTCTGTGGTGCGTGCCAGCTGCTTGTCTGCAAACCTGATGTGTGCGCTGTCCATTTCAGTGTGTACGTTTGGCACGCTCATGTCGTATTGAAGGATGCTGCTCTTGAGTGCTCGGCGTGCACTTAGCGTGTTGGCGTTGAGGGCTTTTTTCATGGCAACTTGCAAGATGTGATCTACCTCCTGTAGAGCTTGCTTTTCTGCGGCGCAACTGGGTGTGAGCACCTCAAGGCCATACCTCACCGCAGGCACGAGCTCCGTCTTGATAGCCATGATTTTTGCGTGCATGGCAATGCTCGTGCGCTGAAGAGTGCCAAGGATGTTTCTGTATGCCTTCCAGCCGCTTGATTTGGCCGCTTTCAATTGAAGTAGATTGGACCCTGTGCTTGTGACTTTGATGCCTAGAGTTTTCTCGCTATCTGCTGTGGGCACTTCCACCCTGTCTTCTCCATCTCCCCAATAGACACTCTCTGTGTCCTGTTGCCCAAAGTTGAAGTGTACTATGTGAGTCTTTGCCACGTTGGCATCCCAATCCCAGTCTCTGCTGTGTTGTCTCAGTGCATCTAGTATGGCTTGCAGGCCTGCTCTTCCATTCTTTGTCAGCGCTGTGACATCGTCTGCAAATGCCTGTGCCACTAGGCGTCTGGCAGTTGTTTCGAATGGCACGCCATGTTCGGCGCATTGTGTGTTCAGCGAGTCTAGTAGGCAATCTAAAAATATGATAAAGAGCACTGGCGACAGAGGGCATCCTTGCGCCACTCCTTGGTGCAGAGGGAACCAGTCCGACGTGGCGTCGTCCATCTGTACCCTGCTTGCTGTTTGGTTGTATGCTGCCCGTATGATTCGCAGTACCTTTCCTGTTACCCCTTTTGCATGTAGGCGTATTAAG
>JBARZR010000149.1:0-22099 GCA_049650205.1 Pacificimonas sp. | reverse complement strand
GCGCCGTACCTGTCCGCGGCGGGCCTCCGGCACCTCAAGTGCGAAATCCACGGCGGCGTAGCGGATCAGATCGCCTTCCGCCGTCACGAGCGGCAGCGGCATGCGGCGGATTTCGACATAGGCACTGGCGGCGTCTTCCTCGGCGCGGATCTCGCTGCCCTGCCACGCCTGCAGCGCGCCCGCGCCCGCGATCGTGCCGAGGACAAGTCCCGCCAGTCCCGCGCTCCACCTGCCTGCCGCCATTGTCGTTTCGCCCCTAATGTTCGTAGCCCAGTCTGTCGGGCGTCACGGGCGCTCCGTCCTGGCCGAGAACGGTCAGTCCCTCGCCCCCGGACAGCGTGCCGATGCGCGTCAGTCTAAGGCGGGAGGCTTCACAAAGCGTAACCAGCGCGGCGTGCGTTTGTGGTGTGGCGGAGAAGAGCAGCTCGTAATCGTCGCCCGACGTGGCGGCGGTGAGGCGGCCTTCGTCGGTATCGGGAAGGCGCGCGGCGGCTTCATCCGACAGCGGTACGGTGGCGAGGTCGATAGATGCGGCCAAGCCGCTCGCCGCCGCCAGTCGCTTGGCGTCGATCAGCAGGCCGTCGCTGACGTCCATCGCTGCCGATGCGCCCGCAGTGAACAATCCCTGCCCGACGGCGAGGCGAGGCATGGGCAGGCGGTAGCGGCGCTGCAAGAATTTGTTCGGTGGGGTGTCGCCCCGCTGAGCCGCGAGGCCGAGCCCCGCATCGCCGATGGTGCCGGTAACATAAAGCGCGTCGCCTTTCCGGGCGCCCGATCTGGCAAGGCTTTCGCCGCGCGGGACGTGACCGATGGCGGTGCAGCCGAGGACGATCGAAGCGGCGCGTAGCGTGTCACCGCCGAACAGGGTCGTGTCGTGATCCGACAAGACGCGGGCAAGTCCACCAACGAAGCCGTCGACCCACCCATCATCTACGGCGTCGAAGGCGAGGGAAAGCAGCACCCCGGCAGGGACCGCACCCTTGGCGGCGAGGTCGGAAAGGTTTGTCGCAACCAGTTTCCAGGCGATGTCGCTGGGGTCGTCATCGGGGAGGTAATGCACGCCGACGGCGATGCTGTCATGCGTCAGGACCAGTTCACGACCTAGCGGCGGCAGCCAGATGGAGGCGTCGTCGTGAAGTTTGCGTGCCGCCGGATGATCCGCGAGCCCGCGAAGGCGTTCGATGATGCCGGCTTCATCCAAAATGATCAGGCGGGCGTACGCACCCGCTTCGCAATCGTGTCGAGCACGCCATTGGCGAAACCGGGCTCCGGCGATTCGTAGAACGCCTTGGCGACATCGACATATTCGGAAATGATCGCGCCGACGGGCGTTTTCGGCTCGGCGGTGAGTTCGTGGACGCCGCAACGCAGTATCTGTCGCATGGGCTTGTCGAGCCGGGCCAGCGTCCAGCCCTCGGAAAGCGCGGCGGATATGGTTTCGTCGTAATTCGTTTCGTTCAGCGCGACGCCGGATACAATGCGATCGAAGAGGTCGACATCGGCGTCGGCGAGTTCGTTCCCTTCAATCTCTCGACCCAGACGGTGCTCATGAAATTCGCGGAGAAGGTCCGGTACGCGCGCACCCGACATCTCCCGCTGGTAAAGCGCCTGGACCGCGGCAAGGCGCGCGGCGGGACGCGACGGGCGGGGCGGTTTTTTCAGTTTGGGAGCGGACATGACGCCCATGTAGGCGGAAGGGCGCGTTTCCCCAAGAGGAGAAACGCACCGCACCGCCATGCTGCCGCCCCTCAGAAGATTATCTGGACCGTCGCATACAAGGGCGCATCTTGATCTTGGCAGGGGCATCAGCTGGCGCTAATTCAGAGCCGGGCAAGTCATATACGGGGGGTATCAAAGTTTATGATTCGTGCGCTGAGTATCGTTGCAAGCTGCCTCGCGGTGCTGGTTTCAACGCCGTCGTCTGCCGACGAACTGGCGGAGGCGTATGGCAAGTTGAGCGCGGTGACGAGGGTGCAGCTGTCACCTGACGGAACGAAGATACTCTACATCGCGCCGACAAATGACCGCGATGCCCTTGTGGTTGCGGATATCGACACCGGCAACGCGAATGTCGTACTAAGATCCGCGGGAACTGACTTCAATATCGGTCGCTGCCTCTGGGCGCGGAACGATCGCGTGATCTGCAACCTCAATGCGATAACCAAAATCGTCGGTCGGCGTGTGTCGTATAACCGCGTTATCGCTCTCAATTCCGGTGGCGGTGATATAATCTCGCTCAGCCGTACGCCGACCTCGCGGGAACTTTCGTCAGGGCGTGACGGTGGCCGGTTTGTAAGCCTTTTGCCAGACGACCCGGACCATATTCTGATGTCTGCATATCAGGGCGAGGAGATCATGGTCGGTACGAGAGTCGGCAATCGCGAAGGCGGCCTGATCTTGGCACGTGTAAATATCGACAGTGGTAATTTCAGGCGTGTCAGTAACCCGGAGCGAGAGGCTGCGATGTTTGTGACTGACGCGGAGGGGGAATTGCTGGCGAAGGCCACATATGACATTAACATCACCGGTATCGAACGCACGCTCAACTATTTCTTCCGTGCGCCTGGCAAGAATGACTGGCAGCGCCTGGGCACGGGAGACATGGCGGGGTCCAGCGAATTCTATCTGGACGGTTACGACGCGAATGCGACGTGGCTGTATCTGACGCGCAGGACGAACGGTCGCGACGTCCTCTATCGCCGACGGGCGGATCAGTCCGGCGGAGAAGAGGTCGTCTTCGCCCATCCTGATGTCGATGTCGGCAGCCTCGTCAGGATCGGCAAATACAACCGGCCTGTCGGCGTCAGTTATTCCACGGAATATAATCATGTCGAATATTTCGATCCCGAGATCGAGAAGCTGTCACTGGCCCTGTCAAAGGTCATCCCCGGAGATCAGGCCGTCGCAATTCTGGACGAAAGCTGGAATGGCAAGCGCAAGCTTGTATTTTCCTATTCCGATGTCAACGCCGGAACATATTATCTATATGACAGCGGGACAAAAGAGCTGATCAAGCTGTCCGACGCCCGTCCCGAGATTGCGGACCGCGAAATGGCGACATCACGCCCGATCAGCTACGCCGCCAAGGATGGCATAAAGATTCCGGGCTATCTGACCGTTCCGGCGGGCAGAGACGCGAAGAATCTGCCGCTGATCATCATGCCGCATGGCGGTCCGTCATCGCGCGACACCTGGGGTTTCGACTGGCTGGTGCAGTATCTGGCGGGAAAGGGTTATGCCGTGATACAGCCGAATTATCGTGGGTCCGCCGGCTATGGTGCGGACTGGTACGCCAAAAACGGCTTTCAGGGCTGGCAAAAGGCGATGAGCGATATCAACGATGCAGCGCGCTGGGCCCATGCCGAAGGGATCGGCGACCCGCAGAAAACCGCGATCGTCGGATGGAGCTATGGTGGTTATGCCGCGCTTCAGACCAGTGTGCTGGATCCGAAGCTCTACGATGCAATCGTGGCCATCGCTCCGGTTACTGATCTGCAGCTGTTGCAGCGTAAAGCCAATCGCGATGGCGAGGCAAAGATCCTGCGTGCCATGCTGGGTTCCGGCGATATCATGCGCGGGGGCTCACCCACACGCCATGCGGAAAAGATGGAGGCACCCATCCTGATGTTTCAGGGAACGGACGACCTGAACGTTGATATCGAACAGCCGCGTGCAATGGCCGATGCGCTGAAGGACGCAGGCAAGCGCCATGAACTCGTGGTCTATGACGGTCTGGAGCATAGTTTGGTCAGCTCGTCCGCCCGTACGGACATGCTGACGAAAATCGGGGCTTTTCTGGATGCGAACGTCAGATGATGTTCTGATGTCGCGGTTTCTAGAATGAAAAAGGCGGGCTCTCATGATATTGAGAGCGCGCCTTTCTCTAATCTCCAGGCTTATCGGCGGCGGCGGGCGACACCAATGGCGAGGATGCCGAGGCCCAGAAGGCCGAATGCGCCAGGGGCGGGGACCGCAGCCGCGATTTCAGGGGCTGTGGCGGCGAAGCCGAAGGTCGCACCGGTCAGGTCGGGCGCAGCGAACAGATCTGTCAACACGCCCGCGGACGCAGCCGTGAAGAACAGTTCGATATCGGGATCGTCAAGATCGTCGATGGCGTCATCGTCACCCAGCATGCTCAGGTCGAAGCTGAACAGGGCGACATCCTCAAGACTGGTGTCGCCGAAAGACACATCACCGAAAATGGACGACGCAGTGGTGTCGATGATGAAATTCTCAAGATTGAGGATCACATCGCCACCTGTCAGGCTGACACCCGAACCCTCGTGCAGGATCTGTCCCGCGAGGTCGGCATCGAGTTCGCCGCCGGTAATCGGAAAGCTGACGGTCAGGACGTCGGTATCGACAAGGGTCGCATCTCCAAGCAATCCCGCCGTCAATCCCAATCCTGCGAGGTCGGCGGTGACCGCGACACGCGTTTCACCACCATCGACGTCCGCCTGCAGCGGCGCCCTTGCGATATGCGAGCCCGCAATCGCCTGAAGACCGGAACCGGCGACGGTGATGGGGCTGGTCTTGGCATCGGCAAGCGGCATTGGCGCGGCGGTTGCCGGCACCGTAAGAGCTGCGCTTCCGCCCATGGCGAGCGCGGCGGCGATCAATAGATTATGTGAAAACAAGGTATTCCTCCTCAAGCAACAGGCGCGGAACAGCGCGATACCCCCGCACCACACCAAGCATATTTCGTGCCATGCGGCTTATACATTGAAAATATGGGATAAGGATTCCCGTTTCGCTGCGGCAATGTAAAGTCTGCCGACAGTAAGTTTCGGAAAGGAAAGGAAATACTGCGATAGACCGAATAGTTTCGCCGGTCAGGGCGTTTCGGCGCGCACGAGCAGACTGCGCGAGGTAAATCCCAGCGTCACGATGGCCAATACGCACCAGCCGCTCATCACGAGCATCTGTGTCGGCAACGGAATTCCAGCGTCGATCAGGCCGCCGGTGAGGCCAGGGCCAAGGGCGGTGGAGAAGACCATCGCAGCCATGATCGCGGCCCGGATGCTGCCCAGATGTTTCGTGCCATAAACTTCCGGCCAGAGTGCGCCGAGCAAGGTGGACGTGAACCCATAGCTGACGCCCATCAGGACCATGAACAGATAGACGCCCCAGATCGGCGTGAGCAGGCCGACGGCAGCGCTGGCGATAGCGAGCGGTAACAGGAAGAAGGGGAGCAGCCGGATCGCCCCGTAACGGTCGACCAGCTGTCCGCAGACCAGTGCGAAGCTGACCGTCGTGGCGGCCATCAGGGGGAAGGCCGCGGCGAAGGCGAGCGGATCATAGCCGCGCAGGGCGACGAGATAATCCTGATGGAAGAAGACTGTCGTGCCGATGAAGGGCGGCGCGAGGACGCCAACGAGAAGCGCATAGAATTGCGGATCGCGCAAAACTTCCGCGCGGGTCCAGTCGCGGGCCGCACTTACCGGGGTGTCGGCGTCGCCCTGCGGCATCCGTTCTACCCGTAGGAGGCGGGTGATCACCGGAAAGGCGACCAGCATCAGCAGAAGAGCCGCGCCGATCCAGATATAGCGCCAGCCAAAGCTTGCGGCGACGATCGCGGTCGTCACGGGAAAGATCATCTCCCCCGCCTGAAACCCCGGCACAACCAGCGATGTCGCGCGTCCGCGCGCGGCCGCAAACCAGCGTCCGATTTCTGTCAACGCGATATGGCTCATCATCCCCTGCCCGAACAGGCGCAGCAGATAAAGCGCCAGTATCAGAACGGCGACATGTGGCGCCCAGGCAAGAAGCAGGCAGGCGGTGGCCAAGGTGGGGATGACGAATCGTGCGACCTTCCACCCCGGCATGACATCGAGGACCCGCCCGAGGAAGGGCAGGGTGGCGGCGCTGCCCAGTGTGGCCGCCATGTAAAGCAGTCCGAACTCGCCGTCCGTCAGGTCGAACGCGGCGCGCAGTTCCCCGCCCGACAGGCCGATGAAGAATGTCTGTCCGAACGAGGAAAACAGGGTGAGCAGAAATCCGGCACCCAGCCAGCGGGCATTGGCACGGATGAAGGGAAACACGGGGGCTGCGCTCAGGTCAGGAAAGAGAAAATGCAGAGAGAAAGAAGGTAGCGCCTCAACATGCTGGCTTCCGGGCGTAGACATTCACCATGCCATTGAGGTCTGTGGTGCCGGTCAGGCGGAACCCGTTCTTTTCGGCAACGCGAACGCTCGCCCGGTTTTCCGGTTCGATTATGCAGGTCGTCAAGGGAATGTCCCGGTTATCGGACCAGGCAAGCATCGCGCCGACGGCTTCGCTCGCATAGCCTCGTCCCCAGGCCGGTTCGGCGAACACCCATCCCGCTTCCGGCCCCGCCAGCGGCGTATCGAGATCGCGCGGTAACGGGCCGAGGACGATCTGGCCGACGAAGCCTTCGGTATCCTCAACGACCCAAGCGCCCATGCCGTAAACGGTCCATAACCCGGCCCAAGCCAGCGCGCGGATCCAGCCCTCCGCAGCGCTGCGGCGCGGACCGAGGAAGCGAAAGAAATTCTCGCCGTCGTGCATGGCGTCGAAGGCGGCGCGATCATCGCTGCGCAAAGCGCGCAAGGTCAGCCGCTCTGTCCTGAGGACGGGCGCGTGGCACGGTTCAGCCCTGTTGCTGGCCATCGACAGCGACTTCCTCGCCGGACGCCTCCTCCGCCTGTGGAGACCCAACCGCGCGGCGGACGCGCTTCGGCTTCGGTTTGTCTTCCCTATCGTCGTCAGCGCGGGGTGGCACGAAGTCCGGACGTTCGATCGACGCGGTCGCGGTGCGCAGCTTGTCAGACCAGGTTTTCGACAATTTCGTAAAGTAGCGGTCGCCCTCTTCGATCGTATGTTCGACAGGCTCAGAATCCTCACGGTCGCGGAGCATGACCATGTCGATGGGCAGACCCACGGCCAGATTGGAGCGCATGGTCGAATCAAAACTGATGAGACCGATTTTGGCAGCCTCGTTCATGCGGGTTTCGTAGTGCAGAGCGCGGTCGAGGATCGGCTTGCCATATTTTATTTCGCCGATCTGCAGGAAGGGGTTTTCCGGTCGGCATTCGATGGCGTTGCCCGCATCGTAAACGCGGAACAGCTTTAGACGTTCGCGTCCCACCCGGCCACCAACCAGCATGGATGCCCCGGACCGGATGCCGTCCTTTTTCAAAGCGGCGCGGACTTCGTTGCGGCTGCGGTGGAGCGCCTGACCGATCAGCTGTGTGATCCGGAAGATGCTGGTCTGGGTATCGATCGTTTCCAGATCTTCCTGACCCTCGATCTCCAGTCCTTCATCGAGACGGAGGAGCGCGGCCTGCGTGACGCTCAGGCTGCCCGCCGTACAGATCGCGACAAACCGGTCGGGCCGGTCGTAGATGTGAAGTTTCCGATAGACGGAGATATTGTCGACGCCCGCATTGGTGCGGCTGTCGGCCATCATCACGAGGCCGGCCTCGACCCGCATTCCCACACAATATGTCATCTAAAACCCTGAATAGCTATTGCTGCGACTGGCTCATATCGCCCATCGACTGGTTTTGCGACTGGCGAAGTGGCTTCGCCGCCGTCTTCGCGGTGACCTGCAGGATTTCGAAACCGCCGCCCGTGCGCGTGCCGACCATGGGCGCGGCCTGGCGGTAGTCCATGCCGACGGCGATGCGGACATAATGTTCATCGGTGGAAATGCCGTGCGCAGGGTCGAAGCTGACCCAGCCCAGCCCCTCGATCCAGGCTTCCGACCAGGCATGGGCGGCCTCCTGATCGTTCTGGCCATCCTTCCGGAACAGATGGCCG
Organism: Pacificimonas sp.; assembly: GCA_049650205.1. Classification (GTDB taxonomy): domain Bacteria; phylum Pseudomonadota; class Alphaproteobacteria; order Sphingomonadales; family Sphingomonadaceae; genus Pacificimonas. The sequence continues at coordinate 14,317 of JBARZR010000149.1, read as the reverse complement.
GATACGTAGCGGGCGGGAATGTCGAGCGAACGGGCGGCCGCGCAGAAGAGGTGCGAAAGATCCTGGCAAACCCCTGATTTTGACTTGAACGCCTCTATCGCGGTGGTTTCGACATCGGTCGTGCCGGGCTCGAAACTCATGCGCGTAAAGATCGCGCCCAGGAGCGCATGTGCGCGGGCAAGCGGTTCCGACGTGCTGCCGACCGCATCCCGCGCAAATTCGAAAATCTCGGCATTGGGCTTCGTGAGCTCGGTGGTCTGCAAATAGGTCAGAGGGGGAAGCGGATCGCGTGCGCCGGCGATCACGCCGCCATTCGCTTCGCAATCGACCGTACCCCCCGCCGTAATGACCAGTTCTTCCGGCACATCGTCGACGGTCAGCATATGGACGATATTGCCATGCGGATCGCGTTTCTGGCGCAGCGCCGCGTCGCAGTTCAAATCAATCGACCAGCTGCCAACCGTCTGGCCATCGAAGCTGTCCGGTGTGAGGCGTAACAGCTGCATGACGCGCTTGGGACGCATCTGGTAGCTATAGCGGGTCTCATGTTTGACGGTGATACGCATCAGAAAGAAAATTGCTCCGCAATTTCACGGCTTAGGCTATTATTGTCGGCAATGAAGCCCTGCAGGAATTCGTGCAGACCGTCCTTGTAGATCAAGTCGACGTCAGTGCTGTTGAATCGTTCCGTCAGCCGTTTCGCCAGACGATCCGCAGGGCCGACGCGGCCATGGGCCGCACGCAGGTCGTGAAGATACTCATTGGCGACCTCCATGCAGTGCGCGAGGCTTCGCGGCATGTCATCGCGCAGGATTAGAAGCTCGGCGATATTCCAGGGCTTGAGATTGTCGCGATAGATGTGTCGATAGGCCGTGACGGCACTGACCGAGCGCAGGACGGCGGTCCACTGCGCCTGGTCCAGTGCGCCGCCAACATCTTCGCCTTCGGGCAAGAGCGTGTGATATTTCACATCGAGAAGGCGCGCGGTATTGTCGGCGCGCTCGATGACCGTGCCAAGCCGCAGGAACCAGAAATTCTCACCGCGCACCAAAGTACGCCAGATGGCGCCCTCGAAATTGCGCACTTCCTGCTTCACACGGTCGCTGAGGGCGGCCATGTCAAGGGGGCGGTCGACCTCGCGAATACGTCCGGAAAGCTCGATATAGCCCTGGTTCAGTGTCTCGAAGGCTTCCCGCGTCAGTGCCGTCCGGACAACGCGCGCGTCGTTACGGGCATTCATCACACAACTGCGGATCGAACTGGGATTGTCGGGATCGAGCGCCAGAAAGTCGGTAACGGCACCGCGATTGGGCGGAATGTCTTTCGCGAAAAACAGGTTTGCCGTGCCGGACGATTTGACGGCGCTCGACCAGCCGGAATTCTTGTCTGGCTGTGGCAAAGATTCGAAGCGGTAAGCCGCTTCCATCAGGCGCGCGAGGAAATCGGCACGCTCGACATGGCGGCCGAGCCAGAACAGGGCGGACGCGGTGCGACTAAGCATCGGACAGAACCCAGCTATCTTTCGTGCCGCCACCTTGGCTGGAATTCACCACGAGAGAGCCTTCCTTAAGTGCGACGCGGGTCAAGCCGCCGGGCACGACCTTCGTACCGGTCGGGCTGGTCACCACGAAAGCGCGCAGATCGACATGACGCTCGGATATGGTTTCGCCAGTCACCGTCGGACAGGTGGAAAGCGACAAGGTCGGCTGTGCGATGTAACCGTCGGGATCGTCCTTGATGCGAAGCGCGAATTCGTCGATTTCCGCCTTGGTCGCGGCCGGACCGATCAGCATGCCATATCCGCCGGACGCATCGACACGCTTCACAACAAGTTCCGACAGATTGTCGAGTGTGTACCGAAGCGCGTCGTCCTCACGGCATCGATAGGTTTCGACATTTTTCAGTGTCGCGGACTTTCCGGAATAGAACTCCACGATTTCCGGGACATAGCTGTAGATTGCCTTATCGTCCGCAACGCCGGTGCCGGGCGCGTTGACGATGGTCACATTGCCCGCCTCGTAGGCGTCCATCAGACCGGCGATGCCGAGGATCGAATCCGGGCGGAAGGCGAGGGGGTCGAGATAGTCGTCGTCGATGCGGCGATAGATAACGTCGACCCTTTCGGGGCCTTCGGTTGTGCGCATGTAGACGGTGCGTTTTTCGACGAAGAGGTCGCTGCCCTCGACAAGCTCTATGCCGAGCCGGTCGGCAAGGAAACTGTGCTCGTAATAGGCACTGTTGAGGGATCCGGGTGTCAGGATGACGCCATTGGTATCGCCGCGGACGCCCTTCGGTGCGACATCGCGCATCATGTCCTGCAGATAGTCGATGTAGGTTTCGACCGGTCGCACGCTGTGATCCTGGAACAGGGTCGGGAACAGCCGCAGCATCGCCTCCCGGTTTTCCAACATGTAGGCGACGCCCGACGGAGTGCGAAGGTTGTCTTCCAATACGTAAAAATCGTCGGCGGTGCGCACCATGTCGATGCCGCTGATATGCGAATAAACACCGCCAGGCGGTTTGATCTGGGTCATCGCGGGCTGAAACTGGGGATTGGCGACCACCAGCTCTTCCGGAATGATGCCCGCCTTGATGATTTCGCGCGGGCCGTAAATGTCGGCGAGGAACAGCTGCAAGGCCTCGATCCGCTGAACGATGCCCGCTTCGAGCGACTCGAACTCCCGCGCGGATACGATCCGTGGCAGCACGTCGAAGGGGATGATCTTTTCATCGCCTTCCTCGCTGCCATAAACCGCGAAGGTGATCCCCAGCCGCCGAAAGGCCAGCTCGGCCGCGCCGTGCCGCTTGGCGAGTTCCTCGACGGAAACCTCCTTGAGCCATTCGGCCAGGCCTGCGTATGGCGCGCGAACTTCGTCGCCCGCGCCATACATTTCACTAAACATGTTTTTCCCCGTCATCCGCTAGACAAGAGACGGCGGGCGGGGAAGTTCCGCATCCGTTCAAAGTTAATTCCTATCGACGCCGGAAAACAACGGACAGGTTGTTCGCAGGCATGTTCCGAACCTCCGTCATATTCAGGCCGGACGCGGCGGCGAGGGCCGTTACATCCTCCAGCTGGCGAAGGCCCCAGGCCGGGTTTCTGGACCTGAGGCTTGCGTCGAAATCGAGGTTTGAGGGTGCGGTCTCGACGCCTCCCCTTATGTAAGGACCATAAAGGTAGAGAATGCCGTCGTCACCGAGCAGGCGCGCGGCCCCGCGCATCAATCCCTCGGTCGCGGCCCACGGCGAAATGTGGATCATGTTGATGCAGGTGATGGCGTCCGCCGACGGGAGCGGCCAGTCGGCATTGGCTGCGTTCAGGGGGCGGGCCGAATGCAGATTGGGCAGACCGGCCTGGCATCTATAGCCCTCTATCGAGGCAAGCGCGTCCGGATCGGGGTCGGTAGGATACCAGTCCAGGGCCGGAAACTTCGCTGCCAAATGCACGGCGTGTTCACCGCTACCCTCAGCGATCATGAGCACACGCCCGGCGTCTGGCAGGACATCCGAAAGCACGTTCGCGATGACTTCGCGGTTGCGTAGGGCGGCGGGCGAGCTTTTCATGCGGATGGGAAACGCCTTTCTCAATCGCCTTAGGTTGCGCTATGCGCGTGGCGAAAAGAAGGGTGGAAATTATGTCCGTCAAATTGTGGTTCAATCCCGGCTGCGGCACGGCGCGCAATGTGCGCGCCTGGCTGAACGATCAGGGCATCGCCTATGATCTGCGTGACTATCTGAAAGACCCTCCGACCCGCGTGGAGATCGAGGATGTCCTGAAAAAAGGGAACATGCAGGCTGGCGATCTGCTGCGCGCGAAGGAAGCGCAGGCGGAAGAGCTGGGCCTGCGCGGATCGGACGATCAGCACGCCATTCTGGACGCGATGGTTGCGCACCCCAAGCTCATCAACCGGCCCGTGGTGATCGACGGGGAACGGGCGAAGCTCTGCCGTCCAGCCAGCGAGGTCGAGACGTTCATGGCGGGGCGCTAGACCGCGCGCCGCAGAGCAAGTTCCGAAAAGGCAAAACAAGATGTCCGCTACCGTTACCCGTTTCGCGCCCAGTCCCACAGGGCATCTGCATGTCGGCAATGTACGGACCGGGCTTGTCAACTGGCTGTTCGCGCGAAAGATGGGCGGGCGGTTTCTGCTGAGACTGGACGACACCGATGCGGAGCGATCGACGGTAGCCTATACCGACGCGATCCGCGCGGACCTGGCTTGGCTGGACCTGACTCCGGACAGCGAGGTGAAGCAGTCGGATCGGTTTGAATTGTATGAAGCTGCATTCGAGCGGCTGAAAGCGGCGGGGCGGGTCTACCCCGCTTACGAGACGGCTGAGGAGCTCGACCTGAAGCGCAAAGTGCAGATGGCGGGTGGGCGTCCGCCAGTCTACGACCGGGCCGCGCTGAAGCTGACCGATGCCGACCATCAGCATTTTCAAGATGAAGGCGTGCGGCCACACTGGCGGTTCCGGCTGGAAACGGACCAGCCTATCCACTGGCACGACCTGGTGCGCGGCGATGCCCATATCGATCCGTCTTCCCTGAGCGATCCCGTGGTGCGACGCGCAGACGGTTCCTGGCTCTACATGCTGCCGAGCGTCATCGATGATATCGACTTGAAGATCAGCCATGTCGTGCGCGGGGAGGATCATGTCACCAATAGCGGCGTGCAGTTGCAGATGTTCGCGGCGCTGGCGGCGGAGGCACCGAAATTCGCGCATATTTCGCTGCTGACCGGAGCGGAGGGCGACAAGCTCTCGAAGCGCGCTGGATCGCTCGGCATGGACACGTTTCGCGCCGACGGTATCGAACCCGTGACCGTCGCCGCGTTGCTGGCGCGGATCGGTACGTCCCAGCCTGTCGAGGCGGCGACGTCGCTCGCGCCGCTGATTGAAGGTTTCGATTTCGCGCATTTCGGGCGTGCGGCGGCGCGGTTCGATCCGGCGGACCTGACCGGACTGAACGCCAAGATTGTGCATCAGCTTGATTATGAGCGCGTTGCGGGCCGCCTACCGGAGGGCATGGGCGAAGCGGCGTGGCTGGCGCTGCGTTCCAATCTCTCCACTGTCGCCGGGGCAGCCGACTTGTGGCAGATCATTGAAGGGCCGGTTGCGGATGTCGCGGCGGATGAGGACCGGGATTTCCTGCAGTCAGCAGCGGCCATAGCAGCGGACCTCGAATGGACCGATGAGGTCTGGAAACAGCTGACGACTACCCTGAAAACCGCGACCGGACGCAAGGGGCGCGGGCTGTTCATGCCCTTGAGGCTAGCTCTTACCGGACGCGATCATGGTCCGGAAATGGCGGGCCTGCTGCCCCTGATCGGTAAGACGCGCGCAATTTCGCGGCTCAACCGCTGAAGAAACTGATTCCTGCTCGAAAGATTTACTTGTTTCGTAGGTGTTATGTGATACTATAACATATGTCGTTTTGGGAGACGCGACACCAACAGAGGGAGATACGATATGTCTTACGCAGATGCAAAATCCACCGCCCGCAGTCCGGGCGCAATGGGCGCGACTATCGCTGCCCATGTCGCGCTGGGCTGGGCCATCTTGCACTTGGCAGGTGTAACTCCGGACATTGTCCTTACGCCGGAGCCGCTCAAATTGAAGCCGATCGAGGAACCCAAACCGAAGATCGATCCTGTCGAGCCGCCGCCGCAAACACCCGTCGATATAAAACCCTATGTTCCAACGCCGGTAATAGAAATTGAACGGCCAGTGGCGGAGACGCCTGTCAAAGCCGATCCGCTGCCGGTTGAAACGGTGCCATTGCCGTCGGGGCGGGTCGGGTCGGGTGATATTCTGGTTCCGCCGTTGCCACCCGCTCCTAAGCCGCAGCCTGTTTACACTGACTCGCAGCTGGACCGGCGTCATCTGGCGCAGTTCCAGCCGCCCTATCCCAGTTCGGCGGTCAGGCGCGGACAGTCAGGCATCGTCGCCGTGGCCGTGAAAATTGGCACGGACGGACGTGTGACGGCGGCATCCGTGGCGACATCCAGCGGACATCAGATACTGGACGAGGCGGCCGTGAAGCAGGCGCTGAGGCGCTGGCGCTTCAAGGCGGCCACGCGGGATGGTGTCGCCATCGTCAGCGAACAGGTGATCCGTGTGGTCTTCGACCTGAAGGACGCCTGACCTGTAATGGAAACGCATTCGTGACGGCGCGGCAATCCCGCACTGGCGAAAGCCGCGCCGTCCGCTTATCTGCAGGCGCATGATGAATTCCCTTCGCGCGAAACTGCAGGAAATCGACAAGGCCAGGCTGATCGGTGCGGCGCTCGCGCTCACCATCGTCGGTGCCTTTGCCTCCCTCTTCGTAATCGAATATCTTTTCGGTTATTATGAAGCCGAAGAAGAAATCATCTATTTTCAGAGCTGGAGCGACGATCGAGGCGTAGAGGACGCAGCCACGGTTCAGGCTGAAGAGCGACGGATGCGCCAGGACGCGGAAGCGATGGCCGACCGGCTGGCGGCCGAAGCGATGGGCGATGATGCCCCTCCCGCCGATTTGCCCGCGCCGGAGTGAGCGCGAACGACAGCCGCTACATGCGTGCCGCCTTGTCACTGGCGGCGAGAGGGCGCGGCCTTGCGTCCCCCAATCCAAATGTCGGTTGCCTGATCGTCGGGGAGGGCCGCGTCGTCGGCAGCGGCTGGACGCAGGCGGGTGGCCGCCCTCATGCGGAGGCCATCGCACTGGAACAGGCGGGCGAGGCGGCAGCGGGCGCGGACCTTTTCACGACTCTGGAGCCATGCGCACACGAAAGCCTGCGCGGACCGGCCTGCACGGACCTGATCCTGACCGCGAAACCGGCGCGGGTCATCGCCGCACTGGAAGACCCTGATCCACGTACGGCGGGGCAGGGGCTCGCCAGATTGCGCGCGGGCGGTATTGAGGTCGTGACGGGCGTTTGCGCAGAGCTTGCGCTGAGAGAACACGCCGGATTTTTCGTGCGTCAACGGGAGGGCCGTCCGCGTGTCACGCTGAAACTCGCGACTTCGATCGACGGGCGCGTGTCGCTCGCATCGGGGGACAGTCAGTGGATTACCGGAACCGAAGCGCGCGCGCACGCGCATTTGATACGCAGCGAGGTGGATCTGATCCTGATCGGTCGCGGTACGCTGGAGGCTGACGACCCTTCGCTTACCGTGCGCCTGCCTGGACTGGAGGCGCGCAGTCCGCGTCCAGCAGTAATGTCAGCGACGCTGGCGGAAATTCCGCGGGCGGCGAAGATCGCAAAGCGCGACCCGCTCATCCTGCGTGGTCCCGCTGATTTCCGTGGACTGCCGTATAATGACATATTGGTCGAAGGCGGCGCGGGACTGGCCGGGTCGCTGTTGGCGGCGGATATGGTTGACCGGCTGATGATCTACCGCGCGCCCATTCTGATCGGCGACCACGCGCCCGGCATTGGCCAGCTGGGTCTGGACCGACTGATGGATGCGCATGATCGCTGGGCTTTGCGGCAGAGCCGGCCGCTGGGAAAAGACCATCTCGAAATCTATGCGAGAACGTCTTAGGAAGCGCGCATGTTCACCGGAATCATCACGGATATCGGCACGGTGTCGCGGGCCGAGCAGCGCGGCGACCTGAGGCTGTGGATCGACACCGGCTATGACATGGACGGCGTCGATATCGGCGCGTCCATCGCCTGTTCGGGCGCGTGCATGACCGTCGTCGCCAAGGCACCCGGCAGCTTCGCCGTCGATATATCCGCCGAAAGCCAATCCAAGACGGCAGCCTTTCGCTGGCAGGAGGGCGCGCGGCTGAACCTGGAGCGGGCGCTGAGAATGGGCGACGAACTGGGCGGGCACATCGTCACCGGTCATGTCGATACGGTCGGCAGGATCGACAGCATCGATGCCATTGGTGACAGCCACGAAGTCTGGATCGCTGCGAGTGCAGATATCGCGCCCTTCATCGCACCCAAGGGGTCGGTCTGCCTGGATGGTACGTCTCTGACCGTGAACGGGGTCGAGGACAACGCAAATGGCGTCCGCTTCAGTTTCAACCTGATCCCGCACAGCGCCAGTGAAACCACGTGGGGAACGTCGAAAACGGGCGATGAGGTCAACATCGAGATCGATACGCTCGCCCGCTATCTGGGCCGCATGAAATCCGTGATGGAGACAAGATGATGGCGCATATCCTGCTGGTCGAAGCGCGGTTCTACGAGGGGTTCGCCGATGCCCTGCTAGACGGCGCGCGTCATGCGCTGGAGGCCGAAGGGCATACGCATGAGACCCTCACCGTCCCCGGCGCGCTGGAAATCCCCGCCGCCATCGCGCTGGCCGACCGGGGCGGTGAATATGCGGGCTATGTCGCTCTGGGTACGGTCATACGCGGCGAAACCTGGCATTTCGAGATCGTCGCGGGTGAAAGCGCGCGCGCGATCATGGCGCTGACGCTGGACGGCATTGCTATCGGCAATGGCATATTGACGGTGGAAAGCTCCGAACAGGCGCGCGTCCGCGCCGAACGCGGCAAAAAGGACAAGGGCGGCGAAGCGGCCAAAGCGGCACTCGCCCTGCTGGCGCTGCGGCAGCGGTTCGGCGCGTAAATCAGGTGCGGTGCTGGATGCCCGATGAGGATTCGAACCTCAATTGACGGAGTCAGAGTCCGTCCCGAAATGATGAAAACGCTAGAGAATTTTCCAAACCGAGCGGTTTTGAGCGCATTATCTTTCAAACACTTAGATTCAATTATCAAACTGCAAACACGGAATTCTCGTCCTCTGACGTGACCCTCCTCTTTTCCTCCGCGAGTGATTGGAGTTTAGCTTTGAAGGACAGATGATGAAGCGAGTATGGCTCTGGGGCGAGCAGATTATCAGGATGCCGAGGGCGGGGGAGGCGGCGACCGCCGACCGCTGATCTGGCTAGGTGGCACGAAGTGCCTGACGCGATGGTCCACAACTGCAAGAGTAGGAATGGCGGGCTGAAGGTATCTGAGGCCCGGCGACTGCGACAGCTCGAGAGCGAGAACGCCAAGCTTAAGTGGCTTCGCGCCTGTGCAAGAATATCTTCAGCAACGGCCTTGACTGTACCAAACGCGTCGCACTTCTCAAGCTCGCCAGCGATCGCTTGCGGGTAAGGAACCAAGCGCGTTAAGCGGTCGAGCTTTGGGATGACGAGCGCGTCCCCCTCGCGAACGGTCGCGAGAGTCTGGGCGAGGCCGGGCCAATCTTTATTTCGTCCAGTCAGAACTTAATCGGTGTAGTTGCGATTTTTCGAGACATTGAAATCGCCGAGCGCTGAGGTTTGCGCGGCGAGACCCTGTTGTCGGTTGAGCGCCGCGCAGATTCAATCAGCGTTCCACCGGTCATTGTAACGCAAGCCACCCCCTCAATGAGATTTTTCGCGTACCAGCTAATTGAGATTTATGGCAAGTCGGCTTTTGCTGGGCGGCCGAATTTCAGGCTGTCGGGGTTTGATCTGTCCGTTGAGGGATCGTCAAACGAACAGTCGCATCAGTCATCCGCCGCCACCAGCTGAATGCTAAGCCAGGCAGCTTGGTGGCCTAGCGCACGATCTGCCATCGGCGAGATTGATACTGCTTCCAGGAAGCTATGAGTTGCACCGTGATAGACAACATCCTCAACCGGTACGTCAGCTTCTTTTAAAGCAGCCACAAACTCGTGATTTCCATTGCTCAATATGTCACATTCTGGAATTGCTACAAAGACGGGTGGCAAGCCAGTGAGCTCCGCCTTTATAAGCTCAACCAAGGGATTGCTGTGATCAGCAGGGTCGTTAACGTAATTCGCCCAGAACCAGTCCATCTCGTCCGCCCTTAAATTATAGCGGGCGTCAGAATAGCGCGCATAACTAGGCGTGGCAGCGGATTTAAAGACTCCGTAGCTGAGCATAAGGGCGCGAGGCAGTGCCTTACCGCCATCGCGCAAGGCTAACGTCGTTGCGACCGCTAGATTGGCACCGGCGGAATCTCCACTAATAGTAAATCGATCCATATTAATGCTCATATCAGCGGTATCTGCGTACTGGATACCAATAGCCGCACCAATCTCATTAAGCGCTACGGGGAAGCGGTGCTAAGGAGACAAACTGTAGTCGATGCCGATTATTGCTACCCCCGCTCGCGCCGCATACTCGCGCATTAAGCGGTCATGCGTATCAATACTGAACATAGTCCAGCCACCACCACGGATGTAAAACAATAGTGGAATTTTACCTTCGGCTATGGGCCGATGGAGCCTCGCCCGCATTCCCAATATCGTCAATTCGCGCGTTTCTGCCATTCTCGGGCCGCCTTCAGTCCAAGGCGCGAGTACCCGCTCTGCGACAGCACGTCGCTCGGGCAATGACATTTCTGCTAGACCTTCGATTGCAGCATAACTGCCGTTGAGGCTGTCGGTAAAGTGCCGGATATCAGGGTCAACATCATCGATCCAGTCTGCTGCTGATGCAAATACATTTTGCGTTATATTGTTTCGTTTCATGAAGCTGAAATAGACGCTGCTTCTGACGCCTTTATCCGGCAATAGCCTGCAATTTTTGCGGCAGCTACTCAGCCCGGGTCATATATAAGGCAAGACAGGCCAAAATGATCAGTTAGCGACTTGAATTAGAATGCCAAGAGAACGTTGTAAGCTTATGATATAATTTCAAATGCATATTTAGAAGGAGTTGTACGTACATTACGCAAGCAGGCGAAGCGCTTCGAACTCGAACCGATCAAAATCAAGAATGGATATTTCACCTTTTGCAAAGGTCAGTATGCCTTCGCTCCGAAGGGTAGATATTGAGCGGTTCACATGAATGTAGGTTATACCAATCACCGGTGCGAGATCCTTTTGCATCAGCGGAAGTGAAAACTGCGACGCTCTAGATTTTACGACCCCATTAGCGACCAGTCGTCGGTATGTTTGATAAATATAGGTTAGTATCCGGTCACGTGACTGCATTTGTCCAACGGATGCCAAGGCCTCTCGCAGCCAATCGGAGTCAGCGGTCATGCGCCGCATCACTCCAAATGCCAAATTAGGGTTTTCCTTAATGGCAGTACGAAGTTTCGCAGCTGATAAAACCGTGCCTTTGACATGTGTCATTGCAAGAACGGTGTCGGCGAATGCCGGTTCAGTTATGCAATCCAGGTTAATAAAATCACCTGGAACATAAGTCGCCGTTGTTGCGACTGAACCAGACATTAGGTGTCGCTGTCGAAACAGCCATCCCTCGCTAATATGGTAGATTCGGCAACTTGTATCATCAGGTCGGAGCAGAGTTTCTCCGGCAGCAATATCGATCCATGTGCCATGGTTAAGAAACCATGTTGGCAGACTGTCGGCTGATCGAGGCCCGCCAAGTTCAGAAAATCGCTTCGGGCGATCGTCCGCCTTTGCAATAGTGTGAATTACGGTAGCTTGGCCGCCAGCAAGTTTCTGAAACATCCAACGTTGCTAGAATTTTCTTAAGCGGGAGTAAATGATATACGTTAGCTAGTTCAGGTTGCTGCATTTGGGTTATGCAATGTCCATAAAGAGATAATAAGGATTATGGCACCCAGGATCACTGCATAGCTCAACAGCTTAATGTTCATCGTCTTTGGCTTTTCAATAGCATGTGCCGACAGACGATCGAAGCTGTGACAGGCGCGGACCTTCGCCAGATGAATGAGGACTATACCAAGCGCGATGAACATGCTGGCAACTGCCTTCGGTACCCAGAGAGGTTCCAGCGCGTCGAACAGCGCGTTAAACCCGATGCCAATGCCGATCGCAGCAAAGGCAGTACGAACCCAGCCTGCGAACGTGCGCTCATTTGCCATAGCCGTGCGATCTTCCGCCCAGTCCGTGCGGTTTTCGGCATACTCTGTGCGCTCTTCCGCCATTTTCGTACTTGAATCTGTGGTCAATGATACTCTCCGATTTTTGATGTTTCCATTAGATCAGCGTCAGGACTCGACAGTTTCTGGAACTTCGGATTTCCACAGATAGCGGTAGACGCCGACAAGGTTTATACCGAGCAGCACGACATTCTGCGTACCGATGCCCTGCCTTCGTCATTGAGGAAGCCCCAGGCAATGAGAGCGATGGAAGACGTCACGAATATGACGAATGCCCATCCTGTTGGCCGTTGCCCCATATTCAAGGAGACGATTAGCGCTGCTACAGCGCCTGCAATTGCACCGTACCATTCCAGAATGGTAAGCATCATGATTTATCATCCAGAATGTACACAATCGGCTTGAAGCTGCCCCCATTGGACGCGAGGGCCGAGCAAGCTGTCAGGCCGATAATGAGGTCCATTTTTGCCTCGAACCGGATATAGTCGCCGGCTTTACTGATAGGGGGCAGAACCTCGATCTTTCCTGAATTTCCATCGACCGGAACATTCATGAAAATATTGAACGCCACCGGAATGTGATCGGGTTCGATCCGGAAATTTGAGAGCACTTCAGCTAGATTGCCGAAGCAGCCGCGGTGAACAGGTTCGTCAGGATAAAAATGCCGGAACGTGTCTTTACTGCAGGGGGTTAATAGGAAGTCATGGCTCCCCACCGTGTCTTCGATGATCTCCAGCATAACATTGGACCGGTTCGACCAGAGTTTGTTCCCTGTGGTCAGCCGAATTGTCTCTTCATAATCAAATGTCCGACCTGAGGAGATGACTTCCCGGTGATCGTCGACGCTATAGGCAAGCATGTCACTGACCTGCATGCCGCATGGATCGATAACTTTCAGAACCTCACCCTTGCCCAGCACGAAGGCGGTTCCGCTACGAGGGGGAATTTCGACCTGGATCATTCCGACACCCGTTTGTCAGAAAATGGGCAGATCCAGTTATCTGGAATAATACGCCCGCTATACTGCCGCGCTTCGCTCACCTCACCATGTTTGGCGAGCATAGGGTTGATCGAACCCGCAAGCGCAGCATCGCGCTCCAGGATCGCTTCTCGCATGCGTTCATAACGGCCTTCCTCGCGAAGGCGTTCGAATTGATCATGAAGATTGAACACGAGGACAGGGCGGTCGAAACGCCGCGCTGGGCGCGAGGCGTTAGGATGTAGCCCAACGACAAAAAAAGCTTCGCCGCCGAAGCTCAAAGAAAAGTGAGGATCGTCCGGATCGCCGCTGACTCGTTGGTCATAGGGCTGCTCGAGCCAGGCGTCCTTATCGGAGAATGACTGTATCCGGTCCCACATATGCTTCTCGAATGCAGTTTCGCTAAGATGTAGCGGGCCTTCGAAACTTACTGCCAAGCTGCGCAGACCGCCCGGATCGTTGCGATAGGCGCTCGCCCAATCAAGCAAAGTCTGGTGGATGCGGACGTCGTCCCAGGCACTATCCAATTTGCGACATGGCAACACTTTTAAGGTCCCTTTCGCCATTGCCGACTTGGCACCGACACAGGGGAAATCAGTACCAGCGATTTGTTCGAAAATTTTCGCTTCATGCTGGTTCTGTTGTTGCAGGCTTTTGATCATAGATCCGGTACTCCGTAGCGCGTTAATCATTCATATGAGCGATTATGGGTAGACGAACGCGCGAAAGCCGCGGAGGGTGCATAAGACGCAATAATTTGTGATTAAACATATGTTTACGGAGGGTGCGATGTTCGTTGAACTGTCAGAGATTGATGTCGTTTTGCGAGGTTTGCTTTTGACCGCAACCGGTATGGTCTGGATCGTTTTTCTAGTCCGGATCGTCGGACTTCGGTCATTTTCGAAAATGACGAGTTTCGATTTCGTCATGACTGTTGCTACGGGTTCGCTTCTGGCTGGGGCAGGGCAATCGACGAGCTGGTCGGGGTTCGGGCAAACGCTTGTTGCGGTGATGGCACTATTTTTTGTGCAATGGGTGACTGCGCGTATCCGCAAATCATCGGACAGGTTTGAAGAGCTTACCCAAAATAGTCCCATCGTCCTCATGCGTGACGGCACTATCCTCGAAGCAGCTCTAAAACAAACGCGCGTGGCGAAAGACGATCTGATCGCCAAATTGCGTGAGGCGAACGGGCTATCCTTCAATGATGTTCGTGCCGTCGTTCTGGAAACGACTGGTGATATTTCGGTATTGCATGGGAACACACTGGACACGCAGATGCTCGCTGGAGTTCGCAGCGGCGAGGAACAATTATGACTCCTTATATCGCCACCTGGTTCAACAGCTGGGAACGCCTGCTTAGCATCGGCCTATCAGCCATCGCCACCTATATCGGCATTGTCATTCTCGTGCGCATTTCCGGCAAACGCACGACATCGCAGATGAACAATTTTGACTGGATCATTACGGTAGCTCTGGGCGGCTTAGTGACTTCCGGTATTCTTTTAAAAGGCGTCTCTGTTGTGGAT
>JBARZR010000148.1:0-3838 GCA_049650205.1 Pacificimonas sp. | reverse complement strand
ATCCAGGGATGTGTGGAAGAGCGTGTTGACGCGATATCCCGCTCTAGCACTCTCCTAGCTCAGGTTAACGGCTTTGAAAATGCTGACACGCGACAGTCTTACGTCTTGAAAAAATTCAATCTTATTGATGCTCTATTCAGAAGCATTGCCACCCCTGAGGGAGACCCTCGTAATTGGAACGGTGAGGGTAATGATTAAAACTCACCAAGCTTTCTTGCTCGTCAATCCAAACTGGATTCTCGTTCTAAGGCGTGACGGAAACAAGGACTATCATGCTTAACATCAATAACCTCCACGCCGCCGTCGGTGACAAACCGATCATCAAGGGCCTTTCGCTCGATCTCCCCGATGGCGAGGTTCATGCGATCATGGGGCCGAACGGCTCGGGCAAGTCGACGCTCAGCTATGTCCTCGCGGGCCGCGACGGCTATGAGGTCACGGACGGCACGGCGACGCTCGATGGGCAGGATCTCCTTGCCATGGACGCGCATGAACGCGCCGCTGCCGGGCTGTTCCTGGGGCTGCAATATCCCGTCGAGATTCCGGGTGTTTCCAACCTCAATTTCCTGCGCACGGCGCTCAACGCGCAAAAGACCGCGCGCGGCGAGGACGAGATGTCCGCCGCCGACTTCATACGCGCGGCGCGGGAGGAGGCGGACGCCTTCGACCTTTCCATGGATCATATGAAGCGCGGCGTGAATGTCGGCTTTTCCGGCGGCGAGAAGAAGCGCAACGAGATGGTGCAGATGGCGCTGCTGAAGCCCAAACTCGCCCTGCTCGACGAGACCGATAGCGGTCTCGACATCGATGCGCTGCGCGTCGTCGCCGACGGCATCAACCGCCTGCGCGCGCCGGATCGCAGCTTCCTCCTTATCACCCATTACCAACGCCTGCTCGACTATGTGAAGCCCGACCGCATCCACGTCCTGCAGGATGGCGCCATCACCCGCTCCGGCGGCCCGGAACTGGCGCACGAGCTGGAGCGTGAGGGCTATGTGGGCATCGCGGCATGACGAAGCCCGCAACCTATGCCGACCTCGGCCTGCCGAAGCGCCATGAGGATTGGCGCTGGTCGAACCTGAAGGCGATCGAGGCGGCGCTGGACGCGAGCCCCCGCCTCGCCGCCAATGACGCCGCGCCGGACCTGTCGGATTACATGATCCCCGATCATGACGGGCCGGTGCTGATCTTCGTCGATGGCCGCTATGTCGAGCAGGGATCGACGCCCGGCCATGTGAAGACCGAGGTCGAGGCCCATGCCCCCGAACGCGGGCCGCTGGGCGCGCTCGCCGCGAAACACCGCGCCGTGCGGGTCGTCGCGAAGCTCGGCAAGCGCCTGCATATCCTGCATTTCGCCAGCGGCGGACAGGCGCATCTCGACCTGCATTATGACTGCCCCGCCGGTGAAACCATGCGGGTCGTCGAGACCTATGTCGGCGGCGGCGAGTGCTGGACGAATGTCGCCGTCACCGCGACCGTCGCGGACGGCGGCAAGGTCCGCCGCGCCGTGCGGCTGCTGCAGGATGGCGGCGTCTGGACCGAAAGCGTCACCGGGACGGTCGCCGATGCGGCCCATTATGGCAGCGTGTCGATGATCGGCTCCGCCGCATCGGTCCGCAGCGAATATAGCCTCGTGCTCGGCGACAAGGCCCACGCCCAGGTCGACGGCACCATGGTCGCAGGCGGCACGCAGATCCTCGATATCATCGGCCGCATCCGGCACGAGGGCGTCGGCGGCACCAGCGGCCAGACCTGGCGCATGGTGGCGGCGAACAGGGCGCAGGCGAGTTTCGCGGGCCGCATAGAGGTTGCGCGCGGCGCGCAGCAAACCGACGCGAACGAGGATATCAAGGCGCTCCTCCTCGACCGCACGGCGACGGTGAACGCGAAGCCGGAACTCGAAATCTTCGCCGATGACGTGAAGTGCGCACACGGCGCGACGGTGGGCGAGCTGGATCCCAACGCGTTGTTCTACTTGGCCAGTCGCGGGGTGCCGGAAGATGATGCAAAGACGCTGCTGACCGAAGCGTTCGTGGCCGATGCGTTTGAGGCGGTCGAGAATGCGGACCTGCGCGAAATGCTGGGCGCGGATGCCCGCCGGGCGCTGGAGCGGGTGCGGTGATGCTTTGCCCGTTGCCCCAGAACAACACCGTCATCCTGAACTCGTTTCAGGATCCCCCGGGCATTTCGCATGGCGTTTCGCATCCGCGCCTCCACGAGATCCTGAAACAAGTTCAGGATGACGAATTTGGCGGGGCGGTCGCATGAACATGCACACCCCCCTCTCGCCCCCTGCCGCTGGCAGCCACAGGGCCGACTTCCCCGGCCTCGCGCCCGGCTGGTCCTATCTGGACAGCGCCGCCACGGCGCAGAAACCCAAGGCCGTCATCGACGCCGTCGCCCGCGCCTATGGCGAGGAATACGCCACCGTGCACCGCGGCGTCTACGCCCGCAGCGCGACCATGACCGAACGCTATGAGGCTGCACGGGAAAAGGTGGCGCGGTTCATCAACGCGCCGTCCGCGTCTGACTGTATCTTCGTGCGCGGGGCGACCGAGGCAATCAATCTGGTGGCGTCAAGCTGGGGCAACGCCAATGTCGGCGAAGGCGACCGCATCCTGCTCTCGGCGCTGGAGCATCACTCCAATATCGTCCCCTGGCAGCTGCTGGCCGAGCGCGTCGGCGCGCAGATCGATGTCGCCCCGCTGACCGCCGATCATCAGATCGACTGCGACGCCGCGGAGGCTCTGATCGGCGCGCGCACGAAGATCGTCGCCGTGACCCATGTGTCGAACGTCCTCGGCGGCGGGACCGACGTGAAGCGCCTCGCCAAGACCGCTCATTCCGTGGGCGCGAAGCTGCTGGTCGACGGCTGTCAGGCCGCGCCCCGAATGACCGTCGACGTTCAGGCGCTGGACGCGGATTTCTACGTCTTTTCCGGACACAAGCTCTACGGTCCCACCGGCATCGGCGTCCTCTGGGCGCGCGGCGCCATCCTTGCCGACATGCCGCCCTGGCAGGGGGGCGGCTCCATGATCGAGGACGTCACGTTCGAGGGCTCGACCTGGGCACCGCCGCCCGGACGTTTCGAGGCGGGGACGCCGCATATCGTCGGCGCGGTCGTGCTGGCGGACGCGATCGATTATGTCGAGAACATCGGCCTCGATACCATCGACCGGCACGAACGCGCGCTGGGGCGGCAGACCCGCGACGCCCTGCGCCGGATCAATTCCCTCATACTTTATGGCCCTGACGACAGCACCGGGATCGTCTCCTTCACCATGGAGGGGGTGCATCCGCACGACATCGCCACCATATTGGATGAGGAACAGGTCGCCATCCGCGCCGGACATCATTGCTGCCAGCCGCTGATGAAGGTGCTGGACGTCCCCGCCACCGCCCGCGCCAGCTTTGGCGTCTATTCGGGCGAAGAGGATGTCGAAAAGCTGGTGAACGGCCTGAAACGCGTACAGAGGATTTTCGGATGACACAGCAACGACCGACCGTGGCCGGCCCCCTGGATGAGTTCATGGACCCCGCGCTGCAATCGACCAACCGCAAGCCGAGCCCGGCCTTCGACGGCCCCAACCGCGACCGCGATGCCGAACAGGCGGAGCCTGCGCGCGGCAAGGACTATCTGGAAGGTTTCCTGAAGGCCGAGCCGAACACGCCGGTAAGGGGCGCGCCGGGCGGCGAGCTGTACGAGCAGATCGTGGAAACTCTGCGGGAGATTTACGACCCGGAAATCCCGGTGAACATCTACGATCTCGGCCTGATCTACGGTGTCGAGGTAAACGACGATCACGCCATCGTCACCATGACGCTGACTACACCGCAC
>JBARZR010000147.1:0-20605 GCA_049650205.1 Pacificimonas sp. | reverse complement strand
GAGCGGCTGGCCACGCGACTGGAGCGCCGCTTGCAGATGCTGGAGGCCCGCCGTCGCAAGGAACGCGCCGCGCTCGCGTCGAAACAGGGTGAAGTCGCACGGCTGCTGGCGGCGCTGCAAAGCATGTCGCGCCGTCCCGCCGCCGCCGCGCTGCTGGCCCCGGAAGATGCTGTCGACACCGCGCGCGTCAACGCGCTGATCGCTTCCGTGCGTCCGGAACTCGAGGCGCGCACAAAAGAGCTGAACGCGGGGCTGGAGCGCACGCGGCGGCTGCGCGAAACGGTGGAAAGCCGCCGCGCTCAACTGGACCGAGCGAAAGCAACGCTGGAAACCCGCATTGCCGCGCTGGACAGGGAAGAAGCGGCGCAGCGGGCCGAGGCGGCGAAAATCGGCGGCGAGGCCGATGCGGCGCGTGCGGAAACGCAGGCTCTGGCAGCAAGGGCGCTGGAATTGCAGGGCCTGACGGTTGAGGAAACCGAAGATCTGCGCCCCGACCGGCGTTTGCGATCCTACCGTCCTTCCGCGGTAGAAATCGCCCGCGTCGGCTATCGGTCTCCGGCGGCGGGGCGTGTCACGCGCGGCTTTGGCCTCCCCAATCCAGTTGGGGTTCTGGAACGCGGCGTGCGCGTGACCACACGGCCAATGGCGATCGTCACCGCGCCCGCGCCGGGCACGATCGCCTTCGCCGGCGATTTTCGCGGTTATGGCCGGATGGTGATCGTCGAACATACAGGCGGCATGGTCAGTCTGCTGTCCAGTCTGGACAGCCTGTCGGTGGATGTCGGCGACGCCGTCGCGCGCGGCACGCCGGTCGGTCGTACAGGGAGTGAGGCCGAACTTTATGTGGAGCTGCGCCGCGCAGGAACGCCCGTCGATCCGATGCTGTATATCAAGCGCGGTGGGTGAGGGCCGGGTTCTCAGGCCCGCCACGAAATTTGACATTCCCGCGCAGGCAGGAACCCATTTATGCTTGATATTGCCAGACGGCGCACGGTTTCGATGATGAAGCCGGATGGAGTCCCGCCTGCGCGGGAATGACGGTCTCCGGCGAGGGCTACCCCGCTTCGATTTCCGCGATCCAGGCGTCGATGTTCCGTTCCAGAATGTCGAGCGGCACCGGTCCGGTCAGCAGAACGGCGTCATGGAATCCACGCCAGTCGAAATCGTCCCCCAGCCGGTCCATCGCGCGCTGGCGCAGTTCCATGATCTTCAGCTTGCCGATCATGTAGGCCGTCGCCTGGCCCGGATAGACGGTGTAGCGCTCGATGGCCTTGCGGATGTCGCCGTCGGGGTTGGGAGTGTTTTCCGTCAGATAGGCGATCGCTTCCTCGCGGCTCCAACCCTTGTGGTGAATGCCGGTATCGACGACCAGCCGCGCGGCGCGCCACAATTCCATGCCGAGACGACCGAAGTCGGAATAGGGATCCTGATAGAAGCCCATGTCTTTGCCGAGTTCTTCGGAATAGAGGCCCCAGCCCTCGGTATAGGCGGTGAACCCGCCAAAGCGGCGGAAGGCGGGCAGTTCGGTCATTTCCACCTGCATCGCGCGTTGCAGATGGTGGCCGGGTTTCGCTTCATGATAGGCCAGCGCCTCCAGCTCCGTCTTCGACATGTCGGTCAGGCGGTAGAGGTTCACATAATAGGTGCCGGGACGCGACCCGTCCGGCGTCGGCGAATTGTAGAACGCTTTGCCCGCCGATTTTTCACGGAACGCTTCGACCGGCTTGATAATGAAATCAGCCTTGGGAAGCCGCCCGAAATAATCCGGCAGCTTCTTGTCCATGGCCTCGATCTTCGCCTGCGCTTCGGCCAGGTAATCCTCGCGGCTGGAGTGGAACATGGCGGGGTCGGTGCGTAGCCGCGTGAAAAACTCCGTGCGCGTGCCCGTAAATCCAACCTTGTCCATGATAACCTGCATCTCGCCATGGATGCGCGCGACCTGCTCCAGGCCCAGCTGATGTACCTGATCGGCGGTCATATCCGTGGTCGTGTAGAATTTCAGACGTTCGGCATAATAGGCCGCGCCGTCCGCAAAACGGTGAATGCCGTCGACGGTCGGCGCCTTCAGAGCCTGCCGCGCGACCATGGCGTTCAGGCGGCGGTAAGCGGGACCGACACTGTCCACCAGCGCTTCGCGACCGGCGGCGATCAGTGCGGTTTTCTCGTCATCGGAAATGTCCAGCGCGTCGACTTTTTCGATCAGGTCGTCGTAGAGCGCGGTCGGCGGGCCATTGGTGAAGGGCGCGCCGGTCAGCAAATTGTCGATGTCGCTCTTGAGATAGGGGAACACCCAGTCGGGCGGCAGCACGCCCGTCCCGGCGCGCGCCTCGGCCTCCGCCATCAGTTGATCGAGCGCGGGGCCAATGCCCGCCAGCCGCGACACATAGGCCTCAGCCTGCGCCTTGTTGCCGACCCGGTGGATATTGATCAGGAAGGCGGGCAATTCGCTGTGCCAGCCATTCATCTGATCGAAGACATAGCCGTTCTGGCGATAGGGAAAGGCCGCGGCGCGGCGCGCCATCATCGCCTCGAACAGTTCATAGGACATGCGCGATTCCGCGCTGAGCGGCGCGTCGGCGAACTGGGCGCGCATTTCCGCCAGATATTTCCGGTCTTCCGCAAAGGCCGCCTGGTCGGCGGCGTCGGAGAAATCGTCCCACCTGCCGTAATCGGCGTCGACGATCCCGCGCTGCGCCTTGTTGATGGGCGACCGGGCCAGTGCCGCGTCATTGTAGCGCGCGAAGAACACAGCCAGTTCGGCGTCTGCCGCTGCCGCTGTTTCGTTCGCCGTCTCGCTCTTTGCCATACTGACCTTTGGAGCGTCGGCACTGGCTGTTGGCGCGCAGGCGGAAAGGGCGGCTGTGCTGGCAAGCAGCGTTAGGATGTGGCGCATATACGGGTGTCCGGAAGATGGTAAATATTGCAACCGATCTAGTCTCGCGGTCCGCATTTGGCTAGGCGCGGCGTCCATGCCATCTGCCTTTCCCCTTGCTCGTCCCTTCCTGTTCCGCCTCGACCCTGAACGGGCGCATCGGGTCACCATCGCGGCCCTGAAGACCGGTCTTGTGCCAGGCAAAGCCCATGAGGACCCGCTGCTGGCCAGCACGGTGGCGGGCGTTTCCTTTTCCAATCCGCTCGGCATGGCGGCGGGATTCGACAAGGATGCCGAGGTGCCGGGGCCGCTGCTTGATCTGGGCTTCGGTTTTGTCGAAGTGGGGACGTTGACGCCGCTCCCGCAGGCGGGGAATCCCAAACCGCGTATTTTCCGCCTCGTGCCCGACCGGGCCGTCATCAACCGGCTCGGCTTCAACAATGGCGGTCTCGACATGGCATTGAAGCGCCTGCGTCGCCGCGCCTTCGAAGGCCGCGGACTGGGCCGGTCCGGCCGCATCGGCATCAATGTCGGCGCGAACAAGGACAGCGAGGACCGCATTACCGACTATGTCATCGGCGTCGAACGCGCCGCGCCGGTCGCGGACTATCTGACCGTCAATATCTCCAGCCCCAACACGCCGGGTCTGCGCGCCTTGCAGTCGCCCGGCGCGCTGGCGGAATTGCTGGACCGGGTTTGCACGGCGAGAGGCGACAGGAACGTGCCGCTCTTCCTTAAGGTCGCGCCCGACCTGACAGACGCGGATGTGGCGGATATCGCCGACGTTCTGAAGGCCAGCGCGGCAAACGGCCTGATCGTGTCCAACACCACCATCCACCGTCCGGAAAGCTTGCGATCTGCGAATGCAGGCGAGACCGGCGGCCTGAGCGGTCAGCCCCTTGCCGCGCCCGCTCTGGAGCGCCTGTCCGCCTTCCGCCAGGCCCTCGGCCCGGACCTTCCCCTGATCGGCGTCGGCGGCATCGCCACTGCGGACGACGCCTATGCCCGCATCCGTGCCGGGGCGAGCCTGGTGCAGCTTTACACCGCCATGATCTATGAGGGGCCAGGCCTGCCAGGCCGCATCCTGACGGGCCTTGCCAGATATCTAGAAGCAGACGGTTTCACGAATATCGCCGCCGCCATTGGGGTGGATGCCTGAATGCGAAACCGGGCAAGTGGAACCGCTATTTCGCTTTCGAGGTCAGCAGTCTGAACCCCCAGGGCGGCAAGGACATGCTTACATCCTCGCTGATCTCCTGAACTTCCCCCGTCCGGAACATCTGAAACCGGCCATGGGCGAGCGCGGCCGGGAAGCTTACCTCTGTTTCGACCGGACTGAGGTTGAAAATGGCGAATACCCTGTTGCCGTCACGCGCGCGCACGAAGCTCAATATCTGTTCCGGCGCGCTGTTTTCGACCTTCGTCATCCGCGCCCCCCAGCGGCCATTGTGCAGCGCAGGGTTCGCGTCGCGAAAGGAGATCAGATCGCGATACAGCCGGTCGAGGTCCGTCCCCTCGCAATTTTGCGACCAGTCGATCGGATCGCGCTCGAAGAATTCCAGTTTCTTCGCGTTGCAGACCTCCTGCCCGTTATAGATAAGCGGAATGCCTTCGGTCACGAATTGCAGGACGGTGATGGCGGGCAGGGCGTCGCCGAACACTTCCGGCGCTGGCGCGTCCCAGCTGTTGATGTCGTGATTGGACGTGAACACCATCCGCATGGCCTCCATCGGCCACGCGCTCTCATTCTCGCTGTAATAGCCATAGAGTGCGGTCGCGTCCGCATCGCCCTTCGCGATCCGTTCCAGGGTGCGGTACCATTCCCAGCTGTAGGTCGCGTCGAACGCGCGGCGGTGCAGCTCCGGTTCCTTCCATTCGGCCAGCATGAAGACGGGTTTGATGGCGTCGAGATCCTCGCGTGCGTCTTCCCAGAAATCAACCGGCACATAGCCCGCGACATCCGCGCGATAGCCGTCGATGTCGAACGTCCGCACCCAATAGGCCAGCGCTTCGGTCATGTATTTCCGGACACCCGGCTGGCGGTAGTCGAGGTCGATGATGTCCGACCAGTCCCACCAGGGCGTCGGGCGGTTGTCGCCCTTCCAGTCGCGCTCATACCAGTCAGGGTGCGCCGCCAGCAGGGGATTGTCCCACGCGGTGTGGTTCGCCACCCAGTCGAGGATGACCTTCAGGCCGAGGTCGTGCGCGGCGGTGACAAAGGCGCGGAAATCGTCTTCCGTCCCCAGTTCCGGATTGACACCGAAATAATCCCTAACGCTGTAGGGCGAGCCGAGGCTGCCCTTGCGGTTCCGTTCGCCAATGGGATGGATCGGCATCAGCCAGACGATATCGACGCCCATATCATGGAGCCGTGGCAGGTCCGCCATCGCGGCGCGGAAGGTGCCCTCCTTCGTGAACTGCCGCGTGTTGAGTTGGTAAATGACCGCATCCTTCGTCCACGGCGCGTTGACCAGTTCCACATAGGGCTGCGGCGCATAATCCGCCTCTGTGCGCTCGGCGAGCGGCGGACGTTGCGCGAGCGCGGGCAGGGCGAGCATTAAAGCGAGAAGCGCGGCCGGAATCTTCATGCGAACTCTCCCGTTTCCGGTACGCGCAGCATGGCGAGCGCGGCAAGCGCCATGACGGCGGCGGCGAAGGCCATCGTCCAGATGGGCTCTGTAGGAAACAGCGCCTTGAGCACCGTGCCCATCACCGTCGCCACGATCAGTTGTGGCAGCACGATGAAGACGTTGAACAGGCCCATATAAATGCCCAGCTTCTTCTGCGGCAGGCTGGAGGCGAGGATCGCATAGGGCATGGCGAGGATGGACGCCCAGGCGATGCCGATGCCGATTTCCGCCGCGATCAGCCAGTCGGGGTCGCGGATAAACAGGAATGCCGCGAACCCCGCCGCACCTGCCAGCAGGCAGAGCATATGCGTCCTGACCTTGCCGATTTTCGCAGCCATGCGCGGCAGGATCAGGAGCGCGGCAATGGCGGCAATCGCGTTATAGACCGCGAACAATATGCCGACCCAGTTGCCCGCCTCGTTATAGGCCGCGCTTGCCGTGTCCGTCGTGCCATAGGCATATTGTGCGACGACCGGCGTCGTATAGATCCACATGATGAACAGCGCCGACCAGCTGAAGAACTGCGCCAGCGCCAGCCGCTTCATGATGTCCGGCATCCCGGAAAAGTCGCCGACGATATGGCCAAGAAGGTTGTTGGACCGGCCCTGCTTCGCCATGGAAATCGCGATCATGCTGGCAACGCCATAGGCCGCGAGCAGACCGCCAAGCAGGTAGATTTCCTTTTCCAGCGACAGGAACGGCACCGCGGCGGCGATCACCATCCCGGCGATGATCCACAGTAACGCGCTTGTGGGTGATTTCGCCGCCGGCGCGCGAACCGGTTGTCCGGTCCCGGTTTCGGCATCCGCCTCGAACGCCGCCATTTCCTCGGGGCTGTATTCCTTTGTTGTCAGCACGGTCCAGACAACGGCAAGGAACAGGGCCGCCCCGCCGAACCAGAAACTATATCTGACCGTGTCGGGCACGCCGCCCGCCGCGGCGACATTGGACACGCCGGCTGCATCGAGTAGCCAGGGAAAGACCGATCCCACGACCGCGCCCGCGCCGATGAACGCGGTCTGGATCGAATAGCCGGCGGTGTGCTGATCCTTCCTCAGCATATCGCCCACGAACGCACGGAACGGCTCCATCGACACGTTCAGAGAGGCATCCAATATCCATAGCATCATTGCTGCGAACCAGAGCGCGGGACTGTTCGGCATGACGAACAGCGCCAGTGCGGCCAGGATCGCGCCGCCCAGAAAATAGGGACGGCGGCGGCCAAGGCGGTTCCAGGTCCGGTCGGAATAATGGCCGATGATCGGCTGCACCAGAAGCCCGGTCAGCGGCGCCGCCACCCAAAGCGCGGGCAGATTGTCGAGAGATTCCCCCAGGCTCTGGAAAATCCGGCTCATATTCGCATTCTGTAGCGCGAAGCCGATCTGGATACCGAAGAAGCCGAATGAGATGTTGATAAGGCCGCCAAGCCCCTGAAGCGGCTTCTGCCGTCCCGTCGTCATGTCCATTTGCGGAGCCCTCCCCAGGCTGTGCCGGAAAATGCCCGCCTTGCTGTCACCGCGCAATCACGGCGCTTCATGTATTCGTATGCTGTCCGCAACTGCCGCGCACGACAAGGCGGGCGGGAAGGAGCTGCCGGTCGAAGGACTTCTCTTCGATGCGGGACAGCAGGCTGTCGACCAGGACTTCCCCTGCCAGCCGGGCATCCTGCTGCACGGTCGTCAGGGGCGGCACGGCCTGCGCGGCGGCGGGTATGTCGTCATAGCCGGTGACGGCGACATCGTCCGGGACCGCGATCCCCGCGGCCTTCAGCGCGCGTATGACGCCGATGGCGATCAGGTCGCTCGCCGCGACGATCGCGTCGAACGACGCGCCGCGCGCCGCGAGGGTTTCGGCCGCGCTTTCGCCCGAACGTTCCAGCGATATGGCATCGACCTGCAATTCCGGATCGACGGCTAATCCCGCCGCGATCAGAGCGTCGACATAGCCATCGTAACGTGCGCGAAATTCCGGATAGCGGTCACTCGCATCGCCGACGAAGGCAACGCGTGTGCGGCCATGTGCAATCAGATGTTCGGCGGCCATGCGCCCGCCCGCGCGATTGTCCGTGCCGATCGTCGCCCGGAAATCCTGCGATGCCGACGGGGCGCCCCAGCGAACGAAATGCGTGCCCTGCTGCCTCAGCTGCTCCAGTCGCGGGCGGTAAAGCGCATAGTCGCCATAGCCGAGAAGGATGATGCCGTCGGCCTTGCGGCTATCCTCGTAATCGGTGTGCCAGTCGCCTGAAAGCTGCTGGAACGAGATCAGCAGGTCGAAGCCCTTCTGCGCCGTCCGCCGCGTGATGGATCCGAGCATGGACAGGAAGAACGGATTGATGAGCGTGTCGCCCTCGGTCGGGTCCTCAAAGAAGAGCAGCGCCAGCGTGTTCGCGCGCTGCAGGCGCAGGCTGGAGGCGTGTTTGTCGACTGTGTAGTTGAGCTCGCGGGCGATATCCTCGATGCGCTTGCGCGTCGCCGCACTGACCGAAGCCGACCCCCGGAGCGCGCGCGAAACGGTCGGTTGCGACACGCCGGCGGCCTGCGCGATATCGAACGACGTGACACGTCCGGGTGCTGTTCTTGGCAAGTGCCCTGTCCTCCCGAACCCGGTCTGCCGCCGGGATTGCGTTCTCTTAGCTGACAGCGGCGAAACAGGCAAAAGGGTCGATGCTGATCCGCAATGCCCGTTCGCGGCACATACGTATGCCTAATATGCAGAGCCCTGACAGCGCGTATGACAGCCACATGACAAAGGACCGGTCGGCGTGGGAGCGCCCGCTACACAACACCGGCCTGCCTATGGGGAGAAACATCGTGTCCAAGATCAGCATTTCCGCGCGCAAGCGTCTGTTTCGTACCGCCAGTCGTGCGGCGCTGGCCTCTGCAATGTTCGTCGCCGCACCGGCGCTCGCGCAGGGACAGCCCGTCGAGGATGACGAAACCGCCGATCCGGACGTCATCGTCGTCACCGGTTTCCGCGCCGCGCTGGAAACCGCGATCAGCGAAAAGAAGAATGCCGACGTCATCGTCGAGTCCGTCAGCGCCGAGGATATCGGCAAGCTGCCCGACGATTCCATCGCAGAATCCATCGCCCGCCTGCCGGGCTTGACGGCCCAGCGCCTGTCCGGCCGCGCCAATGTCGTCTCTATCCGCGGCTTCGGCCCCGACCTGTCGACGACGCTCCTGAACGGTCGCCAGCAGACCACGACCAGCGACAGCCGCAACATCGAATATGATCAATATCCCTCGGAAGTGGTTAATCAGGTGCTGGTCTACAAGTCGCCCAGCGCGGACATCATCGGCCAGGGCCTTGCGGGTACGGTCGATATCCGCACCATCCGCCCGCTGGACCGCAACGAACGCGTGCTGTCGATCGGTGCGAAGGCCAGTTTGAACGATCTCGGCAAACTCAATTCCGGTTCGGACGAATTCGGCTACCGCGTCAACGCGACCTATGTCGACCAGTTCGCCGACGACACGGTCGGCGTTTCGCTCGCCGGTTCCTATCTGGACGAAGCCTATCAGATCCAGGAATTCAACGCCTGGGGCTATGCCGGATTCAACGACGCCGCGCTGATTGGTGGCTCCAAATCCTTCGTGACCTCGACCAGCCTGAAGCGCCTCGGCCTGATCGGTACGCTGCAATGGGAACCGACGCCCGGACTGACGCTGAGCGGTGATGGCTTCTACTCCGACTTCGAAGACAACCAGATCAAGCGCGGCATCGAATTGCCGCTTGGCTTCGGCGGTGGTTTCGGCACCCAGTTCGATGAGGACAGCGCGACCATCGAGGGGGGCACCGTGACCTCCGGAACGTTCAACGGCGTCGAGGGTGTCATCCGCAACGACGCGTTCGAGCGCTCCGCCGATATCTATTCCTTCGGCTTCAACGCCGACTGGCAGGGCGACGATGGCTGGAACGCCATGTTCGATTTCAGCTTTTCCAAGACGGACCGCCAGGAAATCAGCATCGAAAGCTATGCCGGCACGGGCTATGGAAATGCGCCCAACAACGGCAGCGACAGCGATGACGACGATTACGATCCCGCAGTCGACGGGGCCGTCGATACCATCGGCTTCGTGACCGGCGGCAGCGGCACGCGCTTCAGCCCCGGACTCGACTATAGCGACCCCTCGATCATCTTCCTGACCGACTCGCTCGGCTGGGGCGGCGACACCGAGCAGGCGGGCTATTTCAACAACCGCGTCGTCGAGGACGAGCTGAAACAATATCGGGTCGAGATCGAGCGTGAGTTCGAGAATAGTTTCGTCAGCGCCTTCACGTTCGGCGTCGACTACACCGACCGCGACAAGTCGCTGACCCCCGACGAGAGTTTCCTGATCCTGGCAAGCGGCAACCAGCAGGACACAATCCCGGACGAATTCCTGCTGCGCCCGACCGACCTCGACTATCTGGGTCTCGGTCCCGTCGTCAGCTACGATCCGCTCGCGCTGATCGACGCGGGCGTTTACGATCTGCGTCCGAACGATGTGACGGACGTCTTCGCCAAATCCTATTCGATCGCCGAAGACATCATGTCGCTCTACGCGCAGGCCGATCTCGAGGCGGAGCTGGGATCGAATGTCCTGACCGGCAATATCGGCGTGCAGGCGCAATGGACCGACCAGCGGTCGACAGGCTTCGCCTTCGCACCCGACGGGCGTCAGGACGTGAGCTTCGGCGACGAATATTGGGATGTCCTGCCCCAGCTCAACCTGTCGCTCAGGACGGCCAGCGATTTCGTCATCCGCTTCGCCGCGGCGCGAGAAATACAGCGCGCGCGCCTCGACGATATGCGCTCTTCGTTCGAATATGGCATCGACACATCCGGAGCGGAGCCCATTATTCGCGGCAGCAGCGGCAATCCCTTCCTGCGGCCCTACCGTGCCAACGCCGTCGACCTCAACTTCGAGAAATATTTCGGAACCGCAGGCTATCTGGCGCTTCAGCTCTATTACAAGGATCTGAAGAGCTACGTCTTCCAGAACGGCGAGATCCCGTTCAATTACGGTACATTTCCGGATCCCGTCGGTGAACCCGTTCCATCACTTGGGACGCTCAATGTGCCGTTCAATGTCGATTCCGGGGAAATCTACGGCGCTGAGCTCGCCGGCACGCTTCCCTTCGGCGAATTCATCGGGGCGCTCGACGGCTTCGGCCTGACCGGCGGTGTCGCCTATACGAAATCCAATATCGAACTGCCGGATGGCGGAGATTTTCAAATCCCCGGCTATTCGAAATGGGTTGCCAACGGCACGCTCTATTTCGAGAAGTACGGCTTCAACCTGCGCGGCAGCGTGCGTCATCGCACATCCTTCCTGGGGGAGCTGACCGGCTTTGGCGGCAACCGTCAGCTGCGGCTCGCGCAGGGCGAGACCATCGTCGATGCGCAGATCGGTTACGACTTCCAGGACGGCAGCGCACTCGAGGGACTGTCGCTCTATCTGCAGGGTCAGAACCTGACCGACGAGCCCTTCCGCACGCAGGTGCCCGGCGAGCCCTTGCAGATTATCGACAATCAGCAGTTCGGTCGCCGTTTCCTCGCAGGCGCTAGCTTCAAGTTCTAGGGTGTTCGCACCCCCGGCATCTATCATACCGGGGGTGCGCGACCCGGAGGACATGGATATGACCGCAACCCCTATCCGTAACATCGTCATTGTCGGTGGCGGCACCGCCGGCTGGATGGCGGCGGCCGCCTTGTCCCGCTTTCTAGGTCCGGACCGCAGGATCATGCTGGTCGAATCGGATGACATCGGCACGGTTGGCGTCGGCGAGGCGACGATCCCACAGCTGAAACGTTTCAACGATGGTCTCGGCATCGACGAGGCCGACTTCGTCCGCGCCACCGGTGGCACTTTCAAGCTCGGCATCCGCTTCGACGGCTGGACCGGCCCGGACAGCCGCTACATTCACGCCTTTGGCAAGATTGGCCGCCAGATCGGCCTCACCCCCTTCCACCATCACTGGCTCCGCTGGCGAGCCGTCGGTGGCGACAGGGATATCTGGCACTATAGCGCAGCCGCCCGCGCGGCGGGCGAAGGTCGGTTCGCACCTCCGTGCGCGCCGGAAGCGGGCAAGGCGGCCAGCGGTATGGCCTATGCCTGGCATTTCGACGCCGGGCTTTACGCCGCCTACCTGCGCCGCTTCGCCGAAGCGAACGGCGTCACCCGTATCGAGGGCAAGATCACATCGACCGCGCAGGATACGGAGACCGGCGACGTAAACGCCGTCACGCTGGACGATGGCAGGAGCGTGGGCGGCGATCTCTTGATCGATTGTTCCGGTTTTCGCGGCCTGCTGATCGAGGAGGCGCTGTCCGCGGGTTATGAGGACTGGTCGGATCATCTGCCCTGCGACCGCGCGCTGGCCGTGCCGTCCGCGCGCATGGAAAATCTGCCGCCCTTCACGCGCGCCGAGGCGCACGCGGCGGGCTGGCAATGGCGCATCCCCCTGCAGCACCGCACCGGCAATGGCATTGTCTATTCCGGCGCGCATATGGCGGATGCAGAGGCGGCGGACATATTGCTTTCCCGCCTTGACACACCCGCTCTCGCCGCGCCGCGCGCACTGCGCTTCCAGACGGGCAAGCGCCGCGTCATGTGGTCGAAAAACGTCGTCGCGCTCGGCCTCAGCGCCGGGTTCATGGAGCCGCTGGAATCGACCAGCATCCACCTGATCCAGAGCGGCATCGCACGTCTCCTGTCGTTGTTTCCCGCGGACCGCACCTGCGCGGCGGAGGCGGCGGAATATAATCGGCAGAGCAATGCCGAATGGCTCGGCATCCGCGATTTCCTGATCCTGCACTATCACGCCAACGACCGCGAAGAGCCCTTCTGGCAGGAGCGCCGCGCCGCGCCGATCCCGGACAGTCTCGCCGCACGCATCGACCTGTTCCGCAGCTCCGGCCGCTTGTTTCGGGAAGGTGAGGAACTGTTCACGCCAGAGGGCTGGCTACAGCTTCTGGTCGGTCAGGGCATCGTCCCCGAACGCTGGCACCCGCTGGCGGATGGCCTGTCGTCCGAACAATTGGGCGAGCTGATGACGCTCGCCGCGCGCCAGGTCGATGCCGAAGTCTCCCGTCTTCCCACCCATGATGAGTTTATCGCCGCGCATTGCCGCAGCGATATGCCGGAAAGCGCCGCATGATGAAATTATCGATCCTGGCCGCCTGCCTGCTAGCCGCCTCACCGCTCGCGGCGCAAACCGCCAGTCTGGAACCGGTCCGCGCCCGCGCACCTGCCGAGGAAATCGTCTATTTCGTCCTGCCCGACCGGTTTGAAAATGGCGACACGGCAAATGACCGAGGCGGCATCGACGGCGACGCGCTGACGCACGGGTTCGATCCGGCACATAAAGGCTTCTATCATGGCGGCGACCTGGCGGGTCTGACGGCGCGCCTCGACTATCTGGAACAGCTGGGCGTCACCGCCATCTGGTTCGCGCCCATATTCCAGAACAAGCCGGTGCAGGGCGGACCCGGTCAGGAAAGCGCGGGTTATCACGGTTACTGGGTGACGGACTTCACCCGTGTCGATCCGCATTTCGGCACGAATGACGAATTCCGCGCCTTTGTGGACGCCGCCCATGCGCGCGGGATGAAGGTCTATATGGACATCATCACCAACCATACGGCTGACGTCATCAAATACCGCGAAGGCTATGATTACCGCAGCCTGGCCGACTATCCCTGGTCCACCAAAGGCGGACCGGACGGCGCGCGCATTAACGAGGGTTTCGCGGGCAATACCGTGCGAACGGAACAGAATTTCGCAAATCTGACCAGCCCGGATTTCGCCAATGTTCCCTATGTCGAAGACGCCGAGAAAACGGTCAAAGTGCCGTCCTGGCTGAACGATCCGATCCATTATCACAATCGCGGTAATACGACTTTTTCTGGCGAGAACAGCCGTTACGGCGATTTCGTTGGTCTGGACGACCTGTTCACCGAGCATCCGCGCGTATTGCAGGGCATGATCGACATCTATGGCGACTGGATCGACCGCTTCGGCATCGACGGTTTCCGCATCGACACGGCGCGTCATGTGAACCCGGAATTCTGGCAGACGTTCGTGCCCGCCATGCAGAAACGCGCCGCGGCAAAGGGCATACCCAATTTCCACATTTTCGGAGAAGTTTACCGCGACACCGCCGACAATGGCTATATCGCGCAATATACCCGCCGCGACGGGTTTCCCGCTGTCCTCGACTTCGCCTTTCAGGCCGCCATTCGCGACGTGATCGCACGCGGCAGGGGTACGGACACGATCCGCGCGATGTTCGATGGGGATGTTCTCTACGAAGGCGGCGAGGCGGCGGCGCTCGCGATGCCGACCTTCCTCGGCAATCACGACATGGGCCGCCTGTCGACCATGATCCGTGAGGACATGCCGGAAATCTCGCAGGATGAACTCCTCGCCCGTGTCCGCCTGGCGCACGTCATGCTGCTGACCCTGCGTGGTTCGCCCGTTATCTATTCGGGCGACGAGCAGGGCTTTGTCGGCGATGGCAACGACCAGGCCGCGCGCGAGGATATGTTCGCCAGCCTGACCGAGAGCTACAACGACAACGACCTGATCGGTACGGACGCGACGACGGCGGATGCGAATTTCGACACCGAACATGTGCTCTTCCAGACAATCCGCGATTTCGCCAGGCTCCGCCGCGCGCATCCGGCGCTGTCACAAGGTCGCCAGATCGTGCGCGATTATGGCGAGACGCCCGGCTTGCTCGGCGTGGCGCGTGTCGATCCCGAGACAGGCCGGGAATATTTGTTGTTCTTCAACACCAGTGCCGAAGCCATCGACGTGAACGCGATCGCCGGGCCTGGCGTGGACACGTTGGAAACACTGGCCGGTCAGTGTTCGCCCGCTGTCACCGCGCCAGGCTCCGTGCGCGTGACGCTGCCCGCCTTCGGGTTCGCCGTCTGCGCCGCGCGATGAACGAACTGTCCCCAAACCCGCTGACGCCTGTCGGCGCTGCCGACTGGTGGCGCGGGGCGGTGATTTACCAGATCTATCCACGCAGCTTTGCCGACTCGAACGCTGACGGTATTGGCGATCTGCCGGGCATCACGGCGAAGCTGGATCATGTCGCCGGCCTGGGCGTCGACGCCATATGGGTATCACCCGTCTATACCTCTCCCATGCGTGACTTCGGTTACGACATCAGCGACTTCTGCGACATCGACCCCATATATGGACGGCTCGCCGATTTCGACATGCTGGTCGCCCGCGCGCATGAGCTTGGCCTGAAAGTGATGATCGACCAGGTCTGGTCGCACACGTCGGACCAGCATCCCTGGTTCGCCGAGAGCCGCGCCGACCGGAGCAATCAACGGGCTGACTGGTATGTCTGGGAGGATCCAAAGCCGGACGGTTCGCCGCCATCCAACTGGCAGTCGGTATTTGGCGGCCCCGCATGGACGTGGGATGGACGGCGCGGACAATATTATCTGCACAATTTCCTGAAGGAACAGCCCGACCTCAACCATCACAATGCGGCTGTGCAGGACGCGATCCTCGAGGTCGCCCGTTTCTGGTTCGACCGCGGCGTCGACGGCTTCCGCATCGACGCGCTCAACTATGCGATGCACGACCCCAAACTGACCGACAATCCGCCGCTGCCGGACAATGGCCGCGCGCGTACGCGGCCCTATGACTTCCAGCTGAAAAAGTTCAACCAGGGCCATGCCGACCTGCCGAAGTTCATAGAGCGCGTGCAGGCGCTGGCCGATGAATATGATGTCTTTACGCTTGCCGAGGTCGGCGGCGACGAAGCGGACGTGCAGAAGAAGCTGTTCACGGCAGGCGATGCCCGGCTCGACAGCGCTTACGGTTTCGAATTTCTCTACGCGGACAAACTGACGCCCGAAATCGTCTGCAACGCGCTCAGCGAATGGACCGGCGAAGCGGACGAAGGCTGGCCGAGCTGGGCGTTCGAGAACCACGATGCGCCGCGGGCGGTATCGCGCTGGGCGGATGAGGCCAACCGCATCCCGTTCGCGCGTATGAAGATGATGCTGCTGATGGCGCTGCGCGGCAATGCCATATTGTTTCAGGGCGAGGAGCTCGGCTTGACGCAGGTCGATATCCCCTTCGAGAAACTGCAGGATCCGGAGGCTATCGCCAACTGGCCGCGCACCCTGTCGCGCGACGGTGTCCGCACACCGATGCCGTGGAGCGCGCGCCTTAATGGGATGGGGTTTTCCACCGTGGAACCCTGGCTGCCGACTGGCCCGGACCATGCGGCCATGGCCGTGGACATACAGGCGGATGACGAGGCGTCCCTCCTCAACTGGACGCGCCAGATGATCGCGCTCCGGAAGCGGGAGCCCGCGCTGCGCCACGGCGGCCTGTCGAACTGCGAAGGCGGGACGCAGCTGCTCAGTTTCGAACGCGGCATCGGCGGCGACCGCCTGTTTTGCGTTTTCAATCTATCCCCGGAATCCGCCGCCTGCTCTCCTCCGAACCATGCAGGAACTATCATCAGCTGCAACGATGCGCGCGACGGCGAACTCGGTCCCTATGCCGCCCTGATCCTTCGCCTGACCGGAGACACCGCATGACCCGCCTCATCGCATTTCTAATCCTCGCCCTGACCGGCTTTGCCGTCCAGGCCGAGGAAATCGCGCAGGTCGCGTCCCCGGACGGCCGGATTGTCCTCAGCATCGACCGCGATCCCGATGGCCGTATCTCCTACGCCATCGCGAAAGAAGCAACATCGCTAGTCGCGCCCTCGGGACTCGGTTTCCTGTTTACCGATCAGCGTCCGATGCAGCGTTTTTTCGAACTGAAGGCCAGCGAGACCGGCAGCGCCGACCAGACATGGGAGCTGCCCTGGGGTGAGCGCAGCCTTGTGCGCGATCATCACAACGAACTGCTGCTGAAATTCCGCGAAGAAAGCGCCGCTAGGCGCGAAATGGCCGTACGCGTCCGGGTCTTCGACAACGGCGTGGGCTTTCGTTACGAATTGCCCAAAGGTGACTGGAATATCGCCGAGGAACTGACCGAATTCAACATCGCTCAGGAGGCGACGGCCTGGTGGATTCCGGCAGGCGACTGGAACCGCTACGAATATCTCTACAACGAAACCCCGCTCGCCGAAGTCTCCACCGCGCATACGCCGATGACGCTGAAGCTGGCGGACGGCACGCATCTGGCTTTTCACGAGGCGGCGTTGGTCGACTATTCCGGCATGTGGTTGCGGCGGATGGACGGCAATCGCTTTCGCGCCCAGCTTGCCCCCGGTACCGGTCAGGCCAAGGTTGAGCGAACCGGCGCGTTCACGACGCCCTGGCGCACCATCCGTATCGCGAACGATGCGCCCGGACTTTACGACAATGACATCGACCTCAACCTCAACGAACCGAACACGCTCGGCGACGTATCATGGGTCGAGCCCTATAAATATCTCGGCATCTGGTGGTCCCTGCATCTCGATACCGAAACATGGCCCATCGGCCCGAAACATGGCGCGACGACCGCCAACGCCAAACGCTATATTGACTTCGCCGCCGAGCATGGCTTTCGCGGCGTCCTGATCGAGGGTTGGAACACAGGCTGGGAAAAGGACTGGTTCGGTAATGGCGAGGTGTTCGACTTCACCACTGCCTATTCCGATTTCGATATAGAGGCTGTCACCCGCTACGGCCTCGAAAAAGGCGTGCATTTGGTCGGCCACCATGAAACCGGCGGTAGCTTCACCACATATGAGGCCCAGATGGAGGACGCCATGGCGCTCTATCAGCGGCTTGGCGTCGACAGCATCAAGACCGGCTATGTCGCCGATGCGGGCGGCGTCCATCTGATGGACGAGAATGGCAAACCCGCCTTTGGCTGGCATGACGGTCAGGCCGCCGCGCGTCATCATCTGAAGGTGGTCCAGACGGCAGCCCGCAATGAAATCGCCATCAATCCGCATGAGCCGATCAAGGATACGGGCCTACGCCGTACCTACCCGAACTGGGTCAGCCGGGAGGGCGCGCGGGGCATGGAATATCAGGCGTGGGGCGAGCCGCCCAATGTCCCGAGCCATGTGCCGAACCTGGTCTTTACGCGCATGCTGTCGGGACCGATGGACTACACCCCCGGCGTGCTTAGCCTGAAGGGGCGGGACGGGCGCGATATTCCTTCAACCATCGCGCGGCAGCTGGCGCTTTATGTCGTCCTCTATTCGCCCATCCAGATGGCGGCCGATCTGCCGGAAAATTACGAGCAATATCCGGATGCGTTTGAATTCATCAAGCAGGTTCCCGCCGACTGGTCGGAAACCCGCACATTGATGGGCGACGTCGGCGACTATGTCGTGACGGCGCGCAAGGATCGCGCGTCGGAAGACTGGTATCTGGGGGGCGTCACCAATGAGGATGCCCGCACCGTTGAGATTCCACTCGCTTTCCTCGATGCTGGAATACGCTATGACCTGACGATCTGGCGCGATGGCGACGATGCGGATTATCGCACCGAAACACGGCACAGCATTGCCATCGACAGCACCAGTCTGGGAGCCGGGGACAGCCTGACCCTCAATATGGTGCCGGGCGGAGGGTTCGCCGTTCAGCTGACGCCTGCGCCATAGACAGATGAAGCCACTCCGCATCGTCATCCTCGGCGGCGGCAGCGCGGGCTGGATGATCGCCTGCCTCATGGCGCAGCGCTGGCTTGGTCCGGACGCCCCGCGACCTTTTGAGATTACGCTCGTGGAATCTCCCCAGATCGGCATCATTGGCGTCGGCGAAGGCTCAACGCCGCAGTTGAAGGCGTTCTTCGATCAGCTCGGCATTGCGGAGTCCGACTGGATGCCCGCCTGCGACGCCACCTACAAGCTTGGCATCCGCTTCACGGGTTGGTCGGAACGCCTCGGCCATGATAGCTATTTTCACCCCTTTCCCTCTCCGATCGATCTTCATACTCAGCCCGCATTCGAACGCGCCTGCGCACTCCGGCGTAGCGGCGTCGATATACCCGCACATCCCGACGACTGGTTTCTGGCGACCCGATTGGCGCGGGAAAAACGCAGCCCGCATCCAGCCGAAAATTTCCCCTTCACGCCCAGCTATGGCTATCATTTCGACGCGCAGAAGGTCGGAGACTTTCTCGCGGCTCATGCAAGATCGCTTGGTGTGCGGCACTCTAAGGGCCGTGTCGAGCAGGTGGAACTATCCACTGGCGGCGATATCGCCGCCCTGATCTGCGCCCGGGGCGAACGCATGGAGGGCGACCTGTTCGTGGACAGTTCCGGCTTCCGCGCCGTCATCGCCAGCGCGCTCGGTATGACGTTCCAGCCTTTCGCGCGAAACCTCTTCAACGACGCCGCCGTCACCCTGCCCACGCCGGCCGCTGACCAGCCCGGGACACCGGCAACAGAGGCGACGGCGCTTTCCAATGGCTGGGCCTGGTCGATCCCGCTGACGAGCCGCACTGGCAATGGCTATGTCTATTCGTCCCGGTATATCGATGCGAACGCCGCGGAAACCGAACTCCGCCGCCATCTCGGTCTGGAACAGGCGGACATCGAGGCGCGGCACCTGAACATGAAGGTCGGTAGGATGACCGACAGCTGGTGTGCGAACTGCCTGACCGTCGGCCTTTCGCAAGGGTTTCTCGAGCCCCTCGAGGCCACTGCGCTCCATGTCGTCATCGCCACCGCCAATGACTTCATGTCAGCTTTCGAGGCAGGCGATTATACGCCGCAGCATCGTGCCCGGTTCAACGCGAAGATCGGCGCGCGATATGAGAACATCCGCGACTATATCGTCGCGCATTACCGCCTCAACCGGCGCACCGACACAGACTATTGGCGTGACAATGCCGTGAACGACTATCTCTCCGACAGTCTGAAGGCGATGATGACGGCTTGGTTCACCGGCGCGAATATCGCGTCGAAAGTGACGGAACTCGACATTGGCGGCGCCTATTCCAGCCTTAGCTGGCACTGCCTCTTCGCGGGCTACGGCCATTTCCCAGTCAAAACACATACCCCTACCGGTAAAATGCGAGGGGTAACCGAGCACCAAACCACAAAAGAACTGATCCGACGCGCGGCGCTCAGTTTCCTTAGTTGAGACAGCATGAAACCTGACAGCAAGCGTCCATGCCCATACATGATCTGGAGCGTTCCGAGAAGAACAAATGGTGCCCAGAAGAGGACTCGAACCGCTCTCAGAATGTCGCAAAACTGCGAGAATCTTGACCTTGGTTACTAAAGTGAGGCCCCCGTCGGTGCCCCCAGATTGAATTTTTGCCAGAGGATTTGGGTCCCATCCTCGAAAAAGTCTAATGATTTCAATGCTCGTTCTTTACAGCAAACTGACGGGAAAAACCAGCCATTTCGCCCCAAGCGAGTGACTGAATTCAGGAGTTATCCGCGCGCCTTCGCCCACTCCTCCCAATAGGGCACTAGCTCATCAGGCAGGCTTTCCACAAACTCGTGATCCAATGAATAATGAGGCATCGCCTCGGCAACCGCGTCGAGTAGCGCCGCTCCCTGCACCGTGTCCTTGCGCCGCTTAAGCGGGTTCCGCTTTGACTGAGCACCCAGCCAGAGTTTGTGGAGTGCGAACCAGCGGGGATCAGGTGCGACGATGCGCGCCGGGTTGCCATCGCGGCAGGGGACAACCTGATCCACCCGTCGACCCGGCAAGAGCCATTCCTGTTCGGGTAGCGGACCTGGTCTTGGCCGATCCTTTCCGGCGAGTGTTTCGACACGCGATGGTGCGACCAGCAATTCGACTTCATAGGCCTTCGCATTGCGCACCTGAAATTCCCGTTCGGTATTGATCGTGAAAGTCGGATCAACCGCTTTGAGCATGTCCCAAAGCTGCGTTCCGTCTTCCGGCTCTTCTGCCGCCCAGGCAAGATCGAAGTCTTCGGTTTCATCGGGCACATCGCGGAAGGTGCCTGCCGCTTCGATAGCATAGGCTGCCATTGCGTTGGTTCCGACAACAAGCAGGTGGCTGCCTAGAAGCGATCGCCTGTCTGCCTCCCGGAGTATGGGCCCGGCGTCCGCTGATAGCATCGGCAAGCGCAGCGCACGAGCAATCCGGCTGCTTTCGTTTAGGGCGTCCCGCGCGCCATCGCGGCGCTCCTTCAGCGCATTCTTTGCTGCC
>JBARZR010000146.1:0-3483 GCA_049650205.1 Pacificimonas sp. | reverse complement strand
GTAAAAGTCGGCATAGCGCAAAACCAAAGGCGACGGTCCGATCAGCGCCGCTGCTTGGCTGCCTTCGCAAGCGCATGCCAGTCCAGCCACTCACGGCTGCCGCAACAGCGCGAACCGAGGCCGTGCTGCTTGGCTACCGGGGTCTGCAAGAACCCGCATCGATCGGCGATCAGGTCGGCATCTACCTTCCCTATCGCCCAAGCCGGATCGAGATCGATGGGGCGACGCCGCATCCCACGGACCTGGTTGAATCGATTGCCATGGGTTCGGTCGCCGCGCCCGTTCCCTCTTACAAGCCGCTAATCTCAAATGCGCTTGTTGAAAGCAGCGCACTCTCCACCGCTCAGCTCGAGACGCTGATCTATGCCGGCAATGCCTTCGAACGCGACCTTCCTGGTCGGTCGATCGCGATCGACGAAGGCTGCGCGCTCGCCCCCGCGGGCGATAATGACGACAGCGGCAATCTCTATCGCTGCGGCTATTTCCTCGGTGATGGCACCGGGGCCGGGAAGGGCCGCCAGATCGCCGCTGTCATCATGGACCAGTGGCTTCGCGGCAACCGCCGCCACATCTGGCTTACCAAGAACGAGACACTGCTGGAAGACGCGCGCCGCGACTGGACCGCGCTCGGCGGCGTCGGTCTGGACATCCAGTCGCTGTCCGCCTGGAAGCTGGGCGAGCCTGTCCGCATGGGCGAAGGCATCCTGTTTATAACCTACCCAACGCTGCGATCCGGACGCGAGACCACCACCCGGCTGGAGCAGATCCTGGCCTGGGCCAATCAGCCCCAGTCATCATCGGCAAATAACCCTGATGGCGCGTCGACGGATGGAACGGACGACTTTGACGGCGTGATCGCCTTCGACGAGTCCCATGCGATGGCGAACGCGGCGGGTGGCGAAAATGGTCGCGGCAAGGTCAAAGGCTCGCTGCAGGGCGTGACCGGCGTCCGCCTGCAAAACCTGCTTCCGCGTGCCCGCGTCCTCTATGCCTCAGCCACCGGTGCGTCCGACGTCAACAACCTCGCCTATGCTTGCAGGCTCGGACTCTGGGGACCGGAAACCCCTTTTGTGACGCGTGAGCGGTTCGTCGAGGACATCCGCAAGGGCGGCACCGCCGCCATGGAACTCGTGGCGCGCGATCTGAAGTCGCTTGGGCTCTATACGGCCCGCGCGCTGTCGTTCGCCGGTGTCGAATATGATGTTCTCGCGCACGACCTCACCGAAGCACAGGTCCGCATCTACGACGCCTATGCGGACGCTTGGGAGATCATCCACAATAATCTCGATGCCGCGCTCGAAGCGGCGAACGTCGTCGACGAGATGACCGGCGACACCCTGAACAGCGGCGCGAAGGCCGCGGCGAAGTCGGTGTTCGAGGGCACGAAGCAGCGCTTCTTCGGCCAATTACTCCTGTCGATGAAATTGCCGAGCCTGATCCCGGCCATCGAACAGGATCTGAAAAACGAGAATAGCGTCGTCATTCAGGTGGTCTCGACCGCCGAAGCCATGCTCAACCGCCAGCTGGCGACCATGACTGCGGAGGAGCGCGAGAATCTCGACCTTGAGCTCAGCCCGCGCGAATATGTTGTCGACTATCTCGCGAAGAGCTTCCCGGTGCAGATGATGCAAATCTACAAGGACGAGAACAATCAGGTCCGCTCGCAGCCAATGCATGATGAAGAGGGCAGCCCGATCGTCTGCCGCTCCGCCGAAGCGGCGCGGGACGAGCTTATCGAGAGACTATGCGACATGCCTGCGATCGGCACCGCGCTTGACGCCATTATCGCGCGTTTCGGCACGGACGCTGTGGCCGAGGTCACGGGTCGCACCCGGCGTCTGGTTCCCACGGATGATGGCGGCCAGCGGGTGGAGCGCCGGTCGGCCAAGGCCAATATCCATGAGACCAATGCGTTTATGGACGGCGACAAGCGCATATTGATCTTTTCAGACGCTGGCGGCACCGGCCGAAGCTATCATGCCGACCTGACCGCCAGGAGCCAGCAGCGCCGCATCCATTACCTGCTCGAACCGGGCTGGCGCGCGGATGCCGCCATTCAGGGGCTGGGCCGCACGCACCGGACCTGCCAGGCGTCCGCGCCGCTGTTCCGGCCAGTCACGACCGACGTGAAAGGCGAACGGCGGTTCATTTCCACCATCGCTCGCCGACTTGATAGTCTCGGCGCCCTTACGCGCGGCCAACGCCAGACCGGCGGACAGAATCTGTTCGATCCAGCTGATAATCTTGAATCCCACTATGCCAAGGATGCACTCACGCGCTGGTTCCAGCTGCTCGCCAGCGGCAAGCTCACCGCGATCGGCATCGATGCGTTCGAAGCCAAGGCAGGCCTGAAGCTCCGCGATGAGAGCGGCTGCCTCAACGAAGACCTGCCGCCCATCCAGCGCTGGCTGAACCGCATCCTCGCTTTTCCCATCGCGCTGCAGAACGCCATCTTCGACGAGTATATCGGGCTCGTCGAAGCGAGGATCGCGGCCGCACGCGACGCTGGAACCCTCGATATCGGCGTCGAGACCTTCCCGGTCGACGATTACGAGGTCGTGGCGGACCGCTGCATCCGCACTGATGCGAGCGGCGCGACCACGCATCTCCTGACACTGGACATCGTCCACCACATCCAGCCCGCCAGTCTCGATCATCTCATCTCTGTGCACGGCGATAGCGGCAAGATGATGCGCAATGTCAGGTCCGGAAAGCTCGCCTTCGTCGTCCCGGCCTCGACGTTCACGAGCGACGATGGCGATCCCATCCCGCGCGTGAAGCTGATCCAGCCCAGTCAGCAGCGCTATATGACGGCCGAAGACTTCGAAGGTACGGTCTGGACCGATGCCGAACCGGACAAGTTCCGGCGCGACTGGAAGGCCGAGTGCGCCAGCCTCGCGGCGACGCCGAAAACCGAGACGGTTCATATGGCAAGCGGTCTGCTGCTCCCCGTCTGGGACAAGCTGCCGCGCGACTGGACGCGGGTGACGCGGATCGTCTCCAACGCTGACGGCAAGGCGGTCCTCGGCCGCGAGATCCCGGCGATCGCCATTCCGGAGCTTGCCAAGGAATTCGATATCGACATCGATATGGGTCTCAGTGCGGGCGAGCTCGCAGACGCGGTCCTTCAGTCGGGCAAGTCCATGCCGCTCGCGGGACGGGACGAGGCCATGCTGAAACGATCGCTCGTCAACGGATCGCAACGGCTGGAAATCACTGGCTATGATCCTGAACGCCTGAACTGGTACAAGGCGCTTGGCTGTTTCACCGAAATCATCCGCTATAAGACGCGGTTGTTTGTCCCGCTGGGTAAGGCATCTGATATCATTGAGAAGATTGGAAGCTAGCGACCATCCGCTCAATTCAAAAGAAACAGATTTCAAGTTTGTTGTCTTTTGATGATAAAATGCTATATTCGTCCATGGAGACAGCCGATGCAGTTACGTGAAATCTCGCCGCCGGAACTCATGCCGCCGCCCTCGG
>JBARZR010000145.1:0-2283 GCA_049650205.1 Pacificimonas sp. | reverse complement strand
AGGCCCAGCAGCGTGAGCAGCGCGATCGCCCACCCTGGCAGGCCCGCCAGCGCGCCCGGCACCCGCGAGCGCTGCGTGGCGGCCTGACGTTCCAGACCGGCGACATGCCATTTGCGACGAAGGTCTTTGAAAAATGCCATGGCGCGGACCCTAACAGGCGGTCACGCCAAGCGCTATCCTTTCGCGCCGCCCGCCAGCATCGGCCCGAGCGGCTTGCCGGCGAATATATGCACGTGCAGATGCGGCACCATCTGGTGCGCGTCCTTTCCGGCATTCGCCAGCAGTCGGTAACCCTCATCCTCCAGCCCCGCCGCCCGCGCAACCTTGCCCACCGCGCGGATATATCCGGCGATCTCTTCGGCACTCGCAGCTGCGGAAAAGTCCGCCCAGCTGCGATAACGCCCCTTCGGAATTACCAGGATGTGCGTCGGCGCCTGCGGATTTATATCGGGAAAGGCATAGGCCCATTCGTCGTCGTAGATCGCGTCGGACGGGATGTCCCGACGCAGGATCTTCGCGAAGATATTGTCGTCGTCATAGGGACCGGTGGCGTCGACGGCGTTCATCCGCTCAGTCGCCAAAGGCTTTGGCAAGGCCGTCCCGCGCCATTTCGAGGCCGGTCAGACCCATTTTCGCCCCCAGTTCGCCCATCTCGTCCTCGATGGCGGCGCGTTCACTGCCGCTGGCAGTCTCAAGGCGTTCGGCAAGGATTTCCATGCGCTCGCTCATGGCGTCGAGGCGCGCTTCGGCACTGGCCGTTTCCGGGATCTCGGGCAGCGCGGATCCGGTCGTCGCATCATTTTCGCCGTCCTGCCTGGCTTCGATTTCAGCATGTTTTTCAGAGATGCGCTCGCCAACCTTTTCAGATATCCGTTCCGAAATCCGCTCGGAAATCTCGTCGCCACCATCATTGCCGATATGCACATCCGGGACCGCTTGCGTCGCAAGGCCGATCGCCGCCACCGCGCCGATGACCAGCCCGGTCCGCTTCCAGTTGATCCCGCCCGTTTCGCCTTCACGCATCGATCCTGTCCTCCCCATCTTCGGCGTCGGAGTCATCGTCGGCGATGCCCGCCGCATCGTCGCCAGCCTCGGCGACACCGTCATCGCCCTCGTCCGAACCGTCCGCCATCACCTTCTTCCTTTTCTTCGGTTTGGGCGGCGCGGCGGTGATTTCGAAATCGGGCTTGCCGTCCTTCATGTGCACGACGACTTCGCCGCCATGCATCAGGCGACCGAACAGCAGTTCCTCGGCCAGCTGCTGCTTGATCTGGGTCTGGATCAGGCGGCCCATCGGGCGCGCGCCGTACAGGCGGTCATAGCCCTTCTCGGCCAGCCACGCCTTCGCGTCGTCGGCCAGGCTGATATGCACGTTGCGGTCGGCCAGCTGCAGCTCCAGTTCCAGCACGAATTTCTCCGCGACCAGCGCGACGACTTCGGCGGGCAGGTAATCGAACGCGACCACGGCATCCAGACGATTGCGGAATTCGGGCGAGAACATGCGCTTGATCGCTTCCTCGTCTTCGCCGTCCCGCGTGATGTTGCCAAAGCCGATGCCTTCCTTGGCCATTTCCGACGCGCCGGCATTGGTCGTCATGATAAGGACGACATTGCGGAAATCGACGGTCTTGCCGTGATGGTCGGTCAGCTTTCCCGCGTCCATCACCTGCAACAGGATGTTGAACAGGTCGGGATGCGCCTTCTCGATTTCGTCGAGCAACAGGACGCAATGCGGATTCTGGTCGATGGCGTCGGTCAGCTGGCCGCCCTGGTCGTAGCCGACATAGCCTGGAGGCGCGCCGATCAGGCGCGACACGCTGTGCCGTTCCATATATTCCGACATGTCGAAGCGTTTCAGCGGGATACCCATGATGGACGCCAGCTGTTTCGCGACTTCGGTCTTGCCGACGCCGGTCGGCCCGCTGAACAGATAGCTGCCAATGGGCTTTTCCGGTTCGCGCAGGCCCGCGCGGCTGAGCTTGATGGCGGACGACAGCGTCGAGATCGCCTTGTCCTGACCGAAGACGACCCGTTTCAGATCCTGCTCCAGCGTCGCCAGCTGCGCCTTGTCGTCCGACGATACGGATTTCGGCGGGATGCGCGCCATGGTCGAGATGACATGCTCGACCTCCTTCACGCCCATCTTCTTCTTGCGCTTCGATTTATCGACCAGATTCTGCGACGCGCCGACTTCGTCAATGACGTCGATGGCCTTGTCGGGCAGCTTGCGGTCATTGATGTAGCGCGCGCTGAGTTCGACCGCGCTCTTGATGGCGTTATTGG
>JBARZR010000144.1:0-19353 GCA_049650205.1 Pacificimonas sp. | reverse complement strand
GCGCGGCGGGCACGATGTTGAAGTTCGCCGCCATCGGCGTACAGAGCGTGCCGCAAAATCCCGATAGCATGCCGATGGCGCAGATGACCGCCGCGTCGCCCTGATATTCGAGGATGAGCAGCGGCAGGCCGACCGCCGCCGTCATCACGGGGAACGCGGCGAAGGCGTTGCCCATGATCATCGTGAACAGCGCCATGCCGATGCAATAGGCGGCGACCGCACCAATGACGCTGCCGTCCGGGATCGCGTTTCCGGCGAGGCCGCCCACAACCTCCCCCACGCCCGCCAGTGCGAAGACCGCGCCGAGGCTCGCCAGCATCTGCGGCAGCACGGCGGCCCAGCCGACCGCGTCGATCAGCTTGCGTCCC
Organism: Pacificimonas sp.; assembly: GCA_049650205.1. Taxonomy (GTDB): domain Bacteria; phylum Pseudomonadota; class Alphaproteobacteria; order Sphingomonadales; family Sphingomonadaceae; genus Pacificimonas. Next base: position 18,985 of record JBARZR010000144.1, on the reverse strand, counting down.
TCCTGCAAGGGCGCGAGCGGCGGCGGGCGCAGCCACAGATGACAGACAATCAGCGCGAGGATCGTGCCCAGCGTCAGTGCGACGATCGTCGCCTGCCCGGTCTCGGCAAGGTCCGGAAACGCCTTGAACAGGAACGTCCCGCCCAGCGCCACGGCGGGAATGATCAGCGCGGGCAGAAAGAGGCGTGCGCCTCTGGCGTGAGCTTCCCTTCGGCGCGCTTCCGGCGAGGTCGTCGCCGTCTCACCCCGGCCAAGCAGACCGAACCCGGCAATGCCGACCAGCGCCAGCACAAGGATACCATTGCCCAGATCGCCCAGAAGATCGCCCGCCAGAAAACTGACCGCCAGCAATGCCCAGAAGGCGGCGTTGCCGAAGCGCTTGCCATTCGTGCGGTCGTTCAAGCTGAGAATAGCGAACGCCGCGAAGGTCAGGCCCGCGACGATGTAAACAAAACCGAGCGTAATCACGCCTTCAGCCCCTTGTCGAAGCGCCACAGGCGATAGCCGTGGATAATGAACGCCGCGATGGCCGTCGGAATGGCCCAGACGCTCAGCTGCAATGGCTCCAGCACGATATCGTACTGCGCCAGGAAACCGACCATCAGCAGGATCGAGCCGATGGCGATGAAGATATCTTCGCCAAAGAACAGCCCGATATTGTCGGTCGCGGCTGACATCGCCTTCACCCGCTCGCTGCGATCCTCGTTGTCCGTGCCGGTCTGCGTATCGGCGGCGGCCTCCGCCATCGGCGCGACGAGAGGCCGGACCGTCTGCGCATGGCCCGCGACCGAGGTCAGCCCCAGCGCCGCCGTCGCCTGCCGGAACAGCAGATAGGCGGTCAGGAGGCGCCCCACGGTCGCGCCCTTCAGCTTCTCGATCTGCATCCGCGCCCGTTCCTGCAGACCGTGGCGCTCCAGCACGCCGATGACGGGCAGCACGATCCAGATGATCGAGATATAGCGCGCGTCGTTGAACGCCTTGCCGAACGCGGAAATGATCTCGATGGGGCCAAGACCCGCGGCGAGTCCGGTCACGAGTGCCGATACCGTGACGACCAGCAGCGGATTGAACCGCAGCAGGAATCCGACGACGATGATGAGAATGCCGGACAGGACAAGCATCAGCGCGCTCCCCTCCCTGCAAGGAAGGGGCTGGGGGAGGGTCGCGATGGCGCAGCCGAGCGTCGGCGCGTGCGGCTGGGTCCGAAGCTCGCCGCTATGCGTCTCGCACCCTCCCCTAGCCCCTCCCTGCAAGCAGGGAGGGGAAAGTCACTTTGCGCCATAACCCCCGCCCCCCGGTGTCTCGATCACGAACACATCGCCCTCACGCATATCCGCACTCCCCGTCGCGCCCAGATCCTCGACGCTCCCGTCGGCGCGCTCCACATAGGTACGCCCCGCCATCGCGTCCGTACCGCCCGCCAGTCCGAAGGGCGCGACCCGCCGCCGGTTGGCGAGGATATTCGCCTGCATCGGTTTGAGGAACTTCACCCGCCGCACGACGCCGTCGCCGCCCCGATGCGCGCCCGTACCGCCCGATCCGCGCCGCACGGCAAAGCTCTCCAGCCGTACCGGAAACCGCTGCTCGAAGACTTCCGGGTCGGTCAGGCGGCTGTTGGTCATGTGCGTCTGCACCGCGTCCGTGCCGTCGAAGTCCGGTCCCGCACCCGACCCGCCCGCGATGGTCTCGTAATATTGCAGATCCTCGTCGCCGAAGGTGAAATTGTTCATGGTCCCCTGCGCCGCGGCCATCGCGCCCAGCGCGCCGAACAGCGCGTCGCAGATGACCTGGCTGGTCTCGACATTGCCCGCGACGACGGCGGCGGGATGGCGCGGGCTGAGCATCGAGCCTTCGGGCACGATGATGTCGACGGGGCGCAGGCAGCCGTCATTCATGGGAATGGCCTCGTCGACCAGCGTGCGCACGGCATAGAGAACCGCCGCGCGCACGACCGGCGCGGGCGCGTTGAAGTTCGAATCCTGCTGCGGGCTGGTGCCGGTGAAATCCACAGTCAGGCGCGGCGTCTCCGCATCCACCCGCACCGCAACCTCGACAACCGCCCCGCCGTCCATTTCATAGCGGATATGACCGTCTGACAGCCGCGCGATCAGCCGCTTCACCGCCGCCTCCGCATTGTCCTGCACATGGCCCATATAGGCGGAGACGGTATCGCGCCCGAACCCCGCCGCCGCCTTGCGCAGCTCGTCTGCCCCACGCGCGCAGGCCGCGATCTGTGCCTTCAGGTCGGCGATATTCTGATCCGGGCGCCTTGCTGGCCAGCGACCAGAGGCGAGAAGGGCGGCCACATCCTCCTCCTGGAACCGGTCGTCACGCGCGATCAGGACATTATCGAAAATCACGCCCTCTTCGGAAATATCGCGGCTGTGCGCAGGCATGGACCCCGGTGCGATGCCGCCGATATCGGCATGATGTCCCCGCGCCGCGACCCAGTAGGCGGGCATGTCGTCCCCCTCCAGAAACACTGGCATGATGACCGTGATGTCGGGCAGGTGCGTGCCGCCGTCATAGGGCGCGTTCAGCGCATAGACGTCGCCCGAACGGATATCGCCCGCGCGCCGCGCCAACACCGTCTTCACGCTCATCCCCATACTGCCCAGGTGGACCGGCATGTGCGGCGCATTGGCGACCAGCGCGCCGTCCGGGGCGAAGATGGCGCAGGAAAAGTCCAGCCGCTCGCGGATGTTCACCGAAGACGCACTCGCCTGTAACGCAGCGCCCATTTCCTCGGCGATGGCCATGAACAGCCCGTTGAAGATTTCGAGGCGGATGGGGTCTGGTGTCGCGCGATCCCCTCCCGCATCGTCATTCCCGCGGATGCGGGAATCCAGTGCCGCGCGATCCTCCGTAATTACAGGCACCGCCCTGTCCTCTGGATCCCCGCATTCGCGAGGATGACGGTTATCCTTGGTCAGCATCAAATTGCCCAAGTCATCTAGCGCCGCCGACCACCCCGGCTCTACCACCGTTGTCGAACCGGGATCGATAATCAGCGCCGGGCCGGGCTGTACGTCCGTCAGCGCGGCGCGCGTCAGAACAGGCGTGTCATGCGCTTCGCCTGCCATATAGGCACGCGCCGATTTGCGATCGGACGAGACAGCGTCCGGCGCGCCCATCGCCTCCACCGCCTGCCCGGCCTCGGCAATCGCCTCGACCCGGATCAGGTCGGCGATCAGCGGCGCGTCGCCCACAAACCCGAAGCGCGCGCGGTGCGCCGCCTCGAACGCCGCGCGCATATCGCCTTCCTCCCCAAGCTCCACATCGATGCTGCTGTCGGTGCCGTCGTAACGCAGGAAAACCCGCGAAATGCTGCGCAGCATTTCCGCAGCATTTTCGTTGCCAAGCTCGGCTATTGCCTCGGTCGACAGCGCTTCCGACGCTGCCCCAATATCCGCCATCCCGCCCTCAAGGGCGATACCGAGTGTCGCCTCACGCAGTGCTCTGCGGTCGGCCAGCCCCATGCCATAAGCACTTAGAACCCCCGCCAGCGGATGCACCATGACGCGCGTCATCCCAAGCGCTTCAGCCACCAGACAGGCATGGCCGCCGCCCGCGCCGCCGAAACAGGCGAGGATATAGTCCGTCACATCGCGCCCCTTGGCGACGGAAATCCGCTTAATGGCATTCGCCATATTCTGCACCGCGATGGCAATGAAGCCCTCGGCGGCGGCTTCGGCGGACAACCCGCTGCCCGCGATCACGTCGTCGAGCGCGGCCCGCGCGGCCTCAGGATCGAGCGGCTGGTCGCCGTCCGGCCCGAAGACGGTGGGAAACTCGTCCGCCTGCAACTTCCCCAGGATCAGGTTGCAGTCGGTCACGGTCAGCGGGCCGCCGCGCCGGTAGCAGGCCGGGCCCGGCACCGCGCCCGCCGATTCCGGCCCGACCTGAAACCGCCCTTCGGTCATTCGGCAGATGGAGCCGCCGCCCGCTGCGACCGTGTGGATCGCCAGCATCGGCGCGCGGATCCGCGCGCCTGCGACCCGCGTCTCGCTCGCCCGTTCATATTGCCCGGCATAATGCGACACATCCGTCGAGGTGCCGCCCATGTCGAAGCCGATAATCTTCCCGTGCCCGGTCGCCGCACCCGTCCGCACCATGCCGACAATGCCGCCCGCCGGTCCCGACAATATCGCGTCCCGTCCGCGAAACGTGCGCGCATCCGTCAACCCACCAGACGACTGCATGAACAGCAGCGAGCCGCTGCGGGCGTTTTTTCTTCCGAGCGCGCTCGACACCTTGTCGATATAATTTCGGAGGACGGGCGACAGGTAAGCGTCCACCACCGCGGTATCGCCGCGCCCGACCAGCTTGATGGTCGCGCCCACCTCGTGGCTGACGGAGATCTGCGTGAAGCCGATGTCCGCCGCGATTTCCGCCAGACGCGCTTCGTGCGCCGGGTGGGCATAGCCGTGCATGGTGACGATCGCGGCGGCGCGCAGGCCCTGATCGTAGGCCGCCTTGAGACCGTCACGTGCCGCATGTTCGTGCAGAGCTCGCACGACATCGCCGTCCGCGCCGACGCGCTCGTCGACCTCCAGAACCTCGGTGTAGAGCGGCGCGGGCTTGACGATCCGGCGCGCGAACAGGTCGGGCCGCTCCTGATAACCAATGGTCAGCGCGTCGCCGAACCCGCGCGTGATGACCAGCAGCACCGGTTCGCCCCGCCGCTCCAGCAGCGCATTGGTCGCCACCGTGGTTCCCATGCGCAAACTTAGCGGCGGGAGGGCGGCATCCTCCGGCGTATCGGTCAGCCGGTATATGCCCGCGACGGCGGCGTCGTCATAGGCTTCGGGGTTGTCGGACAGCAGCTTCGCCGTGGTCAGCTCGCCATCCGGAGCGCGCGCGACGATGTCGGTGAATGTCCCGCCCCGGTCGATCCAGAACTGCCATTCGCCTGACATGCGCGTCTAGCCCAGCGCTTTCGCCGCCAGCGTCTTCAAGTCGGTTTCCGGCCGCGCGCCATAATGCGAAATCACCTCCGCCGCCGCCACAGCGCCCAGCCGCGCGCAGTCCTTCAGGTCTCGCCGCTGTTCCAGCCCGGCCAGGAAGCCCGCCGCGAACAGGTCGCCCGCGCCCGTCGTATCGACGACCTTGGCCACAGGTTCGGCGGGAACACTGATGGTGTCATCGCCAAACAGCACCACCGCGCCCTGATCGCCGCGCGTGATGGCCGCGATCTGCACCTTGCCGCGCTGGGCGGCGACGGCGGCGTCGAAATCGTCGGTCTCATACAGGCTTTTCAGCTCGTCCTCGTTCGCGAACAATATGTCCACCCCGCCGCCCGCAAGCTCGCGGAACCCCGCCCGGTGCCGGTCGACGCAGAAGCCGTCCGACAGCGTGAAGGCGACGCGGCCCCCGGCCTCGCGCAGGACATCGCGCGCCCGCTCCATCGCGGGCCGCGCGCTTTCGGAATCCCACAGATAGCCCTCCAGGTAAAGGATCTTCGCGGCGGCCACGGCCTCGAAATCGACGTCCGCTTCGCCGAGGTCGACGCTGGTCCCCAGATAGGTGTTCATGGTCCGCTCGCCGTCCGGCGTGACGAGGATAAGGCAGCGGGCGGTGGGCACGTCGGGGCTCGCCATCGGCACATCGTATAACGCGCCCGCCGCGCGCAGATCGTGCTGGAACACCTTTCCCAGCTGGTCGTCCGCCACGCGGCCGATATAACGCACACCCGATCCCAGCGCCGCGATGCCCGCCGCCGTGTTCGCACCCGACCCGCCACTGCTTTCCTTGCCGGGGGCCATTTTCGCATACAGCGCCTCGGCCTGATCGGTATCGATCAGCATCATGCCGCCCTTTGCCAGTTCGTTTGCCGTCAGGAAATCGTCGGTCGTCGGCGCGATAACATCGACGATGGCGTTGCCGATACAGGCGATGGGGGCATTTGGCATAAGGTGCGAAATCCTGTCAGAATGGGGTTACGGGCTGCCTATGGCGCGCGCTCAATCCTGTCGAGGTGGTTCCGCTCCGAATGCCGGATGATAGCTGACGACGCCGGACGGCACGCTGCCGCCAAAAGGCAGGCACAGGAAACACTCCGGCGGCGGCCCGGGATAAAGCAGCCGCGCATTCCTGCGGAAGCCGAAACGGCGATAGTAAACGGGATCGCCCAGAACGACGCAGCCGTCATGCCCCGCCCCGCGCAGCTGCGACAGCGCCGACAATATCAGCGCGCTACCGATGCCCTCCCCCTGCCACGCCGGCGTCACCGACACCGGGCCGATGCCCAGCCAGCCCGACGGCGCATTGCCGATCCTGACGGGCGAGGCGGCGAGATGCCCGACGATATTGCCCGCGTCGCTCGCCACCAGCGACAGCGTCAATGCATCCTCGTCACGCAAGGCCCTGACGATCTGCGCCTCCGTACCGCTGGCATGTGGCGCGCTGCGGAAGGCGGCGGTGACGATGTCATGAATCGTCGCCGCATCCGCCGCATCCTCGCCCCGAATGGAAATCCGCGGCGTCACGCACCGGCCTCCCGCAATGCCCAGGACGCCGCCTCGCGTACGACTTCGGACTCATCCTTCACAAGCGGCAACAACGCTTCCACGGCCTCGGCGCCTCGCCGGTTCCCGAGGGCGATGGCCACATTGCGCACGAATCGCTCGCGCCCGATTCGCTTCACCGGGGAGCCTGCGAACAGGTCGCGGAAGGCCGCGTCGTCCAGCTGCGCCAGGTCGGTCAGCCGGGGCCGCACCATCGCGGGGCGCGGCGCGAAGGTCATCTCCCGGCTCGCCTGCGCGAACTTGTTCCACGGACAGACGGCCAGACAGTCGTCGCAGCCATAGATGCGGTTTCCCATCGCGCGGCGGAATTCATGCGGAATCGGCCCGGCATGTTCGATGGTCAGATAGGAAATGCAGCGCCGGGCATCCAGCCGGTAGGGCTCTGGAAAGGCGTCCGTCGGGCAGGCGGTCTGGCAGGCCGTGCAGCTGCCGCAGCGGTCCGCGTGCGGCGCGTCCGGCGTCAGGTCGAGCGTCGTATAGATCGCGCCCAGGAACAGCCATGAGCCTTCCTTGGTGGACACGACATTGGTGTGCTTTCCCTGCCAGCCCAGCCCGGCGGCGGCGGCCAGCGGTTTTTCCATGACGGGCGCGGTGTCGACAAACACCTTCAACTCGCTGTCCGGTGCCTGCGCCACCAGCCAGCGCGCGACCGCCTTCAGCCGCTTCTTGACCACATCGTGATAGTCGCCGCCATGCGCATAGACCGACATCACGCCAATATCGGGGGCATCGGCATGGCGCAGCGGATCGAGCGCGGGCGCATAACTCATACCCAGCATGATGACACTCTGCACCTCGGGCCATAGCGCGCGGGGGCTTTCCCGGCGCGCTGCCTTTTCCTCCATCCAGATCATGCCGCCATTCATGCCCGCGTCCAGCCAGGCCCGCAGCCGCTTCCCCGCTTCGGGGACGGCGTCCGCCGCACAGACGCCAAACGTGGAGAAACCCTGCGCCTCCACCTCCTGTCGCAATCCCGGCAAGACTTTGTTATCGGCCATGCCGCTAGATGTAGGCGCGAACGCACAAAAGCAGAACCGCTCATGTGCCAATTTTACAGGGTTTCCCGAGTATATGTGTACCCCGACCGACCCAGGATCGAGATTTCATGCGCAGATTCAGCATGACAGGTGAACCGCTTGCAGGCGCCATAGAAGCGCGCGGCCTGTCCAAGAGATTCGGTGACAAGGTCGCCGTCGGCGGCGTCGACCTCAGCGTGCCGAAGGGCAGCATATTCGGCTTCCTGGGCCAGAATGGCGCGGGGAAAACCACGACGCTTCGCATGCTGCTTGGCATATTGACCCCCGATGGCGGCACGGCGACCGTGCTGGGCAGCGACCAGCCGCTGCGTGTCGCGCACCGCATCGGCTATCTGCCGGAGGAGCGCGGGCTCTACCCCTCCATGACCGCGCGCGACACCATCGCCTTCATGGGCGCGCTGCGCGGACTGCCACTGAAGGATGGCCGCGAGCGCGCGGGGGAACTGCTCGCCGCGAACGGTTTGAAGAGCGAAACCTCCGCCAGGATCAGCACCTTTTCCAAGGGTATGGCACAGAAGGTCCAGCTGCTCGGCAGTTTCGTGCACAAGCCCGATCTCATCATCCTCGACGAGCCGTTCTCCGGCCTCGACCCCGTCAACCAGCAAGTGCTGGAAACGATTATCGCTGGCGAACGCGCGCGCGGCGCGACGATCCTCTTCTCGACACATATCATGGCCCATGCCGAGCGGCTGTGCGACGCCCTCGTCGTTATCGCGGGCGGACGCACGCGATTTTCCGGCACGGTGGCGGAGGCGCGCGCCATTCTGCCCGCGCAGGTGCAACTCAGGACCGAACGCCCCATTGCCAACCCCGTTGGCATATTGCCGGAAACCTTCGCGCTCAGCCGCGACGGCCTCTACCGCTTCCCGCTGCCCGACGATGGCATGGAAAATCTGCTCCGCCGCCTTCTGGAAAGCGGCTGCGGGGTGCGCGAACTCACCACCGAACGCCCGACTCTCCACGACGCCTTCGTCTCCATGGTTGGCGATCCCGAAGCGGACGACATGCGGAATGCGGACCTGCGGGAAATGGCGGCATGAGGGACCTGGCGCCCCCGTCCTTCCTGAAAGCCGTCTTTGTCATCGCCCGCCGCGATGTCATGGCGACCGTATTGTCGAAGGGCTTCCTGATCTGGCTTGCCATGCCCTTCGTCGGCATCCTGTTCGGCCTGGGCGCGGCGATCGCGCAGGGCGGCGGCGACGCGCCCGAGCGCACGCCCGTTTCCGTGGCGGTCATCGACTCGACGGACGATTTCGCCACGTGGCTGACGGATACCGCCATGCTGGAGCGGGTGCGGGCGAAACACGGCGCGTTGCGCCAGCAATATGAGGATAAATATCCGGACGCCCCGCTGCCCGATGCCCTCGCCGAACGATCCGAGATTTTATCCGAAGCGGAACTGACCGCGTATGACGAGGCGGGAACGCTGGACGAGGTCGAGGCGCGCCACGACCTGAAACCCAGCCGTGTCCTGACCGCCCTGCGTGGCGAACGCCGCGAACCCGCGCTGACTCGATTGAATGCGGCGGACGACATTGAAGCTCAGGCCGCGCGGCTGCTCCGTCCCGGCAATAACCGATTCGGCGCGGTGCTGCTATCCGACGACACGGGCATCCGCATCCTGCGTCAGTCGGACGACGCCAGTGTGACCCGCCTGCGCCAGCTCGCCTCCCGCGCCGCCGACCGCCGCGCATTTCAGGCCGAAGGCATCGCCGCCACTCTCGAAACCATCCGCCTCGATTCACCAGACATTCCGGTCGATACCGTGAAGCGAGAGGGCGTGCCCGCCGCAGCGTCGAAAAAGGCCGAAGAGGCCGGCCCCCTCGCCACTGGCGCGACCATGGTGCTGTTCGTCCTGATTTCGCTCCTCGCGGGCGCACTCCTGTCCAACATGGTCGAGGAAAAGGGCAACAAGGTCATAGAGATCCTGGTCGCCAGCGTCCCCATCCCCGCGATTTTCGCGGGCAAGCTGATCGGCATGCTCATCGTCTCGCTGATCGGCGTCACCGTCTGGGGGATCATGTTCGGCGGCGGCGGCGCTTTCCTGCTGTCGCAACTGCCCGCCGACGTGCTCGCCGACCCGGCGCGCGGCTGGCCGCAGTTCATCGCGCTCGTCTTTGCCTATTTCGTCGCCGCCTATTTGATCTATGGCGCGGTCTATCTGGGCATCGGCAGTCTCTGCACCTCCATCCGGGAGGTGCAGACCCTCTCCATGCCCGTCACCATATTGCAGATGGTCATCCTGATCCTGACACTGGGCGCGATCGCGAACCCCGGCGGAACGGGCGCGACCATCGCCAGCTGGTTCCCGCTCAGCGCGCCCTATATGATGGCCGCCCGCGCCAGCATGGGGACGGACATCGGCATCCATATCGCGGCGCTCGTTTGGCAGCTGGCGTTCGCCGGTCTCATCATCTTCGTCGCCAGCCGCCTGTTCCGCTACGGCGTCCTCCGCTCAGGCCCACCGCCCAGCCTGAAACAGCTTGGCAAATCGATGAAATTCTGGGCTAGGGGCGAAATGGGTTAGCGCATACGCCGCCGGAAAAATGCCAGGCCCTTGCATCCGAGTGCCAGCAGTCCAAATGCACCAGGCGCTGGCACGCTCATCACGGTTTCGGGCGGTCTTTCCAGACCATGCCCGTCATATTCGATGTCCTTCTCCAGGACGACCCCGCCGCTGATGGTTGTGACGATATTCAGGCGCGTGGCCAGGCCTGTCGCTTCCATGCGGTCGCCCCCTCATAGTCCACAGCCGCATTTAACCTAGATGCGGCCCATAGCTGCATGACATGCGGGGAGGCACCCGCGGGTGTGAAGGGAATTTCCTTCCGCTCGACCTGCCATACGGGACGTCCGCGCACCGCCTCCGCAAACAGAGCGCGGAAACCGGCGACCCTGTCGGCCTGCGGCGCGATATGGCGGGCTGCTGTCAAGAAGGACTCGTCCGGCAGCAGAAAACGGCGTCCCGCTTCACCCTGAAATCGGATCAGTTCCGGCGGCGTGCCGACTCTATGCAGCGCCTCCCGCAGCGCACGCGTCGATACCGGGAAACCGACGGGCTGTGCGGCATGTATCCACAAGATGCTGTCCGCATCGCTACTGACAAGGCGCGCGAGTCCAGACACATTGTCCTGGCCGCCGATAAAGCGGGTCTGCTCGATGGCCGCTATCAGGCGCTCGCGATGAGCGTCATTCACTGTGGCCACCGGAATGTCCATTGAGGTTTCGGAAGCTATGGAAAGGCCGAGCGGAAGTCCGTCCGGCACAGTCTCGAGCGCCGCCTTCAGGGCCAGCGCGGCAGGTCGATTGCCGACCGAACCATCCAGCAATATGTGCATTGACTTGGGCGCGGCGATGGCCGTCCGTTCGATCGTCTGCCGCACACTCAGGGCCGCAAAGCGCTCCGTCGCGGGCAGGCTGGCAACCAGACTGGACGGCGCCGCGATGGGTGGCGCGGTCAGACGGGGGCGCGTGGACAAATCGGCATCCGTGATCGCACCGGGCAATGCCGGAGATAAGCCCCTTACCTGAAAATGATGCCTGAGGTCATCGGCGACTGAAAAATTGCGTTTGGCGATGGCGGGAAGCGCCACGCTGCGGCCCCCATTCGCCGCGATGCTCAGCGGCGCGGTCATGCCGATCCGGAACGTCATTTCCTTTCCCGCCTGCACGGGGAACGCCTGCACCAGCAACTGATCCGGGCCGTTCGCCGTTACCAGTAGCGGATCGCGCTTTTGGCGGACGATGGATTCATAGGCGGCGCGCGCTTCGCCCTTCGCGGAAATGCTGGCCTCGCGCGGTTCGCCATCCACCCACAGGTTCGCGCGGGACGCCACCGCGCCCTCCGGCATGTCGAGCAGGAACCGCGCCTCCTTCTGACCGTGCTTCGCACTGTTGAAGACGGTGAACGTCCATTCCAGATAGGCGAGGTTCTCCGCCGCACGGACGTCGCCTTCGATTTCCGATGTCACAAGTGACAGGTCGGGCAATGTCGCCGCGCCAACTTCCGCGCCGCCCTCATCGCTGTCCCGAAAAAACCGGCCCGCCTTCACATGCGCAGGTGCGGCGCGGCCATAGGTCCGGAAATAGAGCAGGCGCGCTGGCTGGTGGTTGGCGACGCGGTCGCCGGAAAACCAGAGCCCGGATGTCAGCTTGCCGTACTGCGCGATCAGGCCATGCGCGCGCGACCGTTCGCCATCCGCCTGTTCGATCAGTATCCGCTCGCTGCCCAATGTCCGCATCAGCGTGATGGCGCGCGTTTCTTGCGGCGCATCTTGGCATTGCCACTCGAGCGCAAGGTTCGTCGCCGCTGGTCTGGACTCCACCGCCACGATCAGCACCAGCCCAAGCGCCAGACCGCCCGCCAGCGCCCGCGTCTCCCCCAGCATCAGTCCCATGCGTAGCGACATGATGAAGCCCGTAAGAGGTGCGAAGACGAGAAGGCCGAGACCGAAGAAGACGATACCGATCAGGGCCATCGGCACGATAGGAAGAAAAGCGATCACATACGCCAGGGAAATCGCCGTTGATATGCCTGCCAATAGGGCGAGGCGGCCTGGACGTCGCGGCCTGTTCCGCCGCAAATGCCACCATATATACGCGTTCAGAACCGGGACCGCCGCGACCAGCGTCGCATATCCCCAGCCGGGAATAGGGTCGAACACAATCTCCGCAGCCATTCCCGTCGCCAGTTCGAAACCAAGCGCGGCGACCGGCAGCAGAACGCCAAAGATCAGGGCCATGCCGGCGGTGGGGGCAAACTGACTCTTTACGGACATGAACGTGACTTTCTGCAGACGGAAAGCCGCCTTTTAGGGAAAGTCCATGCGCGCTTCGTCCGCACCCGGTCGGCGGCGAATGTCAATCCCGTGCAGAAAGCGTGCAGCGTCTGCCGCGGTCCTTGTGGACTAGCTAGCCGCCGCGTAGATCGCGTCGATGGCAGCCATTGTGGCGACGGCGTCCGCGCCGCCGGTCACAGGCTCGGTCTCGCCCTTCAGCACGGCGGCGACATGGTCCAGCTGAAAGTCGTAGGTGCCTCGGTCGGTCAGCGTCTCGACCTCCACCGCGCTGCCGCGTGTCAGCGTGAGTTCGTGCCCCTTTTGCGGATGGACGGGATTGGTCAGCATCGCCGTTCCGGCGCTTCCCTCGACCAGCAGATGCGCGTGGAACTCCGCGCCTTCGCGCATGTCGCAGGCGATCTCCGCGCGGATATCGCCAAGGCCAAGCGTCGCCCGCGTGTAGAGATCGACGCCGCTTTCGCCGCGCAGACACTGCGCCTCCTCGACCTGCACATCGCCATTGGCAAGCGTGCGCGCCATGTGCAGCGGGTAACAGCCCAGATCCATCAGCGCGCCGCCGCCCAGCGCCGGATCGTGCCGCAGGCTGTCCGCGCGATAGGGAATGGCCACATTGAAGACGGATTCGATGCGCTGCACATCGCCAATCGCGCCCTCGGCGATCAACGTCTCCAGCCGCAGAAATGCAGGGTGGAAGCGGTAGTGGAACGCCTCGATCAGATGCCGGTCCGCCGTCCGCGCCGCGTCCACCATCCGCGCCGCCTCGCCGGCGTTCATGGCGAAGGGCTTTTCGCACAGCACATGCTTGCCGCTTTCCAGCGCGGCGATGCTCAGACCGGCATGGCGCGAAGGCGGCAGGGCATTGTAGATCAGGTCGATGTCATCGCGCGCGATCAGGGCGTCATATCCCTCGAGCGCGTCCGCGATCTCATGCTCGTCCGCATAGGCCCGCGCCCGCCCGCCATCGCTGGCGGCGACGGCGATGATATCGACGTGTTCATTTGCCCGCGCCGGGGCGATCAGCGCATAGGTGGCGACCTTCGCCGCGCCGAATATGCCGACGCGGATCATGCCGTTCGTTCGGCCAGCACGCGCTTCTCCCGCGCGCGGTTGCGGAGGAAAGCGCGGAAGACCCCAAGGTCGGCGTCCAGCCTTTGCCCCTCTCCAAAGTTCACCAGCTGCTCGTAATACCAGGCCTGCGCGCCAAAGCCGTTCAGCGCCTTCATGATCTTGAAGCGGCTGTTCGGCGACAGAATGCCGGGGCCGATGCGCAGATAGTCTTCGGGCCGGTCCAGGCGGTCGATCTCGCCCGATAGCAGCCGCGCCACATCCTGCGGCCGTGTGCAAAGCGGGCGGCCAAGACCGATCAGGTCGACCCCATCCTCCGCGATCGCATCCGCCATGCCCGCCGCCGTCCGGAACCCGCCAGTCACCATCAGCGCCGCGCGCTTCACATGCGTGCGGATTTCCGGCGCGAATTTGGCGAAATAGGCCTCGCGTTCCCGTGTGGATTTCCGCGTTTCGGGTTCGTCGCGCGCTTCCATGCCCTCGGCGTCCATCATCGCGGGCGATTCGTAGTTGCCGCCGGAAATCTCGATCAGGTCGACACCGTCCTTGTCCAGCCAGCCTGCGACCGTCTGGCTGTCGGAAAAGCTGAAGCCGCCGCGCTGGAAGTCCGCGCTGTTGAGCTTGACGGAAATGCCGAAATCCGGCGCGGTCGCCGTGCGCACCGCCGCCACCGCTTGGCGCAACATGCGTGCCCGGTTTTCCAGGCTGCCATCCCATTCGTCATCGCGCTGGTTGGCGCGCGGATTGAGGAAACTCGACAGTAGATAGCCATGCGCGGCATGAATCTGCATCCCGTCGAAGCCTGCGTCCCTTGCTGCCGCGCCGGCGATGGCGAAGCGGCGGATGATCTCCTCGATTTCCGGGCAGGTCAGCGCGACAGGTTCGCCGAACTGTCCGCCCGGCAGGCCCAGTTTCACCGCCGACGGCGCCTTGGGATGCGGATTGATATGCGCCTGCGTCTGCCGACCCGCATGACTGACCTGCATCCACATGGACGCGCCGTCTGCCTTGCCCGCCGCGCACCAATCCTTCAGCGCCCGCCGCATATCCGCATCGGGTTCCCGGTCTATGACGACATTGCCGCCGCGCTCCAGATGGTCGCGGTCGATCTGCACATTGCCGGTCAGCATCATGCCGACCCCGCCCGACGCCCAGGTCTCGTACAGCCGGTTCAGCCGCCGCGAGGGCCGCCCCCCGGCATCCGCCAGTCCCTCGGTCATCGCCGCCTTCGACAGCCGATTGGGAATGATATGCCCGTTTGGCAGCGTCAGTGGCTGGTTCAGCCTGTCCAATGCGTTCATTCCGTCTCATCCCCTTCATCGATCGACGTCGCCAGCAGCTTGTCGATCTTGTGACCGTCGAGATCCACCACCTCGAACCGCCAGCCGTCGAAATCGAACGTTTCGCCAGTCTCGGGGATATGCGTCAGCACGGCCAGCGCGAAGCCCGCCAGTGTCTCGAAATCCCGGTCGTCGGGTTCGGGGATGGTAACGCCCAGCCGGTCCGCCATCTCGTCGGCGTGCATCGCGCCCGACAACAGCCATGACCCGTCTGCGCGCTGCACGGCCGGATCGTCCTCACCCTCGTCCGTATCCGACTTGAACACGCCCGCAATCGCCGCCAGCAGATCGGCGGGCGTCAATATGCCCTCGAAATGACCATATTCGTCATGCACCATGCCGATAGGCACGTCGGCGCGGCGCAATATGTCGAGCGCGTCCGAGGCGTCCATCACATCGGGGATCAGGGGCGATGGCTTCAGGAGCGCGCGCAGGTCGAGCGCCTGTTCCGACAGCAGCGCGGCAAGAATATCGCGCGCCTGGATCACGCCGATAATCTTGTCGACACCGCCCTCCGCGATGGGAATGCGCGTGTGCGGGCTGTCCATCAGATGCGCGCGCACTTCGGCTTCGGGCGTGTCGACGTCCAGCCAGTCCACCTGCGTGCGCGGTGTCATCACGCCGCGCACGGGCCGGTCGGCCAGCCGCATGACGCCGGAGATCATCAGCCGCTCGGTCTCCTCGATCGCGCCCGACCGCTGCGCCTCGGCGACGATCAGGTGCAGTTCCTCCGCCGTCACCTGCCCCGCCTCGCCCTCTCGCGCACCAGTCAGGCGCAGCAGCAGTTTCGTCGTGATACTCAGCAGCCAGACCAGCGGCGCGGCGATGCGGGCCAGGATCTTCATCGGCGCGGCGATGACGCTCGCAATGGCTTCGGGTTTCCTCAGTGCAAACTGCTTCGGGACCAGTTCGCCGATGGTCAGCGTCAGATAGGTGATGCCGCTGACCACCAGCACGATGCCCAGCGTGCCTGCGATATCCGGGGCGAGGCCCAGCCCCTGCAGCCGCGCCGCCACCGGTGCGCCCAGCGTCGCGCCGGAATAGGCACCGGCGACGATACCGACCAGCGTGATGCCGATCTGCACGGTCGACAGGAACGGCCCCGGCTGCCGGTGCAGGTCCAGCGCCGCCTCCGCCCCGCGCCTGCCATTGTTCACCATCGCCTGCAGCCGCGCCTCCCGCGAAGAGACGACCGCCATCTCCGACATGGCGAAGACACCGTTCACGGCGATCAGCGCGAGGATGATGAGCAGGTCGATCCAGGGGAATGGTGGCATGATTGCTGTCCCTTTAGCGCCGACAGGAGGGAAAAGCGACGCTTCTTGCGTAGCGAATATGGCCCCGTAGCGAAAACGGGATCAACGGGAGGACGACCATAATGAAAACGAAGAGCCTGATCCTACTGTCTGGCGGACTGCTGGCGCTCGGCGCCTGCTCCAGTGGATCCGATCGGAACATGGAAACAGCCTCGGCGGAAACATCCCGCGACGAATCGCTTCGCCCTCCTCCACCTCCACCGCCGCCGCCACCCTCCCCGCCAGCGCCAATGATCGCCGCCGAGGCCAGCAATATCGTCGTCACCGGCTCCCGCATGGTGGTGCCCGCGCCGCAAAACCGCGAGCAATATGCGGATATCGAGCGTAACGAGGTCGTCAGCGTCGCCGAGACGCCCGTCTCCACATTCTCCATCGACGTCGACACCGGCAGCTACGCCAATGTCCGCCGCTTCCTGACGCAGGGTCAACTGCCGCCGCAAGACGCCGTGCGGGTCGAGGAGATGATCAATTATTTCAGTTATGACTACCCCGTACCGACGGACCGGTCGGAGCCCTTCTCCGTCAATGTCGACGCCGCCGTCACGCCGTGGAACGCGAACACGCAACTGATCCGCGTCGGCCTGAAGGGCTATGAGCTGGAGCGCAAGGAGCGCCCGCCCGCGAACCTCGTCTTCCTGATTGACACGTCCGGCTCCATGTCCGCGCCCGACAAGCTGCCGCTCGTCGCAAAGGCGCTCAATATGCTGGCGCGAGATCTCGGGTCAAGGGACCGCGTCAGCATCGTTGTCTATGCGGGCAGCGCGGGTCTCGTGCTCGAACCCACCAACGATCCCGCGAAGATCGAGCGCGCGCTGGAACAGCTGCAGGCGGGCGGCTCCACCGCGGGCGCGGCGGGCATCGGCCTCGCCTATAAACAGGCGCGCGCGGCCTTCATCGAGGGCGGCGTCAACCGCGTCATGCTGGCAACCGACGGCGACTTCAACGTCGGCATATCCGACCGCGACCAGTTGATCGAGATGGTGGAGCGCGAGGCGGAGACCGGTGTGTCCATCACCACGCTCGGCTTCGGCCAGGGCAATTACAACGAGGCGATGATGGAACAGGTCGCCGACAAGGGCAACGGCAACCACGCTTATATCGACAGTCTGATGGAGGCGAGGAAAGTGCTGACCGAAGAAGCCGGATCGACGCTCTTCACCATCGCGGGCGATGTGAAGGTGCAGGTCGAATGGAACCCCGCTGTCGTCGCGGAATACCGCCTGATCGGCTATGAAAACCGCGCGCTCGCCGAGCAGGATTTCGACAATGACGAGGTCGACGCGGGCGAGATCGGCGCGGGCCATGACGTGACCGCGCTGTACGAGATCGCGCTGGTCGGGTCGGAAGGCGTGCGGATGCCGGACCGCCGCTATGCCGCCAATCGTGGCGACGCGCCGGGCGTTTCCAATGTCACCGAACTTGGCGAGCTGCGCCTGCGCTACAAACTGCCTGGCGAGGACACATCCCGTCTCATCACGCAGGTCATGCCCCGTACGCTAGCCACCAACGCCGGTCCGGCGAAGGGCGACATGGCGCTCGCCGCCAGCGTCGCGGCCTTCGGCCAGCGCCTGTCGGGCAGCAAATACATCGGCGACATGGACTATGCGGCCATCGCCGGGATGACGCCCGGCGGCGATTATTACCGCGGCGAGCTGAAAAAGCTGGTGGAGCTTGCGGACACGAACCGGCCCGCCAGGTAACGTAAGTTAAGGGAACCTCCTGCCCGCCCTGCGCGTAGGCATTGCGAACAGGACAACAAGGGCAGGAGTTTCCCCATGAGTATTTTCGCCAAGAACAGCATCGCCAAAACCGCCGTCGTCGCGGCATCGCTCAGTCTGGTCGCCGTCGGCTGCACCACAGATCCCGTCACGGGCGAGCGCGGCATTGCCCGTCCCGCCGCAACCGGGGCTGCCGGTGCCGGCGTCGGCGCGCTGCTTGGCGCACTGATCGGCGGCAAGAACAACCGTACCGAAGTACTGGTCGGCACAGGCATTGGCGCGATCGCCGGTGCGGGCGTCGGCGTCTATCTCGACGCACAGGAAAAGAAGCTGCGCGAACGGACCGCCGGGACCGGCATCGAGGTCGAGCGTGACGGCGACAGCCTCAAACTCAATATGCCGAGCCAGGTGACCTTCGGTGTCGACAGCGCCATCATCAACGACCAGTTCCGCCCGGCCCTCAACGAAGTGTCGCAGGTGCTGGCCGAATATGAAAAGAGCTTCGTCGACGTCTATGGTCATACCGATTCAACAGGCAGCGACGCTTATAACATGACGCTGTCGCAGCGCCGTGCCGATAGCGTCGCCACCTATCTGGCGTCGAACGGCGTGCAGCGCGCCCGTATCGCGCAGCAGGGCTTTGGCGAGACGCAGCCCATCGCCTCCAATGACACGGCGGAGGGCCGCGCGCAAAACCGCCGCGTCGAAATCCGTATCGTGCCCATCACGGAAGACGCCGTCAGCTAGGCGGCAGCGATGGGCAGCGCCCACTGGCGATCAAAAGGCCCGCCCGCTGGTTTCAGTGGCGGGCCTTTTTCTTTGCCGATGGGACCGAAGCGCGCACGGGGCGTTGACGACGCATGAAACTCAACATCAAGGCCCATCTCGACTACACGCTCGACGGCCCCTCCGACATCCTGTTGCAACTCGAGGCCGCGCCGCTCGCCGACCAGAACCTGATCTCCGCGCATATCCATGTGCCGGGCGACGGTCATTTTGCGCGCATCCCCGGCGAGGAAATGATCGGCGACCGCATCTGGGTGCGGCGGGACGAGCGGCTGACCGTCGACTACACGTCTGAAATCGCCATCGACCGCCAGGTCTTGGATTGCGGCAAACTGGAACAAACCCCCGTCCACCTCCTCCCCGGCGACATCGTCAAAAATCTCATGGGCTCGCGCTCT
>JBARZR010000143.1:0-2611 GCA_049650205.1 Pacificimonas sp. | reverse complement strand
TTGACGATCAGCGCGGCAAGGCGACCGAAGGGCGGCATGGCGGCCTCGCGCCGCGCCTCGATCTCGGCGGTGTAGAAGCCCTCCGCATCAGCACGGACCAGCGCGTCGATCACGGGCGCCTCGGGTTGGTGCGTCTGCACGAAGACCCGGCCCGGTTTCACGCCGCGCCCGGCGCGGCCCGCCACCTGGGTGATCTGCTGAAAACTGCGCTCGCCCGCGCGCAGGTCGCCGCCTTTCAATGCGAGGTCGGCGTCGACGACGCCCACCAGCGTTAGGTCCGGGAAATGATAGCCCTTCGTCACCAGCTGCGTGCCAATCAGGATGTCGATCTCGCGGTTCTCGACCGCGTCGACCAAGGCGCGGGCTTTCGCGGGCGAGCCGATGGTGTCCGAGGTTGCCAGCATCAGCCGCGCGTCCGGAAAGCGCTGCGCCGCTTCTTCGGCGATACGCTCCACCCCGGGACCGCAGGGAACGAGCGTGTCCGCCTCGCCGCATTCCGGGCACAGCTCCGGGGTCGGCTCGGTCAGGCCGCAATGATGGCACATCAGGCGGCGGGTCAGCTTGTGTTCGACCAGCCAGGCCGTGCAGTTCGGACATTCGATACGCGTGCCGCAATGACGGCACAGCGTCAGCGGCGCATAACCGCGCCGGTTGAGGAACAGCAGCGCCTGCTCGCCCCGATCCAGCGTTTCCGTGATCGCATCCACTAGCGGCTGCGCCAGCCAGTGACCCGATGGCGGCTGGTGATCCTTCAGGTCGATGGCGGCGATCTCGGGCATGGTCGCGCCGCCATAGCGCGATGGCAGCATCAGCTCGCGATAACTGCCCTTTTCAACCTGCACTTGCGTTTCGATGGGCGGTGTCGCGGTGGCGAGGATGGCGGGGATCTTTTCCAGCTTCGCGCGCATGACGGCCACGTCGCGCGCATGGTAAAGAACGCCGTCCTCCTGCTTGAAACTCTGGTCGTGCGCCTCGTCGACGACGATCATGCGCAAATTCGGATAGGGCAGAAACAGCGCCGAACGCGCGCCCACGGTCAGCCGCGCCTCGCCCTTGCCGATGGCGCGCCAGGCCGCGCGCCGCTCCGAAATCTTCATGTCGCTGTGCCAGGCGACGGGCCGAACGCCAAAGCGCGCCTCGATGCGCCGCACCAGCGGCTCCGTCAGCGCGATTTCCGGTAGCAGGATGACCGCCTGTCCACCTGTGGCCAAGGCCGCCGCGACCGCCTCCAGATAGGTTTCCGTCTTTCCCGACCCGGTGACACCATGCAGCAGGAAGGGCGCGAATTCCCGTGCCTCAACCGCCGCGATCATGGCGTCTGCGGCAATGCGCTGTTCCGGCGCGAGCGTCGCGGGCGCATGATCCACATCCGGGATTGGCGGCGGCTGGTCGGCGGCCAGGATGACAGGCTCGATCGCGCCCGCATTGACCAGTCCGCGAATGACACCGTCCGAAACCTCGGCCCAGCGCGCCAGCTCCCTGACCGCGCCCTGCCGCCCTTCCAGCCGGTCCAGCGCCCGTTCGCGCTGCGGCGTCATGCGGAAATCCGCTTCTTCCGTCAGCCGGTATTCCGTCATCGTCCGCGCACCGTCCAGCGCCGACGGAATCGACATGGACATGCGCAGCACGGCGGACGGCGGGGCGTAATAATAGCGGGCCGCCCATTCGATCAGCCGCCGCACGCGCTCCGGGATGGGCGGCGCGTCGTAGATCCCGTTGATCTTGCGCAGTTTCGATGCCTCGACCGTCTTGCCGGACAGCCGATCAGCCTCCCACACCACGCCGGTGATCTCACGCGGACCGAGCGGCACGCGGACGATGGTTCCCGGAATGGCGCTCAGCCCCTCACGCGGCGCATAGTCCAGCACGCCAAGCGCGGCGTTGAGGGTGAGGACGCGAAGACGGGACATGCGGCGCGCTATATAGGGCTTCGGCTGCCTGCGCACGAGACTGCCGTTGCCAGATGCCACTTCCGGAGGATTCCCGGCGCGCCTGCATAAACCGGGCCAAATCCTGAAAATCACCATTTATCCGCGCGCCCGACCGCGCTAGTGTCCGCATCATGAGCGAAATCGACACTCTGGACGAAGCGCGGAAGATCGTCCGCGAAGCGGAAGCTGCGCCGGAAGGTGTGGGCGGTCTCGCGGTCATTTCCATTGGCAAGAGCTACGACAAACGTGTCGTGCTGCGCGACGTATCGCTGGGCGTCCGGCGCGGCGAGGTTGTCGGCCTGCTTGGCCCCAATGGCGCCGGCAAGACCACCTGTTTCTATAGTGTCATGGGCCTAGTGCAGCCCGACCATGGCCGCGTCATGCTGGACGGCATCGACATCACCGGCCTCCCGATGTACCGCCGCGCCGCGCTCGGCCTCGGCTATCTGCCCCAGGAAACCAGCATTTTCCGCGGCATGACCGTCGAGCAGAACATCATGGCGGTCCTCGAGATCGTGGAGCCGAACAAGACCGCGCGGCGGGACCGGCTGGATCAGCTGTTGGAGGAATTTTCCATCACGCGCCTGCGCGCCGCGCCCGCCATGGCGCTGTCGGGCGGGGAGCGGCGGCGCTGCGAGATCGCCCGCGCGCTGGCGGCGGAACCCTCGATCATGCTGCTC
>JBARZR010000142.1:0-2177 GCA_049650205.1 Pacificimonas sp. | reverse complement strand
ACGTCGTGCCGTTCGAGATCGTCGGTATCGCGTCGGGCCGCACCACGCGCGGCCACCGCTTCATGTCGTCGGGCGACATAGAGATCGCCAGCGCCGACGATTACGCCAATAAACTTCGCGCCGCCCGCGTGATCCTGTCTTCCGAAGAGCGCCAGCAGATTATCCAGACCGGCGCGCGCGCGGCCGCAAAGGCCGCTGGCCTTGAGCTGATCGAGGATGACCAGCTCCTCGCCGAAAACGCGGGCCTCACCGAATGGCCCGTGCCGCTCCTCGGCCGCTTCGAGGAGGATTTCCTCACCGTCCCGCCTGAAGCCATCCAGCTGGCAATGAAGACCCACCAGAAATATTTCGCGGTCGGCAATCCTCCCCCGGCGGGGGAGGGGGACCGCCATGGCGAAGCCGCAGGTGGTGGAGGGGGCACATTTGACCTCACCAACGCTTTCGTCTGCACCGCCAACATCGAGGCCCCCGATGGCGGCGCGGAGATCGTGGCGGGCAATGAAAAGGTCCTCGCCGCCCGCCTCGCCGACGCCCGCTTCTTCTGGGACCAGGACCGCAAAACGCCGCTGGAAACCCACGCCGGAAAACTGAAGGACATCGTCTTCCACGAAAAGCTCGGCACCGTCGCCGACAAGGTCGAGCGCGTGGCGAAGCTCGCCAGATGGCTGGTGGAAGAGGGGATTGTGGGAAATCCCAATATCACCCCTGCTTCCGTAATACCGGCGAAGGCCGGTATCCAGTCCGGAACCAACGGCCAAGCCGATGCCTCGGCGGACAGCGCGGGACTGGATCCCGCCCTTCGGCGGGATGACGTGGAAGAGAGAGCCACTCTCGCCGACCAGGCCGAACGCGCCGCCCGCCTCGCCAAGGCCGACCTCGTCACCGGCATGGTCTCCGAATTTCCCGAACTGCAAGGCATCATGGGCGGCCACTATGCCCGCGCCCAGGGCGAAGACGCCGCCGTCGCCGACGCCATCCGCGACCATTACAAGCCGGTCGGCCAAGGCGACGACGTGCCGACCGCGCCGGTCACGGTTGCGGTGTCTCTGGCGGATAAGCTGGACAGTCTTTTTATATTCTTTGCCATTGGACAGAAACCGTCGGGATCTAAAGACCCATTTGCGTTGCGAAGACAAGGAATAGCGATACTATCGCTATTATCTAATAATAGTATTCGCTTAAGTTTGTTGAATGAGAACTTCCTTAAAATTATGGAAGAAGGCGCAATTTCAGCTATCTATTACGCGCGCAAAAGACAAACAGATGACGAGTTTCGCAGGCGATTTGGGCAAACTGCGCTAGAAAATCTTGAGAACCCTGAAAATTGGGAACGCTGGGAGTCGCTTGAGAACGAATTTGCGATGGTTGAAGAAGGGTTGGCCCACGATATACAAGCTAACAAGCAGAATATCTCTCTCGAACTGTTCTCATTTCTTACCGACCGCCTCAAAGTCCAGCAGCGCGAGGCGGGCGTCCGCCACGACCTGATCGACGCCGTGTTCGCGCTTGGCGGAGAGGACGACATCGTCCGCCTGCTCGCCCGCGTGAAGGCGTTGCAGGCGTTCATGGAAACCGATGACGGCGCGAGCCTCCTGACCGGCTACAAACGCGCCGCGAATATCCTCAAGAAGGAAAAATACGAGGCGCCGGACGAAAGCGCCATCCCGCAGGACGGCGAAGAAGACCCGCTTGTTCTCGTCGACGATCCGCAGATGAAATCCGTGGTCGCCGCCATGAACGACCCGCGCGCCCACCTCGGTTACGACCCCGATCCCGCCGAGGCCGCGCTGGTCGCCGCGCTGGACGAGGCCGAACCCCGCGCGAAGCAGGCGGTCGCGGAGGAACGCTTCGCAGACGCCATGACCGCGATTGCCGCCCTCCGCGCGCCCATCGACGATTTTTTCGACAACGTCACCGTCGTTTCGGACGACGAAACCAAGAAACAGGCCCGCCTCGCCCTCCTGGCCCGCATCACGGACGCGGCGCATCAGGTCGCGGACTTCTCCAAGATCGAGGGCTGACGATAAATTTACGCGCGCCGCGATATGGCGGCGCGGCAAGGAAGTGAGATGAAGACATGACCAACTGGGTGTACCGTTTCGGCGGCGGGGTTTCTGACGGCGGCAAGGGGGATAAAAACCTTCTTGGCGGCAAGGGCGCGAACCTGGCCGAAATGG
>JBARZR010000141.1:0-4587 GCA_049650205.1 Pacificimonas sp. | reverse complement strand
CCGGAATCGAGCATCTCCTTCAGCGCCGCCTCGTCGATCAGGCCGCCGCGCGCGCAGTTGATGATGCGGACGCCGGGCTTGGTCTTGGCGAGGTTCTCGCGGCTGAGGATGTTGCGCGTCTGGTCGGTCAGCGGCGTATGAAGGGTGATGAAGTCGGCGCGCGCCAGCACGGTGTCGAGGTCGGCCTTTTCGACGCCCATGTCGGTCGCGCGGTCTTCGGTCAGGAAGGGGTCGTAGGCGATGACCTTCATCTTCAGGCCGTGGGCGCGGTCGGCGACGATGCCGCCGATATTGCCCGCGCCGATCAGGCCCAGCGTCTTGCCGGTCAGTTCGACCCCCATGAATTTCGACTTTTCCCACTTGCCCGCCTGCGTGGAGGCGTCGGCCTCGGGCAGCTGGCGCGCAAGCGCGAACATCATGGCGATGGCATGCTCCGCCGTGGTGATGGAGTTGCCGAACGGTGTGTTCATGACCACGATGCCGCGCGCGGAGGCGGCGGTCTTGTCGACATTGTCGGTGCCGATGCCCGCGCGACCAATGACCTTCAGGTTCGTGGCGGCATCCATGATCTCGGCGTCGGGCTTTGTCGAAGACCGCACGGCGAGGCCGTCATAATCGCCGATTATGGCGATCAGCTCGTCCTTGGACAGGCCGGTCTTTTCATCGACCTCGATGCCGCGCTCGCGAAAGATCTCGGCGGCGCGGGGAGACATGGAATCGGAAATGAGAACTTTGGGCATTGGGGTGTGTCTTTCTCTATTCCGTCATACCGGCGAAGGCCGGTATCCAGTCCCGCGCCCACCAGCATTTAGCTGTTTGCGACATGGGAACTGGAGCCCGGCCTTCGCCGGGGTGACGCGTCAATGTTCAGGAAGCGCGGACCTCAGCGTAAGCCCATTCGATCCAGGGCAGCAGGCGGCGGAGGTCTTCTTCCTCGACCGTCGAGCCGCACCAGATGCGCAAAGACGGCGGCGCGTCGCGATAGCCGTTGAAGTCGTAACCGACATCGCGGTCTTCCAGCATCTTCACGATCTGCTTTGGTACCGCAGCCTTCGCATCATCGTCCAGGCCATGATACCAGTCGCCCTGAAACACCATGCAGACACCTGTGTTCGTGCGCTGCGCCGGGTTCGGCACCATATTGCGAAGCCACGGCGTCGCCTCGATCCAGTCGGTGACGATCTTCGCGTTTGCGTCGGCGCGGGCGTGAAGAGCGCCCAGCCCGCCAATCGACTTCGCCCATTCGAGCGACGCGATATAGTCCTCGGTGGCGAGCAGCGATGGCGTGTTGATCGTCGCGCCCTCGAATATGGCGCGGTTCAGCTTGTCGCCCTTCTTGATGCGGAACAGCTTCGGTAGCGGCCAGGCGGGGTCGTGGCTTTCGATGCGCTCCACCGCCTTTGGGCTGAGAATCAGCATGCCGTGCGCGGCCTCCGACCCCATGACCTTTTGCCAGCTGTAGGTCGTGGCATCCAGCTTCGGCCAGTCCATGGACTGCGCGAACAGCGCCGAGGTCGCATCGTTGATGGTGATGCCCGTGCGGCCCGGTTCCAGCCAGTCGGTGTTCGCAATCCGCGCACCCGAGGTCGTCCCGTTCCAGGTGAAGACGACATCATGGTCCTGCGGGATCGACGACAGATCGGGAATCTCGCCATAATCCGCGTCGAGCGTGGTCAGGTTCGGCAGCTTCAGCTGCTTGACCGCGTCCTGGATCCAGACATTGCCGAAACTTTCCCAGGCGGCGACCGTGGCCGGACCCGCGCCCAACATGGTCCACATCGCGCATTCGAGCGCACCCGTGTCGGAGCCGGGCAGGATGCCGATCAG
Organism: Pacificimonas sp.; assembly: GCA_049650205.1. Lineage (GTDB taxonomy): Bacteria > Pseudomonadota > Alphaproteobacteria > Sphingomonadales > Sphingomonadaceae > Pacificimonas. The sequence continues at coordinate 2,760 of JBARZR010000141.1, read as the reverse complement.
ATAATCGTCGGGAATGCCGAGCAGTTCGCGGCTCAGGTCGATGGCATATTTCAGCCGCGCCTTCCCCACCGCCGAACGGTGCGAGCGGCCAAGCGCGTCGGTTTTCAGCTTATCCGCCGACCAGCCGGGAAACTTCGCGGTGGGACCGGACGAAAAAAAGGGGCGCTCTGGTTTCAGAGCGGGTTCTTCACTCACAATATTCTCTCCTCACAGAGAGCACGCGCGGCGTTGGGACCGCGTGGCCCATCGCCATGTCTATGGTGCGGTGCAGCAATGTCAAATGGCGATTTGTTGCAGAGGAATTACCAGAGGACGCGGCAGGGAAATGCGGCGAGTTTCTCGTCCACCGAGACAAGCGTCAAATCTTCAAGTTCTGCCTGAGCGGCTAGCATACGATCAAAAGGATCCCTGTTTGATGCACCATAATCCGCGGACCTAAGTGCATGATTATAGGCGAGCGCGAGATGCGCAAAACTATGCTCATTGATCAAAGCGTCAAAATTGGCCGGGACACCTGCTGCTTCCGGCAGCTTCTGCAAAACGACCTTCGTCCCGATTTCCCATGCTGAAACGGCACTGACGAACACCTGATTGTTGCGGTCCGCAATCGCCTTAGTGGCACGAATGGACAGCTTTTTACCTGCCCCGTTCAACCACCATATCAGCGTATGCGTATCCAGAAGCAGCCTCAATCGTCTTCACCCCACCACCGCTTGAGTTCTTCTTCCGGCAGGGGGTCGAAAAAGGCCGAATCCGGAAGTGTCAGCCCCAGATGCTCCAGCCCGCCCGGCTTCCGTGGCGGCAGCTTTTCCGGGTTGTCATCCAGCGGCACGAGTTTGGCATAGGGCTTTCCGCCTTTCCCGAGCAGCACCGTCTCCCCCGCATGGGCGCGGTCGAGGAGTTTCGAAAAGTTAGTTTTCGCCTCATGCACATTGATGGGCTTGGGCGGCGTGGTTTCGGGATATGTAACGGGTGCAGGCATGATAATGATGTCCAGATGGGCTTAGTCCATTGGACTTAACCCATCTGGACGCCGCTTTCAAGATAACGCTACTTCTTCTCGAACAGCACCTTGCCGCGCTGGGCGACGTAGAGCTTCTCGAACGTGGCGGGATCGAAATAGGCTTCCACCTTTTCGCCGGTGGGCAGCGTGCCGTAGACTTCGTAGCAGCCGCCATCGACCTTGGATTTGCGAACCTGCCAGCCTTCGGCCAGCAGCTGCGCTTCCAGGTTGGCGCGGGGCTTCATGTCGGCTTCGGCAACGTCGCAGGTCATCTTGCCGGTGGCGAGCGCGGGGGTGCTGACGATCGCGGCGGCGGCAAAGGTTGAGGCGAGGATGAGGTTACGCATGACTTGAGATCCTTCTTCGGGTGTAGAGATGATAAATACGGTAGGTTTCGAGCGCCGCCAATGGTGCAGCGTGTAGCAGCGCCGACGTGAGTCCGTCATGAACGGCGATCCAGTGGACGAGCGTCAGGAGCGCGGCGGGATAGGCGAGGCGCTGCAGCCGTTTCCAGCCCGATTTGAGCGCGCGCATGGCCGCGTCGTTCGACGTCGCCGCCATGGCGAGCATCGCGAAAAAGGCGAGCCAGCCGGTCCAGATGGAAAGGATGGCCGCTTCACCCAATATCGCGCCCAGCGTCTCCATATCCAGCGCGTAATAGTAAAGATGCAGCGCGGCATAGCCGAAGGCCGCGACGCCGATATAACGCCGACGCGCCTTCAGCCAGCGCACCCAGCGCGCCCGGTCCGTCAGCAGCATGAGCGGCGTGATGGCCAGCGCCACGACCAGCAGCCGCGCCGACGTCTCGCCCGTCGGGTGCAGCTTGTCCATCGCCAGCGCGTCCGACAGCAGCATGGGGATGGCGGGCAGCGCCAGCAGCAGCCAGAAGAACAGGCGATGATTCAGGATGGACTTCATTATTGCGAACGATTATCAAGTGCTGACTCCGACCGCAAGCCTATTTGCTCGCGCCGGCAGGAGGGGTGACGCGGAATCCACAGCGCGCTAACTGGCGGGGATGCGTTTCCCGCTCCTCCTCCTTTTCACCATCTTCACCGCCAGCTGCACGGCGCCCGCGCCCCTCGGCAGGGGAGCGACCCCTGCTGCGCCGTCATCCGCCGTCTCCCGCGATGCCCAGATGTGTTATGCGCAGCTGGACCAGCTTCCGGGCCTCAGCTACCGCAAACTCGCACCCAGGCGCACAGCCGAAGGCTGCGGCTTCGACGATGGCGTGCAGCTGCTCGATATTGGCGTTCCGGTCAGCGGGATCACCGCCATGTCCTGTCCGGTCGCGGCGGCGTTTTACCGCTTCGTCAACGACGGTCTGCAACCGGCGGCGCGGCGGCATTTCGGCCAGGATGTCGTCCGCATCACAAGCTATGGTACCTATAGCTGCCGCGCGATTAACAGCCGCCCCGGCGCGAAGCTGTCCCAGCACGCCTACGCCAACGCCATCGACATCGCCGCCTTCCAGCTGAGCGACGGGACGACAATCCGCGTCGAGACCGGCTGGCGCGCGGGCGGACGGACGACGGCGTTTCTGAAGTACGTGCAGAAAAGCGCCTGCGATGTCTTCCAGATCGTTATTGGTCCCGACGGCGACCGCTATCATCAGGACCATCTTCACATGGACATGGGAAGAGGGCCTTATTGTAAGTGATTATGTAGGCTCGGCTGGAATCTTTCTCTTGGCTCGGCTACGCCTCGCAGCCTGTGCCGTCCCGCGCCCCCATCATCACAAGAAAGCACCTTATGAG
>JBARZR010000140.1:0-2019 GCA_049650205.1 Pacificimonas sp. | reverse complement strand
GCGCAAGGCCCTGGAAGCGCAGCAGGCCGCGCAGGCGGAAGCGGATGCAGCGGCAGCGACGGCGGACGCCGCCGCGGCCAGCGCAGCGGTGGAAACGTCGGAACCGGCAGACCCGGCGGAATAAGCCCACCCGCCTTTCTGGCTGAAATTGGCCGCGCCGACTCATGCGAGACGGTGCGGCCTTTTTCGTTTCCAAGTCCAATTGTGATAAATGATAACTTTCACAAAGAGATGCTCGATACTCGCACCCCGGAATCAATACTCACAAAGCCTATTGACTCTCAATGCACTTTATATAACAAAGTATATATCAAAACCAAAAGGAGTATCTGATGTTCAAGACAATGATCTCTCTCATGGCCGTCTCCGGCTTTGCCATGGTGGCGCAGGCCGCCAGCCTGACGGTCAATATCGAAAAGGTCCGGGCCGGGTCGGGACCGGTTTACGTCAGCCTGCAGACCGAGGATCAGTTCATGAAAAACGACGGCAAATATGGCGTTATCGTCGAAACCCCCGGCACCGGCAGCATTTCGCCCGTGATCGAAGGCATCGCGCCCGGCACCTATGCAATCAGCGTGTGGCACGACGACAATGGCAACGGGCAGTTCGATATGGGCGCGCGCGGCCCGCTTGACGGCTGGGCCATGATTGGCGGCGAAACCATGACCGCCGCTCCGGCTTTCGCGGAAGCGAGCCTGACGATCGGCGAAGCCGACGCCCGCGCCGACGTCACCATGATCTACGGCCGTTAAGGCGGACGCAGGCATGGCTATCGGCGCATGGGCTTTTCTGGGGCTGGCCATCTCCTTGGAGGTGGCCGGTACCTTTTTGTTGAAGCTGTCGGACGGCTTCCGGTTGTGGCACTGGGGCGGATTGTCGATCCTGTGCTATTCCAGCTGTTTCTGGGTGCTGGCCCCGGCCATGAAGGTGCTGCCCATCGGCGTCGTCTACGCCATCTGGGCGGGCGTGGGCATCGTGGCGGCGGCGTTGCTGGGGGCGTTCGTGTTCGGTGAACGGCTGGGCGGCGTGCAATTGGGTTGCATGGCCCTCGTATTGGTGGGGGCGATCGGCCTGCGGCTGACGACAACGGCTTGAGCGGCGAGATTTGAGGATATGACCATGGAGACAACGGACCTGACCGAATTGCGCCGGATTGCCGAGGAGGGGCGCAACCTGCCCATGCTGGGGGGTGCGCATTTCATCCTGTGGGGCAGCGCGTTGCCGCTTGCCGCGCTTTACCATTGGCTGTTGATGTCGGGGTATATCGACATGCCCTACTGGACCCTGACCGTCTGCTGGTTCGGAATGGCGGCGATCGCGGGCCTTTTGTCCAATCTACTCGCCCGGCGACAGCGGACGCGGATGGGCACGGAAACGCTCGCCAACCGCGTGGAACGCGGCGTGTGGCAGGCTGCGGGAGCCATGTTCGCGATCATAGCGCTGGGCCTGGCGACCCATGCGGCCGTTTTCAGCACGGATCCGAGGGCCTGGAGCTATTTCGCGCTGCTCGCGCCGATTACATTTGGCGTCTATGGCATTGCTATCAAGGCGAGTGCCGTGTCCGCGAGGGCAGACTGGCTGAAGCCCTATATCTTTCTGTCGTTCGCCCTGACCGCCATAACGGCCCTGATGGTCGGCAGCATCTGGCTGTACCTGATCTTCACGCTGGGCATCGCCGCGCTGTCCCTGTCGCTGGGAGTCGACCTGCTTCGCCGGGAGCGTGGATAGGATGACCGACGGAGAGGACGGGGAGGATTTCGACTATCGCGGGATCGACGACCTGATCCATGGCCGGGTGCGGCTGGCGGTGATGGCCTATCTGTCGGGTGTCGAGAGCGCCGACTTCGCCGATTTGAAAGCGAAGGCGAAGGTAACCGACGGCAATCTTTCCGTGCACCTGCGGAAGCTGGAGGACGCGGGCTATGTGGCCGTGGACAAGAGCTTTCACGACCGCCGCCCGCTGACCACCGCGTCGATGACGGATATGGGGCGCGAGGCGTGGATCGACTATCTCTACCG
>JBARZR010000139.1:0-36232 GCA_049650205.1 Pacificimonas sp. | reverse complement strand
CGGGGAGCGGCGGCGCTGCGAGATCGCCCGCGCGCTGGCGGCGGAACCCTCGATCATGCTGCTCGACGAGCCGTTCGCGGGCATAGACCCCATTTCAATCAGCGACATCCGTGAGCTGGTCTATCATCTGAAGGATCGCGATATCGGCGTCCTCATCACCGATCACAATGTCAAGGAAACGCTGGAGATCGTGGATCGCGGCTGCATCATCTTCGACGGGCGCGTGCTGTTCGAGGGGACGCCCGATGCCCTCGTCAACGATGCGGAGGTCAGGCGTGTTTACCTTGGCGAAGGATATGGGCGTTAGCGCAGATCGTTAATGGCTCTCGGACCCCGCCTCGACCTAAGACAGTCCCAGTCGCTGGTGATGACGCCGCAATTGCAGCAGGCGATCAAGCTGCTGGCGCTGTCGAATGTCGAACTGGAAGCCTATCTGCAGGACGAGCTGGAGAAGAATCCGCTTCTTGACGTGCAGGAAAACGAGGCTGGCGAGCCAAAGCTGGACAGCGCGCCGCAGGATGAGGCCGCCGGTTCCGACGAGCTCATGATGAACGGCGGCGGCGAGGCGGACGCGCCGCTCGACGTCGATCATACGCAAGAAACCTTCCATCACGACAGTGCCGCCGACCAGCCACAGGCCGATCCAGGCGCGATGGATGGTGGGCTCAGCTTGAACGGCGCGGCCCCCGGCGGCGGCGGCGAAGATGTTATCGACATCGGCGAGAGCGCGGCGGCGGGGAAAAGCCTGCAGGACGTGCTGGTCGAACAGACGGCGCGCTTTGGACAGGCGGACCAGATGGTCGCGCGCCACATCATCGACCTGATCGACGACGCGGGCTATTTCACGGGCAGTTGCGAGGAAATCGGCTGGCGGCTCGACCTGGGCGAAGCCGCGGTCGAAGCCGTCCTGCTGAAGGTTCAGAATTTCGAACCGACCGGCGTCGGCGCGCGCGACCTCGGCGAATGCCTGGCCCTGCAGGCGAAGGAGGCCGACCGCTACGACCCCTGCATGGCGGCGATGCTGGGACGGCTCGACCTGCTGGCGCGCGGCGACCTTGCCGCTCTGCGGCGCCTCTGCCGCGTCGATGCCGAGGACATGGCGGACATGATCCAGGAAATCCGCAGCTATAATCCCAAGCCCGGCTTGATCTTCGGCGGCGGCGAGGCCCTGCCCATCGTGCCCGACGTGTTCGTGGGCCGGAAACCCGATGGCGGCTGGAAGGTGGAAGTGAACTCCGCCACCCTGCCGCGCCTGCTGATCAACCGCAGCTATGCCGCCGACCTGGAAGCGGGCGGAGCAAAATCGAAGGACTCCAGGGCATTCCTCTCGGAATGTATGCAGTCCGCCAACTGGCTGATGAACGCGCTCGACCAGCGCCAGCGCACCATCGTCAAGGTCGCCAGCGAGATCGTCAAGCAACAGGAGGATTTCTTCCTGCATGGCGTGTCCCGCTTGAAGCCATTGACGCTGCGCATCGTCGCCGACGAGATTGAGATGCACGAATCCACTGTCAGCCGCGTGACCAGCAACAAATACATGATGTCGGAACGCGGGCTGCTGGAGCTGAAATATTTCTTCACCAGCGCCATCCAGTCGTCGGACGGCGGCGATGCCGTCAGCGCCGAGGCCGTGAAGGACCGCATCGCCGCGCTGGTGAATGAAGAACAGCCCAAAAAGGTGCTGTCGGATGACAAGCTGGTCGCGCTGCTGAAGAATGAAGGCTTCGACATCGCCCGCCGAACGGTGGCGAAGTACCGCGAGGCACTGGGCATTGGCTCAAGCGTCCAGCGCCGCCGGTCATATACGCTGAACAGAAACAGCGAAGCGGCCTAGTTCACCATCTCAACCGCCATCGCGGTCGCCTCGCCACCGCCGATGCAGAGGCTGGCAATGCCCTTCGTGCCGCCCCGCGCCCTCAGGGCCGACAACAGCGTCACGAGGATCCGCGCACCCGACGCGCCGATCGGATGGCCGAGCGCGCAGGCGCCGCCATTCACATTGACGCGGTCGTCATCCAGACCGAGGTCGCGGATCGCCGCCATGGCGACGACGGCAAAGGCCTCGTTCACTTCCCAAAGATCGACGTCGCCCGCCTGCCACCCTGTCTTTTCAAGCAGCTTCTCGCAGGCGGGAATGGGCGCGGTGGCGAACCAGTTCGGCGCATGGGCGTGGGTGGTGTGGCCTACAATGCGCGCGATGGGCGAGATTCCGCGCCGGTCCGCCTCCGACGCGCGCATAAGGATCAGCGCCGCCGCGCCGTCCGAGATGGAGGAGGCGTTGGCAGCAGTCACCGTGCCGTCCTTGCGAAACGCGGGCTTCAGCGACGGTATCCTGTCGGGCCTCGCCTTCCCGGGCTGCTCGTCGGTATCGACGACCGTCTCTCCGCCGCGTCCCGAAATCGTCACCGGCGTAACTTCGCCGGTAAACGCGCCACCGCCAATCGCCGCCTGCGCCCGCTCCAGAGAGCGGATGGCATAGGCATCCTGCGCTTCCCGTGTGAACTGGTATTTCTCGGCGCAATCCTCGGCGAAACTGCCCATCAGGCGACCGGGTTCATAGGCATCCTCCAGCCCGTCGAGGAACATGTGATCCTGCACCTCGCCATGGCCCATGCGCAGCCCGCCGCGCGCCTTGGGCAGCAGATAGGGCGCGTTCGTCATCGACTCCATGCCGCCTGCGACCATGATATCGGCGCTGCCCGCCAGGATCATGTCATGCGCGTCCATCGCCGCCTTCATGCCGGATCCGCACATCTTGTTGACCGTCGCCGCGCCGACCGACTGCGGCAGTCCCGCGCCCAGTAGCGCCTGCCGCGCCGGAGCCTGCCCCTGCCCCGCGGGAAGCACGCAGCCCATGACGCCCTGGTCGATATCCTCTCCGGCGAGACCCGCTTCGGCTATGGCAGACGCGATGGCTGCGCTGCCGAGGTCGCTTGCGCTCGCACCCGACAGATTGCCCTGAAAGCCGCCCATCGGCGTGCGTTTCGCCGCGACGATGACGACAGGATCGGAGTGGGTGGCCATGATCAGTTTCCTTCACGTCTAAGATATTCCGGCGGATGCGCGCCGACGATATTCGTCTCCCAGCCCGTGATGCCGGGCCGCACCAGCGCCCACCGCATGGGGGAGAATAAGGGAATGACCGGCGCATCCTCGGCAATCAAACGCGCGGCGCGCCGGATTCGCTGCACCCGCTCGCCATATTGATCCTGCTGCCTCGCCTCCATCATCAGACGGTCCGCCTCGCGGTTGCAATAACCGCCCAGCCGCTCGCCGCAGTTGAACGGCCGCAGGAAGAAGAATGGCAGCGTGGCGGGTGCGATCCGTTCGATCGCCGCCAGGTCGTAATCCCCGGTCCCGATCGCCTCCCGGTGCAGCGCCGCTGGCCGCACGAAGGCGCGGATTCGAACGCCGAGCGGCAGCCAGCCTTCCGAGAGGGTTTCGAGGATACCGCTATGGTCCGGCCCTTGAGGAAAGGCGACATCCAGCGTCAGCGGGGCTTCCGGGCCATAGCCGGCCTCGCCGAGCAGCCGCGCCGCCTCCTGATAGCGCAAGACCCGCGCCCAGGTGGCCCAGTCGGGGACCGCGCCCGCATAGGCCTCCGGCAGATTGGGCGCGAGCGGACCGTAAGCGGGCTGCATCCCGTCCAGCGCGAAATATCCGGGCAGCGCCTCCCGCGTGGCCGTCATGGCGAGGGCGCGGCGCAAGCGGACATCGCGCAACGGGCCACCGGACGTGCGCGCCAGATAGCCGTAGAGACCGATGGTCTGCTCCAGCCGCAACGCCGCCTCCAGACCCGGTGCGCGGGTGCGGCGCAGGCCCGCCGTCGTGCCCCCCATCACGATATCGCTCTCGCCGCTCTCATAGGCGGCAAAGGCCTCTTCGAGGCCGAGTTCCGTCAGCGAAATTCCGGCCAGCGCATTGTCTGCGCCCGCGCCATACCAGTCGGGATTGGGCAGAAGCGCGTTGTTCTTCACCGCATAAGGACCGGAAGGTGGCGGCGGATCCTCGCGGCGCACCACGGCCAGCGACGGGTGCGCGAGCATGGAGAGGAGCGCCGGGTGCGGGCGGTCGAGCGTGATCGCCACCACATCGGGCAGGGGATCGTCGACGCCCAGCATCCTTGGCGGCTTGCGGTTGGCGGCGACGGCTTCCGCCTCATGCACGTCCATCAGATACGGTTTCAGCGCCATATCCCCGCCGGGCGCCATCTGCCGCCGCAGCACCGCGACCACGTCGCCCGCCGTTATGTCGCGCCCGTCGGGCCAGGTGGCCGGGCGCAATTTGAAGATATAGCTCCGGCCGCTATCCAGCACCCGCCAGCTTGTCGCCAGCGCCGGTACCACACGGCCATCGGAAGCGTGCGCGGTCAGTCCCAGATGCGTCGCGCCGGTTACCCAGCTCTCCCTGCCGTAGAGGTCCACATCGCCCGTGCCGTCATCCGCGACGAACGTCACGGCTATCGCCTCGCCCGCGTCGCCTCCGTCCGCCATGTCGCAGGCGGTCAGAAAGGCGAGAAGGACAGCCAGCAGGAAACGCATGGGCGTTTGATAGACAGCGGGCGAGGTCGAGACTAGACCCCGCCTTGCCATGTCCGAAACTTCTTCCCGCCGCGTAAAATCCACCCTCGACCTGATCGGCAACACCCGGCTGGTGCGGCTGGCGGGGCCGTCCGCGCGCACGGGATGCGAGATCTGGGGCAAATGCGAATATGAGAATCCGGGCGGCAGCGTGAAGGACCGCGCCGCGTTGTACATGATCGCGGCGGCGGAGCGGGATGGCAGCCTGAAACCCGGCGGCACGGTCGTCGAGGGGACGGCGGGCAATACCGGCATCGGCTTGGCGACCGTCGCCAACGCCAAGGGGTACAGGACCGTCATCGTCATGCCGGACAACCAGTCGCCGGAAAAGATGGACACCTTGCGGGCATTGGGGGCCGAACTGGTGCTCGTCGCGCCCACCAAATATGCCGATCCCGCGCATTTCCAGCATCACAGCCGCCGCCTCGGCGAGAAAACGCCCGGCGCAGTCTGGGCCGGACAGTTCGACAACATCGCCAACCGGCAGGCGCATGTCGAAGGCACAGCTTCGGAGATTTGGGCGGCACTGGGTGGCCGCATCGACGGCTTCACCTGCGCGGCGGGGACGGGTGGCACCATCGCTGGCGTCGGCATGGGCCTGAAGGCGAAGTCGGCGGACATCGTGATCGCGCTCACCGACCCGCACGGCGCGGCGCTCTACAGCTGGGTGGAAACCGGCGAATTGACGTCGGAAGGGTCGTCCGTGGCGGAAGGCATCGGTCAGGGCCGCATCACCGCCAATCTGAAGGGTGCGCCCATCGACTGCGCCTTCCGGGTATCCGACCAGGAAGGTCTCGACGTCATCCGCCGTTTGAATGCCGAAGAAGGCCTGTGCCTCGGTTTGTCTTCCGGCATCAACGTCGCAGGTGCGGAACGGCTGGCGGCGCAGCTGGGCAAGGGCAGCACGGTCGTCACCATCCTGTGCGACAGTGGCTTCCGCTATCTGTCGACCGTCTGGAACCCCGACTGGCTGGCCGAAAAGGGGCTTGGCTGAATGCTTGGTCCGCTCGCGCGTTTCGAAAATGTCGGTCTGCGTTACGGCACGGACGCCGAAGTGCTGCGCGACATCAGTTTCCGGCTCGATCCGGGCGCGTTCATGTTCCTGGTCGGCGCGTCGGGCGCGGGCAAGACCTCGCTCCTCAAACTCCTCTACCTCAACCGCCGCGCCACTAGGGGCCGCGTCAATCTGTTCGGCGAGGATATCGGCAGTTTGCCGCGCGGCAAACTTCCCGAGCTGCGCCGTCGGATCGGCGTCGTGTTTCAGGATTTCCGCCTGGTCGACCACCTGACCTGTTTCGACAATGTCGCCCTGCCGCTCAGGATCGCGGGCGTCGCCGAAAGCGAAGTCCGCGCGCATGTCGATGAACTTCTCGACTGGGTCGGCCTCACCCGTCGCGCCCACTCCCGCCCGCGCACGCTTTCCGGCGGGGAGCAGCAGCGCCTCGCCATCGCCCGCGCCGTCATCGCGCGCCCCGACCTGCTGCTGGCGGACGAGCCCACCGGCAATGTCGATCCCGAAATGGCGGGCCGCTTGCTGCACCTGTTTCAGGAACTGAACCGGCTGGGCACGACCGTGATCGTCGCCACCCACGCCATGCACCTTTTGCCCCGCGTACCGTCCGCCATGGTACTGCGCCTCGACCGTGGCGAGATGAAGGATCCGACCGGCAGCATCCGCAATCCGCCTTCCCCCGAAAGCATTCCGGCGTGATTCCGGAATCATTGCAGCCACGCGCGGAACGCTTCCGCTTTCTGCCGCCGGAAAAGGCCGCGGCGGGCGCGCTGCCCTGGATCATCGCGCTGATGGTGTTGCTGGCTGTCCTCGGTCTTGCCGCCGGGCTCGCGCTGGCATCGGGCGTGGGCGTGATGAACGAGGGTCTGTCGCGCAGCTTCACCGTGCAGATCGTCGAGGCCAATCCCGACCTCATGGCGGGCCGGGTCTCCGAGGCGGAGGCGATTCTGTCCCGAACGGACGGCATATCGGACATCGAACGCCTGACCGAAGCAGAGCTGCGCGGTCTGTTGGAGCCCTGGCTCGGCACGGGCAATGTGGGCGAGGACCTGCCGCTGCCTGCCATGATCGACGCCGAAGCCAGCGAGGCGGTCGATCTGGAAGCCCTGTCCGCGCGCCTTTCCGCCGAAATCGAGGGCGCGCGCCTTGACGACCACGCGGGCTGGCTCGCCCCGGTCAGCCGTGTGGCCTGGGCGCTCGCCAGCGTCGCGCTCATCGCGGCACTGCTGGTCGCCGTCGCCACATCGGCCATCGTGGTTCTCGGCGTCCGCGCCGGGCTTGGCCGCCACCGCGAAACCATCGACGTCCTGCACCTGATGGGTGCGGAGGACCGGCATATCTCCGCACTGTTCCAGTACCGCTTCGCCATGATCGCCTGTCTGGGCGCGGCCATCGGCTTTGGTGCGGGCCTCATCGTACTCGTCGTTGTCGGCGGTCTGATCGGCACCATCGGCGGCGGCCTCGCGGGTGCGGCGGGCCTGCCCTGGTGGGGCTGGATCGCCGTTGTCGCCGCCCCCTTCGGGGCTGTCCTCCTCGCCATGTCGACCGCCCGCATCACCGTCGAGCGCAGCCTGAAGGACGCGCTGTGAAACCGCTCCTCAAGTTCATCATCGGCGTGTTCCTGATCTGGGTACTGGGCTTTGTCTGGTTCATGCTCGCCCTGCCGGGCCCGGCGGATGAGGACGTGAAGACCGACGGCATCGTCGTCCTGACCGGCGGCCCCGGCAGGCTGGCACGCGGCGTCGCCCTGATCGGCGAGGGGCGCGCTGCCCGCCTCCTCGTATCGGGCGTCGATCCGGCCGTGAAACCGGGCGAGCTGGCCGAGGAACTGGATGCCGAGGCGCGCCTGTTCGACTGCTGCATCGACCTCGGCAAGCGCGCCGCGGACACGGCGGGCAATGGCACCGAAACCGCCGAATGGGCGACGGCGCGGGGATATACCTCCCTGCGCGTCATCACCGCCGCCGACCATATGCGCCGCGCGCGGCTGGAACTGGACGCGCAGCTGCCTGCCGACATGGTCGTCGTCGAGGACGCCGTACCGTCTTCGGGCGGATTCGTCTCGCTGGTGCGCGAATATGGCAAGTTTACGGCGCGGCTGCTTGCGTCATGGGTTGGCCGCGCATGATCCTGGTCCGCAACATCGGCTTCGCCTTCCTGTTCTATGCGGGCAGCACCGTCTTCGTGCTGGTCGCCGCGTTCCGCACGCTGTTCTCGCGGCGGCAGGCGCAGAAGGGCGCGTCCATGTGGTCGACATACAGCGTCTGGCTGGCGCGGGTCATCCTGGGCATCCGCTTCGAGATCGAGGGCGAGATCCCCACACACACGGTCATCATCGCGCCAAAGCACCAGTCCAATCTTGAGACCATCGCCCTTCCCGGCATGTTCGAATGGCCCGCCGTTGTCATGAAGCGGGAACTGGAACGCATTCCGGTCTGGGGCTGGATCGCGCGGCGGCACGGCGCGATCTTCGTGGACCGGGAGGCGAAGAGCAGCGCCATGCGCTCGATGCTGAGGGCGGCGGAACGCGCGAAAGCGGAATCGCGGCAGATCGTCATCTTCCCGGAAGGAACCCGCACGCCCGCGGGCGAGGCACCGCCGCTCCGGTCGGGCGTCGCCGGCCTTTACCGCCTGCTGAAACTGCCTGTGGTGCCTGTCGCGCTGGAAAGCGCACATGTCTGGCCCAAATCCGGCCTGAAGCGGCCCGGGGCGCTCAGGATGCGCTTCCTCCCTGAAATCCCGCCCGGCCTGAAACGCGAGGAATTCGAAACCCGGCTGCACGCCGCCATCAACGAAGCGCCATAATGAAAAACCTGAAGCCTTTTCTGATCGCCCTCGCGCCGCTCATCATCGGCCTCGGTATTTATTTCATCTACTGGCGCGGGGAAGCGGAGGCCTTGAGCACGGCCATCTCAAGCGTGACGGGAGAGGATGCGGGCGTCGCAGGCTTTCCCTATCGCCTGAATGCACGACTGAACGGTTTGACCGTCGAACGTGGCGGCGAGAACGCGGCGGTGCGGATCGTCGCGGGCGAGAGCGAGATCGGCAGCGGGCCATTCCGCGCGGGGCTTTATGTTGGTTATCTGCGCGATGTCGAGGTCGATGCCGCCAGCGGGCTTCCCAGCCTGACGGCGAAGATCACGGCACCCGAAGCGCGCGGCAGCCTGCGGGCGGACGCCCTGATCGAACGCCTGTCCATGCGCTTCGAGCGCGCGACCGTTGAAACGCCGCTCTTCAATCGCCCCGTGACTGCGCGGGAGCTGGAACTGCATTTCCGCGAGACGCCCAACCCGACACCGTCGGACATGGCGACACCGCCGGGACAGGCCGAGGGGCGACTGGCGGGCCTGTTCGATTTCGCCAACGCCGCGAGTGTGCGCGTCAGCCTGCCGCTGGTCGTTACCGCCACCGCGCCCCTGACATCGCTGTCCGGCTGGCGCGATGGCGGCACGGTCGAAGTCGAAAATGCGGAAATCGCCATCGGGGGCGCGCCGCTGGCGACGTTCGATGCGACGCTCGCGCCCTTGCCGGATGGCGCATTGGCCATTGCCGGGACACTGACGACGGACTGCCCGCTGACGACAACGGCTTTGCTCACCGGTCGGCCTGCTCCAGCAGAGGAATTTCGCACGCGGCGGGCCGCGGAGATCGCCCTCGGCGGAAGCCTGGGCGACCTCAGCCTCAGGCGTCTGGACACCGCCTCAGGGGGCCGTGTTCGAAGTCAGGAACCGCCATGTCCCGGTTTGAAGGAAACGTCATCCCGGCCTTGAGCCGGCCTTTCCTTTGCCCACTGGCAGCCGGATCGCATTCGAAACCCCATGAGGTCCGGCTCAAGACCGGGATGACGGCGGCGATGGTATCGCGTCCTTCACCGCGCCCCGCCCGAAATCGGGCGCTTCGGTGTCCTGCCCCGCATCGATAACGCGGCGGCGTGTGTCGCGCGTCTTTGAAAAATGCGCGAACAGGGCATCGCCGTCATCCCAGCGGATCGCGCGTTGCAGAGCCGTCAGGTCTTCGGTGAAGCGCTGCAACACCTCCAGCACCGCCGTCTTGTTGCCCAGAAACACGTCGCGCCACATGGTCGGATCGCTGGCGGCGATGCGGGTGAAGTCGCGGAAGCCGCCGGCGGAATATTTGATGACTTCCGAATTGGTCACTTCTTCCACATCGGTCGCCGTGCCGACGATGGTATAGGCGATCAGATGCGGCAGATGGCTGGTGACGGCCAGCACGACGTCATGATGTTCCGCGTCCATCAGCTCGACATCGCTGCCCAGCCGCCGCCAGAAGTCGGACAGGCGCTCGATCGCCAGCGCGTCGGCCTGTTCGGATGGCGTCAGGATGCACCAGCGTTTCCGGAACAGCGCGGCGAAGCCAGCGTCCGGCCCGCTGTTTTCCGTGCCGGCGACGGGGTGCGCGGGAATGATGCGTTCGGGGCGGGCGATATGCGCCGACAGCCATTCCGCCACCTTCGCCTTGACACTGCCGACATCGCTGACCACCGCGTCGTCCGGCAGATCGTCGGCGATGTCCCGCGCCACCGCCTCCGTCGCCAGTACCGGTACGGCCAATATGACCAGATCCGCGTCCGTAACCGCCGCGCCCGCGCCGTCCGCGATATCGTCGAACAGCCGCAGTTCCTCCGCCCGCACTCGCACGGCGGGGTCGGCGTCATGTCCGGTCAGGCGCACGTCGGGCATCGTCGCGCGGACCGCGCGCGCAATGCTGGAACCGATCAGGCCGAAGCCGATCACGGTCACGCGGGCAAAGGGCAGCACTAGGCAGCCGCCCCGACGAATTCCTGCAACGCGGCGATAACGATGCCGTTTTCTTCCGCCGTGCCGACGGAAATCCGCAGACCGTGCGGCAGTTCCTGCTTTGGCAGCCAGCGGCACAGAATGCCGCGCTCGGTCAGATAATCGTTCGCCGTTTCCGCCGTGATCGCACCGCTCCTTGGAAATTCCACCAGTACGAAGTTCGCAGCCGAGGGCACCGGTCGCAGGCCGTGATTGCCCAGCGCGGCGACGGCATCGGACAGCCTTGCCCGTTCGCGCGCATTTTCCTCCCGGCAGCGGACTACGAAGTCCTGGTCCTTCAGCGCCGCGATCGCGGCCGCCTGCGCCTGGCTGGTGACGTTGAACGGTCCCCGGATCCGGTTCAGCGCGTCGATGACGTCAGGCGCGCCATAGGCCCAGCCCACACGCGCTGCCGCCAGACCATAAATCTTTGAAAAGGTGCGCGTGGTGACCACATTCTCATGCACCCGCGCCATGGCGATCCCGTCCTCATAGGCGACATCGTTGATATATTCGGCATAGGCCGCATCCAGCACCAGCAGCACATCCGCAGGCAGCCCGGCATGCAGCCGCTCGACCTCGGCACGGTCGATCACCGTCCCCGTCGGATTGTTGGGATTGGCGAGGTAAACCAGCCGCGTCTTCGGCGTGACCGCCGCCAGCAGCGCATCGACGTCGGCGGTATAGTCCCGATCCGGCGCGGCGACCGGCTCCGCGCCTGCCTTGCGCGCGGCAATCGGATAGACCATGAAACCGCGCCGCACATAGAGAACCTCGTCGCCCGGCCCCGCATAGGCCTGCGCCAGAAGGTTCAGCAACTCGTCCGATCCCGTGCCGCACACGACCCGCTCCGGCTCCAGACCGTGCGCCTCTGCGATGGCGTCGCGCAGGGTATTGGACGCGGCGTCGGGATAACGGTTCGACCCCTCGGCCGCCCCGCGCATGGCCTCCAGTGCCGCCGGGCTCGACCCCAGCGGGTTTTCGTTGGACGACAATTTCACCACGCGCCCGCCCGATTTTCCCGCACGGCCCGGCACATAGGCGTCGATGGCGGCGATCCAGGGCTTGATGAGGGGCTTGTCGGCTGACGCGGTCATGGTCGCCTTTCCTTGCTATTCAAAAGAAGACCACGGCATAAGCGCCATGCAACCAAGGTGCAATCAGCGCGTTGGAGGCGAACAATAACGAATAAAGGGGTAGTGAATCATGGCCGAAAATACCGGCGGTAGCAAGAATATCATCATCATCGTCGTCGTGCTGATCGCACTGGCCGCGATCGCCTATGCCATGGGCCTGTTCAACGTCGATACCTCCGGCGGTGACATGCCCGATGTGGACATCAGCGCCGATGGCGGCGAACTGCCCGATGTGGACGTCGACACGGCGGATATCGATGTCCAGGGCGGCAATCTCGATATGCCCGAAGTCGAAGTCGACGGCGGTGATCTGGAGATGCCATCGGTCGACGTCGAGGAAGCCGAAGACGATGGCGTTGCCAACTAATATGTAAAGCGTAACAGGAGTATGTTTGTATGATAGGCCAAATTCTCGTTCTCATATGCAGCATACTCCTGCCGCCTCTCGGCGTCCTGCTGAAGCACGGCCTGGACCGGGATTTCTGGATCAACCTGATCCTGACCCTGATCTTCTTCGTGCCGGGCGTGATCCACGCGATCTACGTCAATTTCCTCAGATAGCCGAGGCGGGAATACCGGCGACGACCAATCGCTATATGGCGGCGGCCCTCGCGGAAGCGCGGGCCGCCGCTTCGCGTTTGGAGGTGCCGGTTGGTGCCGTGCTGGTCTTCGATTGCCAGATCGTCGCGGCGGACGGCAATCGTACGCGCGAATTGAATGATCCTACCGCCCATGCCGAAATGCGTGTCATCCGCGCCGCCGCGGCCCGGCTTGGCCAGGAACGGCTGGACGGCGCGGATCTCTATGTTACCCTCGAACCCTGCGCCATGTGCGCCGGAGCGATAGCGCACGCCCGTATCCGCCGCCTTTATTTCGGCGCGGAAGATGCGAAGGGCGGCGGCGTCACCCACGGCGCGCGGGTGTTCTCGCACCCGACCTGCCATCACAAACCGGAGCTTTATCCCGGCATCGCCGAGACCGAGGCGGCGGAGCTGTTGACGACATTCTTTACCGCACGGCGCGGAACGCGAATATCGACGCGCGCCGAAGCGCCTGCTAGGCGAAATCCATGACCATGCCGCCCTTCCACCTCGCCTTTCCCGTCGACGACCTGAACGCCGCCCGCGTTTTTTATGGCGATGTGCTGGGCTGTGCGGAGGCGCGGTCTTCGGATTACTGGGTCGATTTCAATTTTTTCGGCCACCAGATCGTCGCCCATCTCGCACCAAAGGGAAGCATCCACCGCAACCCGGTCGATGGCGACCAGGTGCCGGTCCCGCATTTCGGCGCGGTGCTTGCCTGGGAAGAATTCAACGCGCTCGCCGACAAACTGCGCGCGCGGGGCATCGCCTTCGAAATCGAGCCGCAGGTCCGCTTCGCCGGTCAGGTGGGCGAACAGAAGACCATGTTCCTGTTCGATCCCGCTGGAAACGCGCTGGAATTCAAGGCCATGCGCCACCCCGAAAACCTCTTCGCGAAAGAGTCCGCATGATCGACGAACCGAAACGCAGCATCGCGCTCCTGATCGACGCGGATAATGCCAGCCACAACCATCTTGACCCGGTCCTGACCGTGCTTGCGGAACTGGGCGAGGTCAATGTCCGCCGCGCCTATGGCAACTGGCGCAAGCAGGCCCTGAAAAGCTGGGCCGACAAGACCCTCGAATATGCCATCGAACCCTATCAGCAGTTCGACCTCGTGAAGGGCAAGAACGCCACCGACATGCGCATCGTCATCGACGCCATGGACCTGATGTACGCCGGAAAGATCGGTGGCTTCGGCATCATGTCGTCGGACTCGGACTTCATGCCGCTCGCCCAGCGCATCCGGCAGGAGGGCATTCCCGTCTACGGTTTCGGTACGGAACGCGCCCCCGAAGCCTTCCGCGCCGCCTGCACCCGCTATATCGACGTCGCCGCCCTGCGCCGCGAGGAAAATGGCAGCGCCAGCGACGCGGGCGGACGTGCGCCCACCACCAAGAAAGCCATCGACAACGACCTGCTGACGTTGCTGATTGACGCCTATAATTCGGTAAAGCGCGATGACGACGGCTGGGCGCGCCTGTCCGAAGTCGGCCAGCGCGCCAACAACCGCTCCAGCTTCGACGCCCGCAACTATGGCTATTCGCGATTGAGCGACCTGATGAAGGACGTACCGCAATTCGCCGTCGAAACCGATAAGGACGACGGCCAGCAATATGTGAAGCGGTTGCGGTAATGTTTGTTTAGCGTTCAGGCCGCTACTCTCGCGGCTATGAACGCACCTTTCCAAGATTACCGGCGCTCGACATCGCTCGCGCCGGGTTACGCGTGGATTGTCGACGTGGAAAACGTTGGTGCGCCCTGCAGGATTGCAGAACTGATATCGTGCGAAGGTGAGCCGAAAGAACTCGTTCTAGTCGCCGACTATGCCGCTATGCCGTTCACAGCGTTCGAAACCGCATATCCTCTCGCCCGGCACATTCACGCGCCGCCAACCGCAACCGGCAAAAACAGAACGGATTTCGCGATTTGTGGAGAAACCATAGCCCTCCTGAACCAAGAGCGGGCTCGGCGCGTCGTCATTCTGTCAAATGACAGCGACTTCGATACGTTTATTGCCGCGGCTGGATACAATGATCGCGTCTTTAGAATTGGTTGGTCCAAACAAAAGCGGAAATCCAACACGGCCCGACCGATCCCGGAGGCGCTATATGTATAAAAGCCGTGCGCGCCATTTTGGAAGAGGCTGGCGGCGATATCGCCATGTCCGCGATCGGAAGCAAGCTGACACAACTTGAAGTGAGATATCCGCAGCCACTCAAAAAAGCGCTGGCGGCCTCTTCTTATGTTCGTATTCGAGACAATAACGATGTTGGTCTCGCCTAGGGTTGATCGCTCTCACCCATCCGCCAATATGCCCTCGACCACCTTTTGCGTCAGCGGGTGATAACCCGGCCTCGCGTCCGCATAGGCGTCACTGGCTATGGTCCTCCCCCAGTCGCCCTGTTCCGCGAGCGCGGCGTAGAGCGGGCGGTTGAGCAAGATGCGGCCGACGCGCACCAGATAAGCTTTCAGCGGCTTCACGGCGGGCTGATAGCGGTTGGCGATGGCGATTTCGTACCAGGCCGACTGCACATAGGCGTTGGGTGAAGTGGAAAGGTTCAAACCCTCATCCAGCTCCTTCAGACGCGCATCGCTCTGATCCTTCGGAATGCCGCGCAGGAAGCGCAGCCATTGCTGCGTCGCCCAGCCATCGGTTTTGATATCGGCCACAGCGCCGCCCGCGTCGAACGCCGCCAGCTGCGCATCGACAGCGGCCAGTGTTTCCGATTCGGGCGCGACGGCGTTGTCCGGCAGGCCGGGTTCGTAGGCCCAGCGGTCCAGCTGCAGTTCCGCTTCCAGGGCCTCGTCGCCCTTCACCAGATTTTCGCGAATGTCGGTCAGGAAGCCCGCCGTCGTCTGTGGCTGGAAGGCGTTGCGGTCGAAATAGGACGTCAGATAGGCGTCAAACCTTTCCCGCCCGACGATACGCTCGATGGTGCGCAGCAGCGCCGCGCCCTTGAAATACTGGATCGTCACTGGCCCGTCGCTGGCCTCGGCGTGCAGCGCGGTACCAGGCGCGCCGTCACCCGCGTCGCCGATGATCCGCAGCATTTCCTGATAATCGAGGTCCGCGTACATCGCCGCGCGCTCCCTGCCGTAAAGCGCTTCCATGATGCGGTTCTCGAAATAGGTGGTGAAGCCCTCGTTAAGCCAGCCATCCTTCCAGGTGGCGTTGGTGACGAGGTTGCCCGACCAGCTGTGCGCCAGCTCGTGCGCGACCACATCGGTGTTCGACCGGTCGCCGGTGATCAGCGTCGGCGTCAGAAACGTCATGTTCGGGTTTTCCATGCCGCCATAGGGGAAACTTGGCGGCAATACGAGCATGTCGTAGCGGCCCCAGCGATAGGGACCGTACAAATCCTCCGCGACGTCGATCATCTTCTCGACATCCGCGAACTCCTCCGCCGCCGCGTCGACCATTTCGGGCTCGGCATAGACACCGGAGCGCGGGCCGAGGGCGCGGAAATCCAGATCGCCGATCGCCAGCGCGATCAGATAGGGCGGCACCGGGTTGTTCATTTCGAAGCGGTAGGCCTTGCCGCCGCCGTCTACAGCTTCACCATTCTCGGTTTTGCCAATGCCGCTCATCACCGGGATGACGCCGTCCGGCACGGTGATACGCGCCGACCAGGTCTGGCGAATGCCCGGGCTGTCTTGCGTCGGGATCCACGTCCGGTTGGCAATGGCCTGACCCTGGCTGAACAGGAAGGGCTGGCGGCCACCCGCCGTCGCCTCCTTCGGCAGCCATTGCAGCGCGGCGGCGTCCGGCGCGGAGGTGTAGGCGATGGTGATCTGCTCCGCCCCGTTCAGCTGGACCGTAAGCGGCGCGCCCAGGAGGTCGTCCGCATCACCCACCGTCCAGTCGAGCGCGTTGCCGTCCGCGTCGGTGACGCTGTCGATTTCCAGCCCGCCGTCGTCGAGGATGATCTCCTCGGCGCCCGGCGCGGCATCGACATCCAGCGTCGCCGTGCCGGTCATGCGCTTCGCGGCGAAATCGGCGATCAGGTCCAGATCGACATGCGTGACCCGCGCGACCTGCGGCTGTGCATAGGTCCATTCGTCCAGCGCCTCGGGCGTCGTCAGCACGGCGGCCGGCGTGGCGCGTTCGGAGACGTGCTGCTCTTCGGTTTCGACCTGATTGTTACAGGCAGCAAGCAGGGCAAGCGCGGCGACGGCAATGAAACGCATGGTCATTTTCCTACGGCATAAAGCGCGACCGCGGCCGCGTTCGAAACATTCAGGCTCTCGATGGCGTCCGAAATTGGCAGGCGGGCAAGGACATCGCAATGGCTGGCCACATTCTGCCTCAGCCCATCGCCCTCCGCGCCCAGTACCAGGCAGGTCGGCAGGTCGCGCGTCGCCTCGGACAAAGTCATCTCCGCTTCGCCCGCCATGCCGATGCGCCAGTATCCCGCCTCGGCGATTTCCTCCAGCGCGCGCGACAGGTTCGTGACCCGGCACCAGGGCATCCGTTCCAGCGCGCCCGACGCCGCCTTGGCAAGCGCCCCCGATTCGGGCGGCGAATGACGGTCCTGCGTGACGATCCCCGCCGCGCCGAACGCCGCCGCGCTCCTGAGGATCGCACCGACATTGTGCGGGTCGGTCACCTGATCGAGCACCAGCAGGGGCCGTTCGCCGCCCAGCAACTGGTCCAGATGGACAGTCGGCAGCGCGTCGGCCTCCAGCACCAGACCCTGATGCGGGGCGTCGCCCGGAACCATGCGGCCCAGCGCCTGACCGTCGCCGCGTTCCACGGGCAGGTGGCCCGGCAGATGATATTTCTGCGCGATCTCGGCGGTCGCGAACAGCTTTCGGCAAATGCGGTCGGGGTTGTCCAGCGCCGCCTCCACAGCATGCCGTCCATATAAACGGATTGCGCCCGCGCCGCGTTTCGCCTTCGACGCTTCGCGCCCTGCTCTGCCTCGTCTTGCCATAATCTTCGCGCAGCTAGCCTAGTCTGGTTGACAGGAAAAGCCCGCTCCGCCAGTTAGCGCGGCCTTGCCGTAATTGTGCATCCCGTGGAGGGGTGGCCGAGTGGTTAAAGGCAGCAGACTGTAAATCTGCCCGCGTATGCGTACACAGGTTCGAATCCTGTCCCCTCCACCAGAAACATGTGCTAATGACGGCTGGCACGGGCCCTGCCCGCGGGCGTAGTTCAATGGTAGAACCCCAGCCTTCCAAGCTGATGATGCCGGTTCGATCCCGGTCGCCCGCTCCAGGCCGCCAACGGCGGTGGATGCTTATCTGTTCGTTAAGGGTCGCAACTTTAGGTTGTCGTTTCCAGATTCAGGGAATGGCAAATGCGGCAGGCACGATTCGGCAGACGTAGCGAAGAGGTCGCGCCTCACGTCACTGGCGGCAAGCGCATGGCGCTGCCGAAGCCCGCACCAGACGATTATCTGAAACCCGTTCCGGACGCCCCAACCTCGCAGGAGGCCAAACCACGCTCCTCCGCCTCCAGCCGCGACCGTGTCATCGCGCTGCTGTTCGAACAGATCGACATCGCCGCGGCCGCGCAGATGGAGACCGCCGCCCTGCGCACGGAATTGCGTCCGCTGATCCTGATGGCGACGGCGGATCTCGGCATGACCTTGTCGGCAAGCGAGCAGGGCGTGCTCGAAGAAGATATATTGAACGAATTGACCGGCCTTGGTCCGATAGAGCCGTTTTTGGCGGACCCGACGATCAGCGATATTCTGATCAACGGCCCCGACATGATCTTCGTGGAGCGCGCGGGCAAGCTGGAACGGGTCGAGGGCAGCTTCCGCGACGAAGCCCACGTCATGAAAGTCGCCCAGCGGATTGCCAGCGCGGTCGGCAGACGCGTCGATCAGACGACGCCGCTGACCGACGCGCGGCTGGCCGACGGCAGCCGGGTGAACATCGTCGCCAAGCCCGTGTCACTGCGCGGGCCCACGATCTCCATCCGCAAATTCGCGGAGACGCCGCTGAAACTGGACGACCTGATCGGCAAGGCGTGCACGGAGTCGATGGCGCAGACGCTGCGGGTCGCGGCGGCGGCGCGGTTCAATATCCTGATTTCCGGCGGCACCGGCAGCGGCAAAACCACGCTCCTGAACGCCCTCTCCGCGCTGATCGACAGCGGTGAACGCATTGTCACAATAGAGGATGCCGCCGAGCTGCAACTGCAACAGCCGCATGTGGTGTCGCTGGAAACCCGGCCCGCCAGCGTCGAGGGCACGGGCAGGATCGACATCTGCGACCTCGTCATCAACGCGCTCCGGATGCGGCCCGACCGCATTATCCTGGGCGAAGTGCGCGGGCCGGAAGCCTTTCAGCTGATGCAGGCGATGAACACGGGGCACGATGGCACACTGGCCACACTGCATTCCTCCAGCCCGCGGGAGGCGCTGACCCGGCTGGAACATATGGTGCTGATGGCGAATGCGCGGCTGCCGCGCGCGGCGCTGGTGCGGCAGATCGTGCGGAGCGTGGACATGGTCGTTCAGGTGAAACGCTTCGCCTGCGGCACGCGGCGCATCACGGCCATTACCGAAGTGACGGGACTGGAAGGCGACCTGCCGCTCCTCCAGAATCTGCACGAATATGAAGCGCGGGAAGCCGCCGATGGCACGGTCAGCGGCAGGTTCGTCACGACCGGCGTTCCGCCAACGCTCGGCAGGAAGGCGCGCGGGTTCGGGCTGGAGGCCGACTATCTGGCCTCGGCACGCGGCGGCGCGGCGGGAGCGGCCTTGTGACCATCCACATCACCAAAAGCCTCACGCCCGTGCGTGTCGAGATGGCGGCGGGCGACGTGCATGACGGCGCGCTTTATCTGGCGAAGGGCGAGCGGTTGCAGGACATGCTGAACAGCGAGGGCGGTTTCGTGCCTTTCCGACTCGGCAACCGCCTCCTCATGCTGGGAAAGACCCAGATCGCCTGCGTTGAACTCTTGCCAGACTAGGCCGTTGTCCAGGTGAACCAATCACCGGAAGGAACACCATATGTCCATCGCAAAGATGATAGCCGCCCACCCCGATGTGGAGGGCCATCTGAACGACCCCCTCGCCGAGACCGTCAAGCATGCCATGTGGACCGCCGCACTGGCTACCTCGAATGCCGATGCCTGTGTCGCGGAATCCCACATCATCAAGATGCGTCAGTGCTTTCGCAAGTGCAGCGACCTCGCCGATGTGGCGCGCATGTTCACGTCGGTCGCCTCCCGCCGCACAGGTAGCAATGCGGAGGTCATCAAGAGCGCCATGGCCCTGTTGAAAGTGGCCGCCACCGAATGCCGAGAGGAATGCGCGCGTCATGACAATGATCATTGCGAGCGTATGCACAAGATGTGCGGCGAGCTGCTCGACGATATCGAGAAGGCGACGCTTTAGGGCTCGCGCTCAAGACCCCTCTTCCCCGGCCTTCCGGCCGCGGATCAGGTAGCGGTAGATACCGAGCCCGTTTATGAAGATGAGGACGGCATTCTGTGCGGCAAGGGCGCTGTCCCCTTCCATCAGCCCGGCGACGATCCAGGACGCGGAGCAGGCGACGAACAGCACGAAGCCGAACCCCGTGATCCGGCGGCTATGGTCCCAGGCAATCATCAACGCCGCGATCATGCCGCTGATCGAAGCGAACCATTCCAGCGTCTGTTGCATGTTGTCGTGTCCCTTCCATTAACCCTCCCCGTTTACCGCATCTGAGCGTGTGCCGATATAAACTATGAAAATGGCGATGCATTTTCCCTATCTGGTCGGCGGCCTCGCGCTGGTCGCGTCCCTGACGGCGACTGCGGCGGCCTATGCGGATACGCCCTCGGGTGACGCCGCCCCGGAATATGTCCGCTTCGAACCGCTGATCGTGCCGATTTTCGACACGGGCGCGGAGCCGGGACTGGTCGGCGTGCAGATCGTCCTCAGGACCTACGACCCGGCGGAACGCACGCGGCTTGAGAACCTGCGACCACGCCTGAATGACGCCTGGTTACACGCACTTGCGGAACATGGACGGCTATATCTCGCCGCCGACCGGCCTATCGACGTTATCGCCTTGCAGGCCGCGCTCGAGGACGCGTCCGAACCGCATTTCGGAGGAAACACGCATCTGCTGATCGTCGAGGAGATGGCCTATGCGGCATAAGGCAAAACGGGTGTCATAACCGCAACGTTGTGAGAGGCTTCACATCGCGCTAGGTTCCGCGCCGACAACATGCCCATTCCGGGCGAATGGGCAACAGGAACATACGAATGGCCATGGACTTAACGATCAAGCTGGCTGCCATCGGCGCCATCGGCATTTCCGCGCAGTGGATTGCCTGGCGGACAGGCCTGCCGGCGATCGCGCTTATGCTGGCGGGCGGGATCATCGCCGGCGCGACCGGGCTCATCGACCCGATCGCCGACTTCGGTCCGCTTTATCAGCCGGCGATCAAACTGGCCGTCGCCATCATATTGTTCGAAGGTGGATTGAGTCTCGATTTCCGCGAATTGAAACATGCGGGCTGGGCGGTCGGCAGGCTGGTCGTGATCGGCGCGCCCGTCGCATGGGCGCTCGGCACGGTGGCGCTGGTTTATGGCGCGGGCATCGCGCTGGAACCGGCCATCCTGTTCGCGGGTATATTGGTCGTGACCGGTCCGACCGTGATCGGCCCGATGCTGCGGCAACTGAGAATCACCAACCGGTCGCGCGATATCCTGAAATGGGAAGGCATCGTCAACGATCCCATAGGCGCGCTGCTGGCGGTCATGACACTGGCCTGGATCAACTTTTCCGATATCGGCGGTGGGAACGCGTTCGCCGATATCGGTCTGCATGTCGGCCTCGCCTCCTTGTTCGCCATCGCGCTCGGCATCGGTCTCGCCTTCCTGATCGGCTGGCTGTTCCCGCGTGGTCTGGTGCCTGAATTCTTGAAGGTTCCCGTTGTTTTTGGCTTCGTCATCGTGGGTTTCGTGATCGCCGATGTCGTGGAGCATGAGACCGGCCTGCTGACCGTCACTGCCATGGGCATCGCGCTGGCCAACATGCATCTCGACAGCTTTGGCGAAATGCGCCGGTTCAAGGAAAGCGTGACGATCCTGCTCCTGTCCGGGGTGTTCGTCATCCTTTCGGCGACGCTCGATTGGGAACTGATCCAGCGGTTCGAATTCCGCTATGTGCTGTTCCTGATCCTGCTGCTGTTCGTCGTACGGCCGGCGTCGGTGCTTGTTGCCCTCGCCTTCTCCAGCGTGCCCTGGAAAGAACGGATATTCATCAGCTGGATCGCCCCGCGCGGCGTGGTCTGCGTTGCCATTACCGGGCTGTTCGCCATCCGGCTCGAGGAACTGAACTTCGAGGACGCCTCGGCGCTCATGCCGCTCGCCTTCGCGGTCGTCATCGTCACCATCATCGCCCATGGGTTCAGTGCAAAATGGTTCGCGCAGCGCTTGGGCATCGATCAGGGGCCGGGCCGCGATGTCCTGATCGTCGGGGCGACGCCCTGGTCGATCGAACTGGCGGAGGAACTCGCCAAGCGCGAGGTTCCCGTGACGCTGGCGGACAGCAGTTTCCTGATGCTGCGCCGGGCGCGGCAGAAGGGCATAAAGACCCACCATGGCGAGGCGCTGGAGGCGATCCACGAGGATCATCTCGATATTTTCGGCCACCAGGCCGTCATCGCCGCAACCGACAATGACGCCTATAATGCGCTGATCAGTGCGGAGCTGGGTCCGGAGATCGGCCGCAACGCCGTCTTCCAGCTGGGCAATGAGGATGACGCGGGCATCGCCGGACTTCCGTCCGCGCTGAAGGGGCAGATGCTGATGAATTCATCTGCGGGGCTCCTGGAACTGCTATCGCGGCAGGAAAAAGGCTGGCAGTTCCGCCAGACCCGGATCGGCGAAAAATACACGCTGGACGACCTGAAGGAGCGACTGTCGGCCAAAAGTGAATTGCTTGCCGTCGTGAAGCCGTCGAAACGTGTGGCGTTCTTCACCAGCGCCGCGAAGCCCAACGTCAGCGAGGGCGACTATGTGATCGCCTATGTCCCGCCGGGCGGCGATGCCGCCGAGGAAGAAGAGAAAGTCGCGCTGAGGGAACGGGCGCGCGAGGCGAAGGTGGCGAAGGAAAGCAAGGACCGGGAAGAGGGCGAGGACGGCGCGGGACCGCTTTCGCTGCCCGCCTAGGCGGCCTTCCGTTCCTCCTCCACCACCTTCGCGGCGTTGAGGAGGCGGGTCTCTATCCCGCGCAGGCGCTGGGTCCCGTCGAGTTTCTGGCCCGTCAGGTCGGTCAGGTAAAAGGTGTCCACGACCCGCTCGCCATAAGTCATGATGTGCGCCGAACGGATGGTGACACGGGCGTCGTACAGCGCGCGGGCGAGCGCGTAAAGCAGGCCGGGACGGTCGGCGGCGTTGACCTCCACCACGGTGAAGCGGTTGGAGGCGTTGGGCTGCACGATGACGCGCGGCGCGATCGGGAACTGGTCAGCGCGGATCAGCGCCAGCGGACGCTTCGCCAGCCGCTCGCGCAGGCGGATGCGCCCCTCCAGCGTGTCGATGATGGTCTGCCGCAGCCGTGTCAGCTGGGCGGGATCGTCGAAAGGCTCCCCCGTCGGCGCGGTGATGGCGATATTGTCGAGCGCCTTCCCATCGCGGGTGGTGTGTACGCGCGCGTCGAGGATGTTCGCGCCCGATAGGCTGATCGCGCCCGCCAGCCGCATGAAGATACCCGGATGGTCGCCCGCATAGGTGGTCACATGCGTCAGACCGGTTTCCGTGTCGACGGTGGTGGCTACACTCAGCTCGCCCTCCCGCGCGGCGATCTGGCGGGCATTGGCGGCCAGCGTCGCGGGGGGTTCGGCGATCCAGTAGGCGTCGGGGAAGCGCTTCGCATAATCCGCCATTTGCGCGTCCGGCCAGCCGAGGTCGGCCTGCACGAGATCCTGCTTGCGCGAGATGCGCTCGGACCGTCCCTGTTCCTGATGACCGAGGAGAAGGCGCGATTCCCCCGCCTCGTATAGATCGAGCAGCAACTGCGCCTTCCACGCCGTCCAGGTGCCGGGACCGACCGCGCGGATATCGACGACCGTCAGCATCAGGAGCAAGCGCAGCCGCTCGGGGCTTTGCACCTGAGCGGCGAAATCCTCGATGGTCTTGGGATCAGCGAGATCGCGCTTGAAGGCGATGGAGGACATCAGGAGGTGCTGCCGCACCAGCCAGGCGACGGTTTCCGTCTGCGCCGCATTGAGGCCGAGGCGGGGACAGAGTGCCTCCGCCACTTCCCCGCCCAACTGGCTATGGTCGCCGCCGCGCCCCTTGGCGATATCATGCAGCAACACCGCGACATAAAGCACTTCGCGGCTGGCGATTTTGTGGATGAGCGCGGTGCAAACGGGATGCTCGTCCGCCAGCTCGCCCTTCTCGACCTTCGACAGCAGACCGATGGCGCGGATGGTATGCTCGTCGACGGTATAATGATGGTACATGTCGTATTGCATGCGCGCGACGACGCGGCCGAAATCGGGCATGAACCGCCCGAAGACCCCCGCCTCGTTCATCCAGCGCAGCACCAGTTCCGGGTCGCGCGGGCTGCAAAGCACGTCGAGAAACATGCGGTTGGTCTTCGCATCATCCTGATAATCGGCGATGGCGAGCGCGTCCTGCCCCGCCTGCCGCATCGCCTGCGGATGGATTTCATGGCCATAGCGGTCGGCCAGCCAGAACAGCTTCATCAGGCGGCGCGGTTTTTGCTGAAAAAAATCCTTCGCGGGAATGCTGATGCGGCCCCGGTCGAGCGTGAAGCCCTTCAAACGCTGCGGCGCGCGGGTGCGGGATGGCAGGCGCAGGCGGGCGGCAGCGTGCTTTTCCTCCAGATTGGCGAGAAACAGTCCGGTCAGGTCGCCGACGGATTTGGCGATCAGGAAATAGTGCCGCATGAACCGCTCGACGGGGGCCGTCCCGGCGCGCTCCTTATATCCCAGCCGCTCGGCGAGTTCACGTTGCAGGTCGAAGGTCAGCCGCTCCTCGGCGCGGCGCGACAGCCGGTGCATCTGGATGCGTACGGCCCATAGGAAATTCTCCGCGCGGTTGAACTGGCGGTATTCCTCTTCGGTGAAAACGCCCTTCTCGATCAGCTCGACGGCGCGCTGGACGCGATAGACATATTTGCCGATCCAGAACAGCGTGTGGAGATCGCGCAAGGATCCCTTCCCCTCCTTGACGTTCGGTTCGACGACATAGCGGCTCCCCCCCATGCGCTCGTGCCGTGTATCGCGTTCCGCCAGCTTCTGCTGGATGAAGTCGCGTTCGGTCCCCGCCGTCACGTCGCGCGTGAATGACGCCGCCGCCTGTTCGTAGAGCGGCTGGTCGCCCCACAGGAAACGCGCCTCCAGCATCGCCGTGCGAATGGTGATGTCGTCGAGGGACAGCCGCACCATTTCCGCGATGGACCGGGTCGCATGGCCGACTTTCCAGCCGAAATCCCATAAGGTGTAAAGGACGGTTTCCACCACCTGTTCCGCCCATGACGACAGTTTGCCGGGGGTCAGGAACAGCAGGTCGACGTCGCTGTGCGGGGCCATTTCGCGGCGGCCATAGCCACCGACGGCGCAGATCGTCAGCCGCTGCCCCCGCGTCGGGTTTTGCACGGGATAAAGGCGCAGCGCGGCGAAATCGTAGGTCAGGCGAACGATCTGATCGGTCAGGAACGCCTGCGCGTTTGCATGTTTGAGGCCATTGCCCGGATCGGCGTCGATGCGGCGACCGAGTTCCGCCGACCCCGCTTCATAGGCGCGTCGCAGGATATCCGTCGCGGCGCCACGCTCGGCGGGCACGGACTGCAGCTGCGTCCAGAGCGCGCGTCGGTCGATGATGGCACGGCGGTCGGTGACGCGGTGGTAAATGTCGGTCATATGGCCGCCCCATCCTGGTCGAAGGTTACACGGGTCACGCGCGTTTCGCGGAGCCGGGTCACATGGTTCACACGCGTTTCGGAAAATGGCGCGGGATGCTGGCGGGTCGCGGCGGGAAGGACGAACATCATGGCCTCCTTATTCCAGACCGGGACCGCATAGGACAGGGCCGGATCAAAGGACTGGATTATTCGACGGGAATTTCCTCGCGCTTCTCCTTCAGCTCGCGCTCACGTTTCCACTGACGGTAATCGTCGAAGGCACAGGCGGACGCGCCGCCCGGACCGACCTGGTTGCAGGTCATTGGCGTTTGCGCGCCCGTATTGGCCAGCGTGGCACGCTCGGACTGCACATCGAGCAAACGGTCGCCGGGATCGGGCGTCGTTTCCTCTTCCTCAGGCTCTTCATAAGGATCGCCAGTGACGCAGATTTCGCCCTCCTCAAGATCCTGGCAACCTGTTGGCACCATGAATTGATCAAGCGGGATGCGTTTTTTCGGCGCGGCGACGATGACGCCGCTATCGGTCGCGGCGGGCGTCGCGATGGGGGGTGGGGCGGGTTCCGCATCCTGCGCATTGGCGGCGCAAGGGCAGACGGTCAGCGCGAAGCCGCCAAGGGCGATGATGAGAAATTTGCGGTCCATGCTGCTGTCCCTATGTTTCCAGCCTTGAATACGGAGTGAACGGGGCACGCCACCCGGCGGTTCCCGGTCCGGCACGGCTACGCCGCCAGCAGGCTCCGTGCCTGGCTGGCGAGGTGCGCGAGCATGGCAGTCGTGACGGCCCCCGACTGGCGGGCGCGGTCGACGCTGGCACGCAGGCGGTCGGCGCGGTCGCGATGTTCGGCCAGCCAGGCGCAGACGGCCTCGGACGGATCCTCTCCTTTCGACGCGATCTTGCGGATCAGCGCCATGCGCAGCGCCTCGAAATCGCGCACGAGGCCGGACACCAGCAGCCGTTCCCAGGGATCGGTCGGGTTCATGCGGGCGGCGGCGGCCTTCGCCCAGTCCATGCCGACCTCCTCGCCCAGCAGCGTGTAGGCCGCCGCGACGACGCGCTCCTTCGCGCCCAGTTCGTGCGAGAGTTTGGATGTGGCGATCGCGCCGTCGAGCGCCTGGATGTCGACCAGCCGGTCGGCGATTTCCTCAGGGGCGCCGCCCGCGACCAGATCCTGCCGCACCCGCTCCAGATGCGCGCGGGGTTCGGCGCGGAGCAGCTGGTCGACATCGGAGGCCAGCACATCGACGCCCGCCTTCAGCGCCGTCACCGTGTCCGAGGCCATGTCGCCCGCCGCCGTTTCGCGGATGAGATCGGACATATGCAGGCGCAGGCCATCGATGGAGCGGGCGTGCAGCATGATATGAGCCTGGCTGCCGACATCCGCCGCGTCGATGCCGCGCCACAGACCGCGATAACCGAACAGTTCCCGCGCCGCCACGAATGCCGCACCGACATGTGCGAGCGTCGTGCCATGCTCCTCGGCGAGCTCGAACGCCAGCGCGATGCCACCGCGGTTGACGATCTGGTTGGCGAGCTTTGTCGCGATGATCTCGCGCCGCAGCGTGTGGCCGTCCACTTCGCTTTCGAAGCGGGCCATCAGCGTGTCCGGAAACGCCATATGCAGGTCTTCGACCAGGATCGCGTCGTCAGGCACACTCGATTCGACCAGCGAATCGTAAATCACCATCTTTGCATAGGCGAGCAGCACGGCGAGTTCCGGGCGCACCAGGCCATGTCCCGCCGCCGCGCGCTGGGTCAGTTGCTCGTCATTCGGCAACTGTTCGACCTGCCGGTTAAGCTTGCCGCGCGCCTCCAGCAGCTGAATGACCCTCTGCAGCGCCGGGAGTGCGGCGGCCCCTCCGGACTCGGCAACGGAAATCGCCTGTGTCTGCATGATGTTGTCGCGCAGGACGATGGATTCCACCTCGTCGGTCATGGAGGCGAGGAAGGCGTTGCGCTCGTCCTCGGAGACCTTGCCACCGCGCAGCGGGCCCTGCAGCGCGATCTTGATGTTGACCTCGTTATCCGAGCAGTCGACACCTGCGGAATTGTCGATGAAATCGGTGTTTATGCGACCACCGTCGCGGGCGAAGGCGATACGCCCCAGCTGCGTGATGCCCAGATTCGCACCCTCGCCGATGACTTTGACGCGAAGCTCGTGCGCGCTGACGCGGATGTCGTCATTGGCCCGGTCGCCGACATCCGTGTCGCTTTCGCCCGGTCCCTTCACATAGGTGCCGATACCGCCGAACCACAGAAGGTCGGCGGGCGCCCGCAATATGGCGCGCATCAGGTCGGTCGGAGCGAGTTCCTTTTCCTCCACGCCGAGCCGTTCCATGATCTGCTTCGAGATCCTGATGGACTTCTGCGCGCGTGAAAAGACACCGCCGCCCCTGGAGATCAGTTTCGGGTCATAATCCTCCCAGCTTGAGCGGGGCAGATTGAACAGCCGTTCGCGCTCTTCCCAGCTTTTCGCCGGGTCGGGATCGGGATCGATGAAGATATGGCGGTGGTCGAAAGCAGCGACCAGCTTCAGCGATTTTGACAAGAGCATGCCGTTGCCGAAGACGTCGCCAGACATGTCGCCGACCCCGACGACGCTGACGGTATCGCTTTGCACGTCGACACCCATTTCGCGGAAATGCCGCTGGACGCTGACCCAGCCGCCCTTCGCAGTGATGCCCATCGCCTTGTGGTCGTAACCGTTTGCGCCGCCACTGGCGAAGGCGTCGCCCAGCCAGAAACCGCGCTCGACGCTGATGGCGTTGGCGATGTCGGAGAAGGTGGCCGTGCCCTTGTCGGCGGCGACGACCAGATAGGGATCGGGCTCGTCATGGCAGACGATGCCCTTTGGCGGCACGGTCTCGCCGTCCACCACATTGTCGGTCAGCGACAGGAGCGAGCGGATGAAGGTCTTGTAGCAGGCCACACCCTCGGCGAGCCACGCCTCCCGGTCGGTGCTGGACGGCAGGTGCTTGGGATAAAATCCGCCCTTGGAACCGGTCGGCACGATGACGGCGTTCTTCACCATCTGCGCCTTCACGAGCCCGAGGACCTCGGTGCGGAAATCGTCGCGCCGGTCCGACCAGCGCAGCCCGCCACGCGCAATGGGGCCGCCGCGCAGGTGGATGCCCTCCACGCGCGGGGAATAGACCCAGATTTCGCGGTACGGCACGGGTGGCGGCAGGCCGGGAATGGCGGCGGATTCGAGCTTGAAGGCGAGCGCCTCCTCGCCCTTCGCGAAGGCATTGGTGCGCAGCGTCGCCCGCATGGTGTCGCGGTAAAGGCGGAGGATGCGGTCATCGTCGATCGCGGCCACGCCGCGCAGGCCGCTGGCCACGGCTTTCTGCGCCTTGTCGATCTCGGCCTCGCGCTTCTTCTGCTTCGGGTCGAAGCGGGCGTAGAACAGCGCGATCAGGTCGGCGGCCAGTTTGGGATGGCGGCGCAGCGCCTCGACGACGGTTGGCAGGCCATAGGTCAGGCCGGTCTGCTTCAGATAGCGGAAATAGGCCCGCAGCCAGGCGACATGTTCGATCCTGAGCGAGGCTCCGGTCACGAGCCCGTTGAAGCCGTCATTCTCCTGTGCGCCCGTCAGGACGGCACGCAGCGCGGGTTCCGCCTGCGCTTTCAGAAACTCGATATCCAGAGCGTCGCCATGCGCGCTGGCCACCAGGAAATCGTGAACCCAGCCCAGCCGCCCTTTGGCGAGATCGAAGGGATATTCCTCGATGACATGGAAACCGAACGCCTCCAGCACGGGGACCACTTCCGAAAGCGGGATGATCTGGCCCATGCGGTAAATCTTGATACGCAGGCGATCTTCGGGATCGCTCGGCTTGCGGTAGAAATGGACGTCGCGGTCCTCCTCGCCGTCCAGGGCGGACAATCGCGAGACATCGACGGCGGCTTCTTCCGCGTCGAACTGATCGCGATAGCTGGCCGAAAAGGCGTCGGCATATTGCAGCGACAGCCGTCCGCCGCGCGGCCCGCCCAGCTGCTCGATCAGCTCCGCCGTCAGCGCCTCGCCCCAGCCGCGCACGAGGCGCTTCAGCCGCTGGTTGAGGTCATGCTCGTCGATGTCGGGGACCTGGCCGGGCGTGGTGGCAAGATAATATTGCACGCGTGCCAGACCCTCGGAGCGCAGCTCCACATCGAAACGCGCGAGCCGGGCCTGGAAGGCGTCCTCCAGCATCGCGCCGATCCGCGCGCGGATGCCGGTATTATACGCTTCGCGCGGGACATAGACGATGGCGCTGACGAAGCGGCCAAAGGGGTCGGCGCGGGCGAAGATCTTGGGGCGCGGGCGGTCGAGAAGCGAGAGCATCCCCTTCGCCATGTCCGCGAGCCGCGAGGCGTCCGTCAGGAAAAGGTCGGTGCGCGGGAAGGTTTCGATGATATGGGTCAGCGCCTTGCCCGAATGACTGCGCGGATCGAAGCCGAGGGTTTCGCGCACCGCCTCGACCTTGCGGCGCATCACGGGCACCTCTTCGGGCGACCTGGACAGCGCGGCGGAAGTGAACAGGCCGATGAAGCGGTGTTCGCCGCAAACCCCGCCGCCCGCGTCGTAACGCTTGACGCTGACGACGTCGTAATAGGTGGAGCGGTGGACCCGGCTGAGGGCGTTCGCCTTGGTGATGAGGATAGGCTCGGGCGTCGCCATGAACCCGCGCAGGGCGGCGGGCAGAACCTCGAACCCGTCCGCGCCGCGCCAGAGCGGAAATTCGGGATCGGCGAGCAGGCCAAGGCCGCTCTCGAGGACGGGCTGCACGGCGTCGTCGTCCAGACTGTCGGCGAATATATAAGCGGCATGGCCAAGAAGGGTGAAATTATCTTCCGCCAGCCAGTCGAGAAACTCTTTCCCCTCCATGACGTCCTGCGCCGAAACGGGGATTTTCGCGTTGATAAGCGAAGCCGCCGTTTCCTTCAGCGCCGCGAGCATGGCATGCCAGTCGGTGACCGCGGCGCGGACATCGGCCAGCACAGCCGTGAGCTCTTCGGTCAGATCCTTGCGGCGGCGCGCACCGATCCGCTCCGCTTCTATGTAGATCAGCGATTCGCGGACATGGCCTTCCGGCGCGTCGCTGCCATTCGCGGCGCGCATCGACTTGAGCTTGCCGCCCCTCGTGCGCTCGACGTCGATGATCGGATGCAGCAGGCGGTGGATCGCCATGTTGTGGCCCGTCAGCGCGTTGGTGACGGAATCGACCAGAAACGGCATGTCGTCATTGGAAATGACAATGCCCGTCCGGCGATGGCCGGGTTCGGGCTCTATGCTTTCGATGGTGATGTACGCCGTATCGGCCGTGCGGGCGGTCAGCGTCGTTTTGACGAAGGCTGCGATGCGTTTTGCCGCCTTGGGATCCAGGTCGTCGGCCTCACCGGGCAGCGCACCGGCGAACAGGGCGTCCTCAAGCGGATCGGAATGGGAGAGTTTCGGGGACTTTGAAGCCGCGCGGGCCATGGAGCGCCTTTCGGAAGGGGCGACGTGGATGTCTTCCCTTCCGCATATGCGCGCGCCCGCTCATGCGTGCAATGCCGGAAACCGGCTATTTCAGCTTGCGAAGCGCCCCCTGAAGCAGCGATTCCGCGTCCGGAACCGCGCCCATCACGCCAAATTCGCCATTTCCAAGGCGTTTTGCGACGACCAGTACGAATTCCTCTTCGCCAGGAATGTCCAGTGCCAGCTGCGCCATGGGCTTTGTCGCGCGAAGGGCGGTTTTTTTCGCCGCGGCACTGTCCACCTTCGGCGTTTTCGTCTCGGCGCGGCGGGCTGCGCGTTCCGCTTTCACAAGGCCTTTCAAACCCCCCTCATGCGCCTCGGCAAAGGCCGAGAAGCCACCTGCCGCCACGTCCCGCCGCGCGGCGTAAGCGAGGGCGGCGGAGAACTCCGTCAGGCGGGTCTTGTCGTAGTCCGCCCCGAATACGAGCTTGACGATGGGCGTCATCGGCGCGCGCGCCTGCACCTTCAGGCCGCTGTCTTCCAGAAGTTCGGCGTAATCGTTCGGCGCAGCGCGCGTGCCCAGATAGAAATCCCATGCCTCCGACAGGGCCGCATATAGCGCGGCGCGGCTGCGGTCGTTCGCACCCTTCAGTCCCAGGGCGGCGTCGCGCGCATGGGCAAGGCGGTCGTAAAGGCCCGCATCGGCGGCCAGCGGTTGCGGTACGGGTGCAGCAAGATCAAGATCAGGCCCGGCGCCAGGCTGCGCGCCGTTGCCGAACAGCATATCCTCGATATCGTCGGCGGGCGGCGCGCTTTCGATCGCCGTCTTGCCAAGCGATGCCGCCCCCATGGACAATTCTTCCAGAACGTCCTCGTCGGCGACTTCCTTCCAGTTGATGACACCGTAAATCGTGTCGATCGTGCCGCCGTCTGCCGACAGCGGCATCAGGATGCCGCGATACATGGTGTTGTTGCCCCGGCGGGACGTGAATTCCGCTTCGAATCCAATGGGCGCGCGGTTGGCGATGATTTCGAAATAATGATCGGTCAGGCGCGAGAGCAGGGAGCGCGAAGGCACCTTTTCATAACCGATCTCGGCATCGTCGAGATCGCATTCCGAGCGCAGGCGGCCGCCGATATAGCGCAGGATTGGATTGTCCTTGTCGGCACCGAAGTCGATGAGGACGCTGTTCGGGCCGAAATCGTCGATCTCGTCCGGGTCCAGATCGCCTGGCGCGGGAAACTCGCGCCCGCGCAGAAGCCCCGCCCAGTGATTATAGGCGCGCACATGCATCCGCCGCTCATCCTGTTCGGCAAAGACCGGCGGCGCGTCGAAGTCCGGTTCTTCCGCACTGCTATATGTTCCGCTGGCGTCGTCCATCACTGTTCCCGGTCCCAAAATGCGAATCAAGTCATTCCGGACCTATTTCGCACCCGCCGCTTTAAGGATGGTTAACGCGGGGCAAGATTTGGCGCAGGCTTCGGCGCCAGACTCCAGCTTGTCAGTCCGCACCCGCACTGTTATGAGCCGCGCCTTCGGATCGCCTCCAGACAAGCTTGGCAGATCCCGGGCCGCTTTAGCTCAGTTGGTAGAGCACATCATTCGTAATGATGGGGTCAGGTGTTCGAGTCACCTAAGCGGCACCACTCCCATCTTGCCTCTCGGCTTGGCACAGACGATTTCGGTACGCGGATCAGGCGCACTTCGCTCTGACCTTCTCTGCCCTTCTGAAGCCCGGATATCATCTGCCGATGCCGTTTCAACGCCGGACTGGCACGGTTATGCCGTTCCAGGGAAGCCGAACAGTTCGCGCGCGCCCTGCCGGTTGAGGATTACACTTGCGGCTCTCAGCAACGTGCGTCACGAACGACGGGCCGATTACCCCCGGCCGACGATCGCCGAGTTGATGTGAGGTGCGAGCCCGTTGATCCTGAGCCGCTGGCCGAAGTGCCGCCGACCGTGATCCGCGACGCTCGGCCGTGGCTTGCCTGTCAACGTCATGCACTGCGCGGCCGGCGACTGCGCAACCAGCCTAGCAGAACCGGACCGGGTGCGGATGTCGTCTGGCCGTCGCCCAAAGCCAGTCCGAGATACGAACCGCGAAACACCGGCACTGCGGGTCCGCAGATCTTGCCGGGCGCATTGCCCCTCTTCGTGATAGCTGGTTCGACAGCATCGTCCTGCACGCGAATCGTCATTCCGCATCCAGGCCGGATCTCGCGCTTTTCAGATGCCGGCAGTCGTGTTCGGGACCGACTTGATCCCGGACACAGCATTCCTTTGATCGGAATGTCCGTTCTGCGCCCCCGTCTCGATCGGTTCCTGCCGAACCCGGCATGTCTCAAAACCGCCGTTCGTTCCGATTGTATTGAGGGGCTGCCTTGAGCTCTCACTTCGAACATCTGCGGTAAGGATGAAGCCCCTCGAACGTCACTGACCAATATGCAGCTACAGGTTTCAGATCGAGAACTGCTTTACGCCGTTGGGGGAGCAAACCGTGCGATATCGACGGTCAAATTCCGGCATTGAATGGAAAATTTTGGAAATGCGGCATCCGCTGGCGTCCGGAAGACGTATCTGGTGTTCAAGGAAGCCGGCAACCGTCTTCAGGTCTGCACATCGCGGTCCAACCGTGCGCGCGTGAACTGAACATTAAGGTTCTTGCCTTTCCGGCACAATCTGCGCGCAAATGCGCTGGAAATGGAATGCGTTGAGCATTTGGGGACAACAAGGGAGTTATGATCATGGGACAAAATTTGAAATATTCACTTGGCGGCGTCATCGCGTCGGCGATGGTTTTGGCCGCGGCCCCGGCGATGGGCTCCAGCCATCGCGAAGCGCCGGGAATCACGCAAACGCCGAAGGTGGACGGCACAGATCTCTATGCGTTTCGCAGCTATGAACCGGGCCGCGAGGATTTTGTCACGATCATCGCCAATTACCAGCCCATCCAGGCACCATATGGCGGTCCGAATTATTTCACCATGGACCCCAACGCGGTTTATGAAATCCATATCGATAATGACGGGGACGCGGTCGAGG
The DNA here is from genome assembly GCA_049650205.1 of Pacificimonas sp. Lineage (GTDB taxonomy): Bacteria > Pseudomonadota > Alphaproteobacteria > Sphingomonadales > Sphingomonadaceae > Pacificimonas. Next base: position 2,798 of record JBARZR010000139.1, on the reverse strand, counting down.
ACATCACCTACGTCTTCGACTTTGACAACGATCTGCAGAACGGCACGGGCATCACGCTGGACATTGGCGGCGTCGTCAACGCCATTCCGCTGCGCCAGGCCGGACCGATCGCGGCTCCCAACGACCCCAATCAAGGCGAATATGAATATTACTCGCTGATGGTGACGAACGGGGACCGCCGCAGCCAGGACATGACCGATCTGACCCCCGTGGGCGGCCCGGCTGGCGGACGCTTCGTCAAGCCAATCGACAATATCGGCACCAAGACCCTGCCGGACTATGAAAGCTATGCCGACCAGTTCGTTTACAGCGTCAACCTGCCGGGCTGTTCCGTGCCGGGCCGCGTTTTCGCGGGCCAGCGCGCCGAAGCCTTCGCCGTCAATCTGGGCGAAGTCTTCGATCTGGTGAATTTCGTGCCCGTCGAGGGTGACAGTTCCCCGGGTGCGGATGACGGCGCCGGTTTCCCGGGCGGCGTCACGCAGGACCGCATGAATGACGATCTCGTCGGCGTGGCGAACGTCACCTCGCTGGCGATCGAGGTGCCGATCTCCTGCGTCGTTGGTGACGGCAATGGCACCATCGGCGTCTGGACCACATCAAGCCTGCCGCAGGCACGGCTGGAGGATCCGAGCCCAACCTATGAGCAGGAATCGCTTTATGGCGGTGCCTATGTGCAGCAGTCCCGCCTCGGCATGCCGTTGGTGAACGAGCTGGTCATCGGTCTGCCGGACAAGAACCTGTTCAACGCCGCCGAGCCGACCCAGGACGGCGCTTTGGCCGATTATGTCACCAACCCGACCTTCCCCGCATTGCTGGACATTCTGTTCCGCGGTGCCGTGAACACGACGCTGGGTACGGATATTGACAATCTGGCGCCATCCAATCTTCCGCGTGAAGATCTTGTCGCCGCTTTCCTGACCGGCTTCCCGGGTGTCGCCGGACTTCCCAATCTGAACCAGCTGGCGACGGTAACTCCCTCCGAGATGATCCGCCTGAATACGGGCGTCCCGCCGACGCCGCGCGCGGATCAGAGCACCTTCGGTCTGGTCGGTGACGATCTGGCAGGCTTTCCCAATGGCCGCCGTCCGGGCGACGATGCCGTGGATATCGTCCTGCGGGTCGCCATGGGTCGGCTCTGCTATCCCGTGCCGATCGCGGGTGAAGACGTGCAGCTGCCCTATTGCGACAGCGACGATGCGCCTGTGGGCAATGTCGCCTTCACCGACGGCGCGCCGATCAGCGCCGCGGAACTCAGGAACAGTTTCCCCTATCTGAACACGCCGCTGCGCGGTTCGCCGAATTCACAGGCGGACGGCAACGGCAGTGACAGCGACTAGGCTCCGTCCTTGACGTAAAATGTTCAGAAAGGAAGTTAACATGACACGCACATATAAGGGGTTGATCCTTGCAGGTGTCGCCGCATTGGCACTTTCGGGTTGCGATGACCCAGAACGTGTTGATGGTCCGACACCCGCACCTACGCCAACACCGACGCCGACGCCGACCGGCGTTGAGGATCAGTTCGGTGCGAATTTCGCGGCGGCTTTCCGCGTCGACGAGAAGGGTGAGGCCATCGATCCAATGGATGGTGACATCATCGATTTGACTCTGAAGGCTGACCCGGTCGATATTCCGGACCCTGCAGCCGGAACCGACTGAGCCGGGATACGGTATCAAGGTTGAAGAGCGGCGGCGTCCGAAAGGGTGTCGCCGCTTCCGCGCTTACGCTCGATAACGCTCACACGCTTTCCGCGCCGTTCAAGCAGGCTGGTCAGAACCTGCCGCGTTGCGCCAATGCGAACTCCACTTTGGACGCGGAAATAATCGCTGCGGAAGCTGGTGCCAAAGGGCGCGACCGCCTTCAGTGCGCGCACGTCTTCCCTGGTCACAAACCCCTGCCGGTTCCGGCGTTCGATCAGCAGACGTGCCGCCAGGGGGTCGTCGAACAATGCCGCCAGCAACGCTTCGTCCGCGTTGTTCAGATTGACGCGCGTCGGGCGCGGCAGCACGGTGACAAAGGGCGCCAGCGCCCGCAGTTGTCCCGCCGTCACGCCCAGCCGCGACAGCATGGTCATATCGTCGATGCCGCCCGCGGTCCTGACCGCCAATTCAATGCGCGCGCCTTCGGCCCGGTCGATGCCCGCCGCCTCGGCGATACGGGGGAAAATACCGGCGGATCCGGCGGGCACCATGTTGGCGAGATTGTAGCGCGCCTGCGCGTCCTCGATCCTCAATGTAAAGCTGCCGCCCTCGACCGGCGCATCGGTTTCCTCGATTGCCGCCCACGCCTCGCCGCGGTGATCGACATCACTATCCTCGGCCAGCGCGTCGCGCCTGAGCGCGCTGATGGCGCTCAACTCGCCGCCCTCGGCGATAGCTAGCGCCTGCGCCGCCTCCGCGAAGCGGCTGCTGCGAAGGGTCGCACTGTCCTGCGCGGACACCATGATGAGGATGATGGCGCTGGCGAGCGCCAACACGGCCAGTACATTGACAAGAACGATACCGCCCTCGTCCCCCGTGCCCACTCCTCTCATGGCGCGGGCGGCGCAGCGAAGGCGACCGTGCGCGACAGTTCCGCGTCGCCAAGCTGCACGGTCACGCGGATGGCGGTCGGCCAGTCGCCGCCGCGCGCCATGGCCGGGTCCCAATCGGTCCGCCAGCCACTGCCGGGCTGGAACAGCGCGACTTCCAGGTCCTCGACCCCGGACAGGACCGGCTGCGTTCGGCCACGCACCTGCCGGACGAGCCTATCGCCTTCCTGCCGCCAAGCGATGTCGGGGCCGTGCGCCGTGTCGATG